>NZ_JBELLZ010000019.1:0-47830 GCF_042096255.1 Sphingomonas sp. | reverse complement strand
GATCGTCACGCAGCCCTCGCATGGCACCAGGCCGAGCAGCGCGCGCACCAGCGTCGACTTGCCCGCACCGTTGGGGCCGAGCACCCCGACCAGCGCGCCACTTTCCAGCTGCGCAGAGACCCCGCGCACGACCGCGCGCCCACTCAGCGCGACCCGCACGTCCTCCAGCGCCAGCCTCACCACAGCCGCCGCTCGCGCATCAGGTGAACCAGGAACACCGGCACGCCCAGGAACGCCGTGACCACGCCGAGCCGCAGCTCGCTCCCGGTCGGGATCACCCGCACCATCACATCGGCAAGGAGCAGCAGCGCCGCGCCCGCCAGCGCGCTCGGCCACAGCAGCGTTGACGGGCTGCGGTCGGTCAACGGCCGGACGAGATGCGGCACGATCAGCCCGACGAAGCCGATAGCCCCCGATACCGCGACCGCGCCGCCGACGCCGATTCCCACCCCCAGCAGCAGCCGCGCCCGCGTCCGGCGCAGGTTCACCCCCAGCGCCGCCGCCCCGTCCTCGCCCAGCGTCAGCGCGTCGAGCGCGCGCCCGTCCCAGGCGAGCAGCGCCGCGCCGATCGCGACGGCCGGCAACGCGGTCAGCACATGCGCGAACGAGCGGTCCTCCAGGCTGCCGAGCAGCCAGGTGGTGATCTCCATGGCCGCGAACGGATTGGGCGACAGGTTGAGCGCCAGGCTGATCGCCGCGCCCGCCAGCGTGCTGATCGCGATGCCGGCGAGGATCACGGTGAGCGGGCTTTCCGAGCGTCCGGCCAGCGCGAACAGCGCCCCTAGACCGGCGAGCGCGCCCGCGATCGCCAGCAGCGGCAGCGCAACGACGCTCGCCCCCGCCAGGCCGAAGTAGAGTGCGATCACCGCGCCGAGCGCCGCGCCGTTCGACACGCCGAGCACCGACGGCTCGGCGAGCGGATTGCGGAGGTAGCCCTGGAGCGCCGCGCCGGCGAGCCCGAGCACCGCGCCGACCAGCAGCCCGAGCAGCGCGCGCGGCACCCGCAGCTCGACGACGATCAAGCGGATCACCGGATCACCCGCGCCGGTGAGCGCGGCGAGCACCTGGCTGGGCGGAATTGCCGCGCTTCCGACCGCGACCGACAGGACCACGGCGACCAGCACGATCATCATCAGCGCCGGCAGCAGCCAACGTCTCGTCTCGTTCAACGCCTCGCCCTTCGCGATCGGCCATCCCGTCGCGTGGATGCGTCCCGGGTGCGGCCGCCCTAGCGCGGCGACCGGCGGCAAGGCAAAGTGAAATGATGCGACCGCTCGCCACCCTTTCGCTCCTGCTGCTGCTCGGCGCCGCACCGATCGCGCGTCCACAGCGAATCGTGTCGCTCAACCTGTGTGCCGACCAGTACCTGCTTGCACTCGCCGATCCGGGACAGATCGTGGCGCTGACCCGCTTTGCGCGCGATCCGCAGATGTCGGCGGCGGCCGGCCGCGCCGCCCGGGTCCCGGTTTCACGGGGCTCGGCGGAGGACGTGCTGGCGCTCCGCCCCGACCTGCTCATCGCCACGCCCGGGCGCCGGCGCGCAACGATGGCGCAGCTCAAGGGCCGCAACATCGCGACGCTCGACCTGCCGAGCGCGGAGAGCTACGCCGACATCGTCACGCAGGTTCGCAAGGTCGCCGTCGCGGTTGGCCATCCCGAGCGGGGCGAGGCGCTGATCCGCCGCATGGACGCACAGCTCGCCGCACTGCCGCGCGCGCCCGGCCGAGGGCGGGTCGCGGCCTACTACCAGCGCCGCGGCTTCCTGACCGGCACGGGCACGCTCGTCGACGACCTCATGCGCCGGGTGGGGCTCGTCAACCTCGCTGCACGGCTCGGTCGTGGGACGCTCTCGCGCCTGCCGCTCGAACAGATGGCGCTTGCCCGGCCCGATGCCCTGATCGTCGAGAGCGCGACCGACCGGATTGAGGACCAGGGCACCGAGATGCTCCACCATCCGGTCCTCGCCCGCATCCCGCGCCTGAGCCTTCCCCAGTCTTGGACGGTCTGCGGGGGCCCCGCCTATGTGTCCGCCGCCGATAGCCTGTCACGGCAACTCATGTCGGGCACGGTCGCGAAGGTTGGTCAGCGGCCGCTCCGCTGATCCCGGTCTGCCGAAGCGCACCTTTCAAAGCAGAGGCCGGGCTCCCGTTGCAGGCGACCCAATGCCGGGTTCGGCCCTCGCAGGGAAGGCGCTTCAGCTTGGCTGGATCAAGTCCAGCGATGCGACCGTGACGAGCCGATCTTGAATTGCCCCAGCGTCTTTACCAGCCGGATCACGCCCCCACGGTACGAACGGTGGACCAGATGCTGTCGCGAGGTCCTGCGCGCGCCCGGCGCCCGGCCGCCCGTGCGATCATGGCGAGCGAGAATGCCCCACCAGCGGCGACGACATCGACCAAGCGGCTCGGCCCGTCGTAACCCCCGCCAGCGTCGACTGTCACCGAAACCGCGGTGGTGAGCGGTATTACCGCGGTCGCGGCCGCGGCGAACCACAGCAAGTCCGTGCCGCTCCGCGCCGCGCCGCGCAGGAACGCCCAGGCGACCGCGCCGAGGAAGATAACGTAGTAGATCCGGCTATGCCAGGCGCCCAGCTCGGCGAGGTCCGCCGGGAGCCACTTCGCCGCCGCGATCGTCAAGGAGGTGCCTGCAATGCACCCCAGTGGCACGCCGACGGTCAGCGCACCGAGCACCTTGGTCGAGCGGGACTGTTCGATGGCGCCGGCCTTGCGCTCCCGTTTGCGTCGGCTTTCGATCCACAGAAGGTTGCCCGAGTAGAACAGGAACGCGCCCGCAAGGCCGAGAAAGAAATAGGCCCAGCGCACCGGAGCACCGCCAAAGCTGCCGAAATGGAGGGTGAAGAACGACGTGACGGTCGCGAACCATGGCCCCTGTTTTCCGGGCAGATAGTCTGCTTCCGATATGGCGCCCGTACGGGTATCGATCTCACCCATGCCGTAAGTCGGCGCACGGGCACCGTAGCGCGGGTCGATGCCGGCGATGTGGCCGTGCGGGCCCTCTTTCTCGTTATATTCGTAGCTGATCGTGCGGAGTTGGAAACCCGGCATGCTCTGTGCCAGCCGCCGCTGGAGCTCGGCGGGAGAGAGGGTGCCGCTCACAGCTTCAAGAGACGGTGGAGTCTTGGGGCCGCCGGGCGGCGATTCGCGGCGCTCCGCTTGCGAGGTTCCAATCTGCTGCACGGCCCCCTGTGTTGCATAGATTTGGTCGTGAAACGCAAAGATCACTGCCGTCAGCGCCATGATGATGTGGAATGGCAGGCTGAACAGCCCGAGCACATTGTGTACGTCTAACCACATACGCTTCAGGTTCTTACCGAAACGAAGCGCGAACAGGTCTTTGGCCAGGCTGGGCAACAACACGATCACGCCGGAAATGATCGCCACCGCATAGAGAAGGGAGATCACGCCCATGATCGGCATCGACACTGCATGGGAGAAAGGCAGGCCGACCTGCTGGTGCAGCACATCGACGAACTGCGCGACGGGCGAGGGTATCTGCTTGACGACCTGGAGCGATCCGTCGGGAGCGAGCGCGGCCAGCCAGGTCGGCCCGGGCGCCCGGCGCGTGCCGGTTGTCCAGCTGGCCCGAGCCGGCATGTCCGGCCCCGTGGCGAGATGGATGGTGTAGGCGGTGCGCGCCTCCGGATGCGTGCGCAGCAGCGTGTCGACCAGTTCGGGCGTGCGATCGAGCGAGACCGGCGGCGCGATCCGCGTGGGCGCGGACGCCCAGCGGTTCAGCGGCTCCTCGAACATGGTGATCGCGCCGGCGTAGAAGGCGATGAACAGCGCGAGCCCGGCGATGATGCCGACCCAGCTGTGGACATCCTTGTAGGTCTTTATGACATCGGTTCGCATGAGGGTCAGCCCACGAGCAGGCGAGCGGCGGCATAAAGCGCCCAGGCTGCGACATTGGCGAGTGCCAGCAATCCCCAGGCGCGCGCACCGCTGCGGAACAGGAAGCAGAAGCCGAGCAACGCACACCAGATCGGCGACACCAGCCACATGGCGATCTGTCCCTGCGCGGTGAAATAGCCGTCGCCTTCCGAGAAGAGGAAGGCAAACGTGCAGGTGAGTGCGATCGCCAGCGTGAAGCCGAGCACCGTCGCTGCGGAAACCTTGCCGAACCAGTCCCGGCTGGTGAGCGCCCGATCGCCGGTCATAGGGTCTCCCGGCGAAATCGCCACCAGCGCGCCGCCACCGGCACGATGCTCCACACCAGCATTGCCGCCGTCATCCAGGTGAACACCGCCGTGGCCGGCCCCTGCACGGCCAGCAGCAGCGCGAGCGCCAGCACAAGCGTGGCGGCGCCTCCCCAGGCCCAGGCACGTCGCCGCCGGACGTGGCCGGGCAACAGAACCTGGTGTGGCGACGCGAGATAAAGAGCGATCGGCCCGACGAGCAGGGCGAGCGCCGCCAGCCAAGCGAGGATCACTTCGTCGCCCTCCCGAAGGCGAAGGCAATCGTCGGCGCCATCGCGGCGAGCATGGTGGCGCCGTGGTCCTGCCCCGGCAGCGGCAGGAAGCGGGCTCTACCGATCTGCGCCGCCAGCGCCGATGCGGCTTCGCCCCGTTCACCCTCAGCGATCAGTGCGAGGGCCGGCTGCGAGGCGGACCCGGCCTCCCGCAGCAGCAGTCCGTCGCCGAACCATGTCGACGGGCTGACCGCGACGACCCGGTCGAACATGGCTGATCTGGTCATGGCGGCGTGGAGCGCGAGCAGCCCGCCGAAGCTGTGCCCCGCCAGTGTCTCGCGCGCCGGATCCACGCGCCATCGCGCCCGAACGGCAGGTTGCACGCGTTCGGCAAGCAGATTCAGGAATGCTTCGCCGCCGCCTGTCGCCAGCCCGCTGGCAGGCCGTCCGGCGGGGATCGTCCAGCCGGGCGTCGCCGGCGTGTAGTCGCGCACCCGGCGGGGCAGCGCGCCCGCGTCGATGCCGACGATCACGCCCGCATCCACGCCGCTGCGCGCACCGGCTCGCGCCAGCCGTCGGGCGGTCAGCACAGCGATGGCGAAATTATCCTCGCCATCGAGGACGTACAGCACGGGCCAGCCGCCCGGCGGCGGCGCGCCGTCCGGCCAAGCGACGGAGATGCGATACCGGTCACCCGCGCCACCCGGCACCTCGAACACAGCGCTGTTCGGTAGCGTGTAGGCCGGCAGCGGGACGCTCGGAGCCGCCTCTGCGTCCGGCTGCACCGGCAAAGCGGCCAGCAGGCTGGAAAGCAGCACCGCCCGCACCGCGCTCACCACCGGTATTGCAGTCGTGCGATCACGCTGCGGCCCTGGCCGTAGTAGCAGGCGGACGTGGCGGTGCAGGTCGCCACGAAGCGCTTGTCGGCGATGTTGCGGCCGTTCACCGATAGCGTCAGTCCGCGCAGCGCCGGATCGGCGACCCCAAGGTCGTAGCGGACAAACAGGTCGAACAAAGTATAGTCCGGGATCCGCAGCGTGTTGTTGGTGTCTCCCCAGCTCGCACCGGTGTAGCGCACACCACCGCCGAAACCCAGGCCCGCGAGCGGCCCGGAGCGGATCCGCTGGTCCAGGAACAACGACGCCAGCCATGACGGGACCTGCGCCAGATCATTGCCCTGCTGCCGCAGGGGCCCGGTAACGCCGGGAAGCGTGTAGGTGGCGGTGGACTCGGTAATCTCGCTCCACTGGCGCGATCCCGCCGCGATCACCGCCATGCCCCACGGCAGATTCACCTTCGCCTCCAACTCCACACCGCGGATGCGGCCCTCGCCGGTCTGCACCTGGCAGGTACTGGTGCCGCAGAGCGTACCGTTCGGGTCGGGGGTGACGATGTTCTGCTGGGTGATCTGGTAGCCGCCAAGTGTCACATAGATGCCACGGCCGCCCTGGTAGCGCAGGCCGCCTTCCCATTGCTGTCCGGTGGTGGGCACGAACGGCACGCCGTTCAGGCTGGTGGAAGGGTCGCTCACCTGCGGCAGGAAGCTGGTGGCGTAGCTGACATAGGGCGCCAGCCCGGACGGGTGCAGGTAGACTGCGCCCGCACGCCAGGTGAACTTCTCGTTGTCGTTGATGTAGCGGCGCGCATTGATCGGATTGTAGGTATTGTCCCGCGCCCAGTCATATCGCCCGCCGACGGTGACGCGCAGATTGCCCCAGGAAAGCTGGTCCTGGAAATAGGCCCCTTTCTGCGAGCTCTCGGTTTCCACGTAGATTTGCGGCGACAAAGCACCCGCGAAGCCGGCGCTGCCACGCGGCTCCGGATCCAGGATGTCCAGCACCGGCAACACCAGCGCCCCGTTCACCAAGTCGCGATAATGCTGCCACTGGGTGTTGAAATAGTCGAATCCGCCGAGAAGGACGTGCTCCACCGGGCCGGTGCTCACCCGTGCTTCCAACTGCGTGTCCGTTGCCCAGCCGTCCGACTCGCCCACGCCCTGAACGGCACGCCGGTTGATCGTCTGCCCGGGAATACAGCCGACGATCGTCGCCGGGCAGGTGGTCAGCGTATCGCCGGCGAGCACCACCACACGGTACAGCGTGTCGAGATGCGTGTAGCGCGTGTTGTTGCGCAGCGCGAAGCGGCCGTCGCCGAAGCGCTGCTCAAAGAAGCTCGCGGCAAGGTACTGGTTGCGATCGAACGTATTCCAGCCCGGTTCGCCGATGTTCGCATTCTGGTCGATGTAGCCGCCGTTGGCGGGAACAAGCGCGCCGATCCGCGGCAGGAACTGGAACGTCGCACCGCCCTCGTCCCGCTGGTACTGGCCCAGCAGCGTCCAGGTGGTGTTCTCGCCCGGTTTCCAGGTGACACTGGGGGAAATGTACTGGCGGCCGATCCTGACGTCGTCGACCTGCGTGTCGCCATATCGCGCGAGCCCCACCACGCGCGCTGCCAGCGTGTCGGTGAGCGGCCCGGTGACATCGCCGGCGCCTTGGTACGTCCACTTGTTCAGGCCGGTGTAGCCGGCTCCCTGAAGGAGCACCTCGCCGTGCGGGGCGAAACTCGGCCGCTTGCTGACGATGTTGACGATCCCGCCCGGGGCCGACTGGCCGTAGAGCGCACCGGACGGCCCCTTCAGCACTTCGAGCTGCTGCAGCGCAAAGGTGTCGAATCCGGGGCGGGTCCACTGCCCGCCGGTGGGCAGACGCAGGCCATCGACGAAGTTGTTGTTGGACGAGAAGCCGCCTGCGCCAAAGCCGCGAACCGAGACCTCGTCGACCCGACTATCCAGTCCGAACGCTTCAGCCTGCACGCCGGCGGTGTAGCTCAGCGCATCGGCGATGGTGGGCGAGGCACGCAGGTCGATCTCGTCCCGGCTGATCACGGAGATCGTCTGCGGCGATTCGATGATCGGCGTGTCGGTCTTGGTTGACGAGCTCGCGGTCGAGCGCCCGGTCGCGGTGACCACGATATCGCCGCGCTGCAGGCCCGAGTCCGCAGCATCCTCGGCCTCACGCTGGACGGTCGACGCACCCGACATCTGCGCTGCGCCCGCCATGGGCCACGTCGCCGCCGCCATCAGAACGCCCGTTAAGAATTTCATGCTTTCACCCCCGATTGTGCCGAGAGCCGTATTGCTATCCACTCGCAATCGCAAGCCGCGCGATGAGCTGCTGGATCAGGGCGAGACCTGCTGTGCTAATCACGTTGCTGCGGCCAAGCATGCTGGCGGGGCACAAGGCGCTGATCGGCTACACGCGTCGGCGCGGTGGCGTGTGCTGGCCGGCACATTCGGTGGCTAGCCCGACACGATCGGCGTGGTCACCATGACCGGACCCGGCCATTCGCAAGCGGTCAGGCGCGAATCATGCTTCAGCAATTTGCCCGGATGAGCTGAAGAACATCACCGACAATCTTCTGCATGGCCAGCCTTGCCTGAAAGGGATCACGTGCCTTGATCGCGGTCAGGACTGCGGCATGATCCGGAACATTGGCAGTATGGCCCTTGATCCGGTTGGTGAAGCCGATGGAAGTGTGAAGCGCCGTCGCCACCACCGCTTCGAACTGGGCATAGAAGGGATTTTTCGAGGCCCGCAGGATGGCGACGTGGAACGCGATATCCGCCTCAAGGGTGTCGGCAAACCCATGCTCGGCCGATGCCATCTGCGCCAGGCCGTGCTCGATCTGCTGGAGACTGGCCGCGTCGTGGAACTCCGCGGCCAGCGCCGCCGCCTCGGGCTCGATCGCGAACCGCAGCTGGTTGAACTGGCGCAGCAGGTCGACCGAGAACTTGCGTTCGAGCAACCAGCGCAGCACGTCCGTGTCGAACAGGTTCCAGCTGGCGGAGGGCTCCACCACCGTGCCCTGGCGCGGCCGTGCGCTGACCAGGCCCTTGGCGGTCAGCATTTTGACCGCCTCCCGCGTGACCGAGCGGCTCACGCCATGCGCGCGCGCGATCTCCGCCTCGGTCGGGAACGGCCGGTCCTGGTAATGCCCGGTGACGATCGCCTTGCCGAGCAGGTCGAGCATGCCGTGCGTGAGATTGCGCCCGATGCGATCGCGCGGCACGGGTTCGCCAAGCTCCAGGGATCCGCTCATCGCACCCTTGTGTCCAAAGCCGCCGCGCCTGTCACGTCACGCCTGTCAGGGTCGGCGCACATATCGCCGCGACAGGAAGTCGAAGGCGGGCAGCGCCTCTCCCCGAAAATCGAACCAGGCGGCATTCTCCCAGTTCGATCCCTGGCCCCAGCGCGTGCGGCACTTGGTTGAAACCCAGTTGGGCTCCCAATAGACCAGTCCCACGCCACCGCTGTCGACCACCGTCTGGGTGAGATCGATCAGATACTTGCGCTGCCCCTCCGGCGTCGCCGGATAGCCGTCGACCAAAGTGTCCGGGCCGAGCAGGTTGGGCGCTTTGTCCGCATTGTCGTTGGTGAAGGGATAGGCGGTCTCCACCACCACCACGTCCTTGCCGTACGTCGCCTTGAGCCGCGCGATCGCCTCGCCCAGCTGCGCCATCGAGCGGGTCGACCATTTCTTGTAATAGCTGAGGCCGATCACGTCATAATCGGTGAGCCCCGCCTGCTTGGCGGCGGCAAACCACGGCTCGGCATTCTCGGGCTGGGCGATGTGGAGCATGATTCTCGGCGCGATCTTCGCCGCCTGCCCCGCTTCGCGCACCGCCTTCAGCCCGGCATTAAGCAGCAGCGCGTTGCGCTGCCAGTTGATCGGCCGTTCCTTGACCCCGCCCATCAGCTCCGGATTGGTCTCGTTGCCCACCTGCACCATCTCGGGCATCAGCCCTTCAGCGTCGAGCCGGCGCAGCACGTCCAGCGTGTAATCGTGCAGCGCCTTCGCCTGCGCGGCGGTGTCGAGCTTCGCCCAGGCGGCAGGCGCGATCTGCTTCTCGCCGTCCGCCCAATCGTCCGAGTAATGGAAGTCGAGCAGCACCTGCATCCCCGCCGCTTTGGCGCGGCGGATCGTTCTCGTTACGTCGGCGAGGTCGCTGTACTTGGTCCACTTCGCATCGTTCCAGATGCGCACACGCACGATGTTCCCGCCCTTCTGCGCGAGCAAGGCGAACGGATCGACCGGCTTGCCGGCGGCGCGATATATTGCGCCGCAATCCTCCATCTCGTTGACGTAGGACAGATCGGCGCCGAGCCACAGCCCGTTCGCCGGTCGCGGCACGGGCGCCCCCGCCAGCGCCGTGGCGGGAAGAAGCAAGGCAGCGAGCGTAAGCGCGGCGCGCATCAGAACTGGTACCCCACGCCGAACAGGAAGCGCCGTCCGAACCGCTCGTAGCGGCCTTGGAGCCGGCGATCACCATAATAGGTTTCGAACGGCTCGTCGGTCAGGTTGTTGGCCTGCGCGAGCAGACGCACCCCGGCGAGCGGCGAGTCCTTGCCGAATTCGTAGCTGGTCTGGAAGTCGAGCACGCTCTCGGGCGCGGTGAACAGGATGCGGTCGGTGTCGCCCAGCTCGGTCGCGTATTCCGAGCGGTAGCGGAAGGCGACGCGCGCCTCGAACCCGCTTTTGCTATAATAGAGCGTCGCATTGCCGACGTGCTTCGACAGGCCGGGCAGCTGGATGGCGCCCAGCGCATTGTCATTCTCCTCCACGGAGATGTCGCTGTCGGTGTAGCTGTAGTTGAGGTACACGCCCAGGCCGTCGAACGGCGCGGGCAGGAAGGTAAACGCCTTCTGGAACAGCACCTCGAAGCCCTTGATCGTCCCGCCGCGGCCGTTGACCGGCTGGCGGAACGTGCCCTCCAGGTCCGGCCCGCCGGCGGGATCGGGCACCACGATGCTGGTCACCTGCTGGACGATGAAGGTGTCAAGATCCTTGTAGAAGCCCGAAATGGTCAGCGCGCTGTCGCGGTCGAAATACCATTCCACCGTGGCGTCGAGCTGGTTGGCGCGGAACGGCTCCAGCAGCGGGTTGCCGCCGAATGCGCTCGGCGCGCCGAAGGTGAACACGCCGAAGCCCGCGTTGAGGTCGTCGAGCGGCGAGCGCGCGATCGCCTTGCTCGCGCCCAGCCGGACCTGGAGCTTGTCCGTCGGCTTGAAGGTGAGATTGAGGTTGGGCAGCCAGTCGGTGAACTCGTTGCGCACCGCCACCGGGGTGATGTCCAGCGTAACCGAGCCGTCGGGCTGCTGGGTCTGCTCGACCAGCTCGCTCCGCGACAGCGTCTCGGTGTTGACCACGCGCAGACCGATGTTGCCGGTGAAATCCATCCCAAACAGCCGGCCGTCGAGATCGACCTGGCCATAGCCCGCCAGCGTCGTCTCGCTTACTTCCCAGCTCGACCGGCGGTCGAAGTCTGAGGTGAAGGGCGCAATCGGGCCGAACAGCGTTTCCACCGCCTTCAGGATGTCGATCGACTGAACGGAGGGCAGCCCCGAATACTTACCCTGGAACTCATAGGGATCGTTGAGCAGCGACGTCGGCGTCGACACCCGCGTAGCGGGATCGAGGAAGCCGAACTGGGTGCGCTGGGTATAGTCCTTGGTGCGGTCGGTGTAACGCGCGCCGAAGCGGATGGCGGCGAGCGGGCCCTGGCCGATCTCGCGCTGGACGTCGCCGCTCACGGTCAGCAGCTCGTCGTTGATGATCGGCGCGCCGCCGCCGTTCTCCGGGATCTGGAAATCGGCGATCCGGAACACGCTGGGATCGGCGAAGTCCGCATCGACCGAGAAGCGCGGCACGCTGTCGTTGCCCGAGACGAAGCTGGTGGTCGGCACCACCCCGAACGGCTCGGTGCGCAGGGTCAGGAACTGCTGGTCGCGGCGGGTGGTGGAATAGCCACCATCGGCGGAGATCACCCAACCCTCTGGACGCCAGGTGGCGTTGAGGCCGCCGGCGTACAGGTCGTCCTTGAAGAAGAACAGCTCGTTCACCCCGCGCACCACCTGGCCGAAATCGGTGCCGGCATTCTGCGTGGTGATGCCGGTGATATAGCCCTGCGACGTGCCGTCCCGGTCGATGGTGATGCCCTGCCCGCCGCTCAGCGTGTTGCCGAACGGCAGGTTCTCGACGCGAAAGCCGCGCTGGGTCTCGTCGAACTTGACGTGGCTGTAGAAGAAGTCGCCGTTGACCTCGAAGGTGGAGCTCGGCCGCCACTGCACCGCGGCGAGCGCACCGTGGCGGATGTCGTCGCCGCCGCGCGCCAGTCCCTCGAAGCCGAACGGGATGTTGTCATCGCCCAGCCCGTCGCCATCAAGGTCGGCGAAGCTGTTGGTGTAGCGAAAGATGTTGGTCCGCACGGTGGCGACCGACTGGCGCCGCCCCGAATAGCCGACCGCCAGGCCCAGGGTATCGTCGAGCAGCTGGGTCACCAGCGAGGCGCTGCCGATCCAGCCCCAGGGTGCGGTGTCCTGCACGTCCTCGGCAAGGTCGCTGTAGATCGCGCGGGCGTTGAGCACCACGCGCGTGTCGGTGAAGTCGAGCGGCTTGAGCGTGCGCAGGTCCACCTGCCCGGCGATCGCGCCTTCCACCTGCGATGCGGTGGGCGACTTGAACACCGACGCGCCGTTGATCAGCTCGGCCGGATATTGCTCGTAGCGGACGTTGCGGCTCGCCTCGGCGGAGACGATCTCGCGGCCGTTGAGCAGCGTGTTGACGAGGTTGGGGCCGAGGCCACGGATCGAGATCTGCGTACCGTTGCCGCGATCACGATTGGTAGCGAGGCCGGGCAAGCGGGCGAGCGACTCGGCGATGCTTGCCTCGGGCAACTTGCCGATGTCCTCGGCAGCGAGCGACTCGACGACGCGATCGGCATTGCGCTTCTGGTTGATGGAGGTGCGCAGCGACTGGCGGAAGCCGGTGACGACGATGTCGCCGCTGATGTCCTCGGGCGCAGCCTCCTGATCCGGCGCGGGCGCCTGAGCGGTGTCATTCCCGGGCTGCACCGCGCTGGTTTCGCCACCTTGGCTGCTCGCCGGATTGTCCGCCTGCGCCCAAGCCATCCCCGGCAGTGCCAGGCTCGCGGCCGCCAGCAACATCGCCCGTGTCTTCACGCTACCCCCTCCATCCCTGCGACGCTCCTCGGCGGGAGCTTCATCGCACTTGTCTGATAAATGCGACTTTGTAGTCCGTCAATCCGGCGCCGAGATCAACCGCATCTGCGCCGATGTCAGATCGGGCGCCTCGGCACTGACGGTGATCGGGCCGGCCCGCCGCCGGGTACGGACGAGCGCTTGGGCAAGGCCGTGGAACGCGCGGCGCTCCCTGGCATGGTCCGGCTCCAGGCTGGTCGGATCGCCATTTCCGACGCCGATCACGTCAGCGGGACCTGATACGCTGAAGCGGATCAGGTCGGCGCCATCGGGCACCGGGCGCCCGCGCGCATCCACCACCTCCGCGCGCAGGATCGCCACGTCGCCCCCGCTCGCGCGCAGCATCCGCCGGTCGCTGGAAAGCCGCAGCGCCGCGGCCGCACCCGCGGTTTCGCGCAGGTCGCGCGCGGTTACCCGGCCGTTGTCATAGCCGCGCGCCTCCAGCCTGCCCGGCGCATAGGGCACGCTCCAGGCGAGATGGCGGTTGCGCGGCATCGGCTTGCGCCCCAGCGAGCGGCCGTTGAGCAGCAGCTCGACCTCCGCGCAATTGCCGTGGACCCACACCTCGACCGGCTCGCCCTCGCGCCCCAGCCACGTCCAGTGCGGCAACAGGTGGACCTGCGGCACGTCCGGCCGCCACCAGGCGCGATAATAATGGTAATTGTCCTTGGGGAAGCCGCAGGTGTCGAGCACGCCGAAGTAGCTCGAGATGCTGGGAAACTCGGGATAGGGCGTCGGCTCGCCGCGGTAATCAAAGCCGGTCCAGATGAACCCGCCGGCGATGTAGGACCGCTCCGCCGCGATCGTCCACCATGCCTCTGCGGTCGATGCCCACCAGGGATGCTCGGTGTCATAGGCGCGCACCACGTGCGCGGCCGTGTCGGTCGCGTAGGCGCCGCGGGTGGAGACGGTGCTGCCCGTCTCGGAGCCGTATACCGGCACCTCCGGGTGCGTTGTGTGGAACGCCTCGATCTGGTCGGTGCGGTAGTTGAAACCGACCACGTCGACGACGCGACCGACGCCCTTGTCCCAGCTGTTGTCAAGCGCGAAGGTCGTCGCGCGGGTGGGATCGAGTTCGCGCACCCGCGCCTGGAGCGCGCGGGTGATCCGCGCCCCCCGCTCGGTGCCCTGATGCGGCTCCTCGTTGCCCAGAGACCAGAGGATCACGCTCGGATGGTTGCGGTCGCGGCGAATCATGCGCTCGAGCTCGTTCGTGGCGACCGGATCGGTGCTGTTACGGCGCGTCTCGCAGATCACCATCATGCCCTTCGCGTCGCACAGGTCCAGGAAGGCGGCGGCCGGCGGATTGTGGGCGCTCCGCCAGGCGTTGGAGCCCATTTCCTTGAGCTGGTCGATCCGCCAGGCGTGGAGCGCATCGGGGATGCCGGTGCCGACGCCGGCATGGTCCTGGTGGTTGCAGGTGCCCAGCAGCTTGACCGAGCGGCCATTGAGCAGGAAGCCCCGCGCTGCGTCGAAGCGGATTGCGCGCACGCCGAAGCGGGTCTCCACCTGATCAGTCACTGCGCCGCCGACCAGCAGCTCGGTCGCGACCCGGTACAGGTTGGGCGTGTCCGGCGCCCACAAGGCGGGCGCGCGCAGCAGCGTCTCGCCTGCCGCCTCAATCGTCGCACCGGGCGCGACGGAGACCGGCTGGTCGGGAAGCGCGGTGACCTCGCGCCCTTCGCCGTCCAACACGCGCCGGCGGACCATCACCTGCGCGGCCGCGGTGCCGGCATTGCGCACCTCGGTGGTTACCCGCACCCGCGCGCCGCCCTCTTCCACGTCGCTGCGCACTACCTCGCCCCATTGCGGCACGTGCACGCCCGACGCCCGGACCAGGTCGACGTGGCGATAAATGCCTGCGCCCTCGTAGAACCACCCCTCGCCCAAGGATGCATCCGCCCGCACGACCACGACATTGGGGCCGCCGTCATAGTCCAGGAAGTCGCCGATCTCGGCGCGAAACGGCGCATACCCACTCTCGCTGGTGGCGACGACATAGCCGTTGATGAACACGGTGGCGGCACGGAACACCCCGTCGAACTCCAGCCACAGCACGCGATCGCGGTCCGCCGCGGTCACTGCGATCGGGCAGCGGTACCAGCCAACGCTGTTCTCCGGAAAGCCGCGCCCGATTGCCTTGAAACCGTGCGCCGCAGCCATGTCCTCCATGTCCTTGAGCGCGGGCAGCGCGGGGCGGGCGAAGGGCAGTTCCACGGCCCAATCGTGCGGCACCACCACTTGGCGCCAGTGCCGGTCGTCATAGGCCGGCTGCGCGGCGTCGGCGGTGGCGGCGCCCGCCTTGGCGAATGTGCGCTGATGGCGCCCCCAACCGAAGTCGCGCTCGGGATCGGCGGCGTGGCCCAAGTGGAAGCGCCAGTCGGCCAGTCGCTCGACGCTGCGGACCGGCGCCTCCGCGGCCGCAGCCTCCGCCGGACCACCCAACGCCGCGGCGCCCATCAGCGCCGCCCCGGAGCCCAGAACCACGCGACGAGACGGGTGCATATACTCTCCTGATCATACAAATGTGATCAGACTTGTGGCAGCATCATGCGCCAGCGGCAACGCGGCAGAGAATCCCCTTGTGAATCCGCGCCAGGCCTGTCGCTGCAGCGCATCCAAGTTCGGCCAACATAAAAACAAGCTTGACCGTCGGTTGATCTGCTTTCACCCTTGAAGCGCGGCCCGAAGAGGCCGGTGAAAGGCGAGCAGCATCGCCAACAGGGAGAGGTTTACCGCCATGACGGGACTGCGCAGTCGCTTGTTGCTTGGGGCCTGCATGGCTGGCCTCGCCGTACCCGCCGCCGCCCAGGAAGCATCGGTATCACCGACACCGGCGCCTGACGCAGTTCAGGAAAGCGGCGAGGTTGTTGTCACCGGGTCGCGTATCGCGCGGCGGGACTTCATCGCCGAAAGCCCCATAACGACGATCAATCAGGATTTCGTCCAGGATACCGGTCCGACCACCGTCGAGCAGGCGCTGAATGCATTGCCGCAGTTCCAGGCCTCGCTGAATTCCCAGAGTGGCACGCTCAACACCTATGGCGGCGCCGCGGGTGGCGCACGGTCCAGCGCCAACCTGCGCGGATTGGGGCCGTCACGTACGCTGATCCTGTTCGACGGGCGCCGGCTGCAGCCATCCGACGTGCAGGGCACGATCGATCTCAACACGCTGTCGCCTGCATTGCTGTCCAACGTCGAGGTGATCACCGGCGGTGCGTCGGCGGTCTATGGATCGGATGCGGTCGCGGGCGTGGTGAACTTCCTGTTCAACAATCGTTTCCGCGGCCTGGAGTTGCAGGCGGACTTCGGGGTGACGCAAGAAGGCGATGGCGGCAGCCAGAGCGTCTCGCTGGCCTATGGCACGGATTTCGCCGACAAACGCGGCAGACTGTTCTTGTCCGGCTCGTACCTCGGGCGCAGCACCGCCGATCGCGAATCGCGACGGTTCTTCGACGATGTGACCGGCACGCCGGTGCCGACCACCGGCCTGTATGTCCTTGACGGTGCGAACCGCTTCGGGGCAGGCTCAGCGGAGTCCGTCGCCGCCTATCGCAACCTGTTCACCAACGTCTATGGAACGCCCGTTCCGCCGGCGGCGAGCAGCCTGCTGCTGAATGCCGATGGCACGCTGGTCGGCTACAACGGGGGCAGCAATCTCCGGCCCGACGCGAGATCGGGATATGCCATTACCCCGTCCAACACCGTGACTCAGCTCCTTCCGGGAGAGGTGACGCTCCAGGCACCGATCGACCGCTACACGGCGTTCGCGCGCGGCGAATTCGACTTCTCCGACGCGGCGACGCTCTACGGACAGGCGATGTACACGACCTACTCGGTCGACGTGACAAGCCCTTATGGCGTCCAGCAGACGATCGTCGCCCCGGTGATCCGGATCCGGGCGGACAACCCCTTCATCGATCAATATCCCGATCTGCGCACCGCCCTGAACTCCCGGCCCAATCCCAACGGTTCGTTGATCTACTATTTCGATACGGCGCGGATCTCGCCGCTGCGAGCCAGGCAGGAATATGACGTCGGCCAGGGACTGGTCGGCCTCAAGGGCGATATCGGGCCGTCGCTGAGGTACGACGTCTATGCCAGCTACGGCGAAACTCGCGAAAAGGACCTCGTGTTCGGAAGCGTCAGCCGATCGCGCCTCGATCGCGTGCTCAACGGCGTCGGCGCGAACGGATTGCCAGACGGTGGCGCAGGCGCATGCGCGGGCGGATTCGACCCGTTTGGCTTCACGCCGGTGTCACAGGACTGCAGCGACTATCTGACGCTGGAACCGATCAACCGCTATCGCTTCAGGCAAACCGTGGTGCAGGGCAATCTCACCGGCAATCTGTTCCCACTGCCCGGTGGTGACCTCGGCTTCGCGGTTGGCGCGGAATACCGCCGCAACAGCTACCGCGCGGATATCGATCCCCTGTACACCAGCTCGCCGACCGCAATACCGGGCAAGTTCACGGTTCCGGATGCGGCGGGAACGCTGGGCACTGCGTCCGCGCGCGGCGCCTTCAACGTCAAGGAAGTCTATGCCGAGCTGGCGCTTCCGCTGCTGAAGGACGTGCTGCTGATCCACAATCTCGATCTCAGCCTGGCCTACCGCTATTCGGACTATTCCACCATCGGCGGCGCCCACACCTACAAGGCGAGCGGCAACTGGTCCCCAACACGCGGAATGAGCGTTCGCGGCGGCTATTCGCGCGCGATCCGTGCGCCGTCGCTTGGCGACCTGTTCACGCCGATCAGCGGGGCAGCCGCCTCGATCGGGCTCCCGAACACCGGGCAAGGAGATCCCTGCGACTCGACCGGCTATGCCCGAAACGGGCGGGTGGCAGGTGTCGATCCGGCCAAGGTCGCGGCCCTGTGCGTGGCGACCGGCGTTCCTGAGGCCATCGTCTCCAGCTATACCTACAGCAGCAACACCACTGCGGCGCAGCGGTCCGGCAACGTCAATCTCAAAGAGGAGACGGCAGATAGCTACACGGTCGGGCTGGTGCTCCAGCCGGAGTTCGTGCGCCCCGTACTTCGCAATCTCGCGTTCTCGGTCGACTATTACAACATTTCGCTCAAGGACGCGATCGGCTACGTCACGAGTGCGGTTGCGCTCAACCAGTGCTTCAACTTCAACGGCCTTAACCCGAACTACGACGCAAACAACTTTTATTGCTCGCTGATCCAGCGCGATGCCGCCGGATTGCCGCTGCTCATTCAGGAGCCGCTTTACAACCTGGGCGCCTATAAGACGGCCGGTATCGACATCCAGGCCGCCGCCGCGATCGACGTCGGCCCGGTGGGAACGCTGTCGCTCGATACGGCGATCACGTACGTCATGGATTACAAGATCCAGAACCTTCAGGGCGAGGCGTTCAGGGACTATGCGGGGACGATCGGCAATGCCCAGATCGATGGCGCCTCCCCCACCCATCCGGCCTGGAAGCACGTGACCAGCGCGTCCCTGTCCGGCGAGACGGGCGGCCTTACCTTCCGCTGGCGCTACATCGGCAAGCAGGACAATTCGTCCAATGTCGGCGTCCCCAACGGTACCGCGCTGGGTGTTCCATCGGTCAGCTATTTCGATCTGATCGGGCGGCTTCAGGCCAACGACAAGTTCGAGCTGCGTGCCGGCATCACAAATCTTGCAAACAAGCAGCCGCCGACATTCGGTGGACCCTCCAGCACGGCCAGTTCGGCGTACGACGTCATCGGCCGCCGCTTCTTCCTTGGTCTGACCGCCCGCTATTGATCGAACGGCAGCTGATGGCCTCGCTGCGGCGGCACCCAGTTGGGGCCGTCGCAGCTCGTCTTCTGACGCGACACTGCAGCGCCATGCGTTTCACTCGTGGTCAACGTCACCCGGCGTTGCACCTGCATTCCGCCGCGCGATCAGATCCTTGGTGAAGAGTTCCTTGTACCAGCGGAGCAGCTCAAAGGCAGCGTCGATGGTACGACGATCCTCGGCGAACAGCAGTTCGATGGAAAGGCCGCGCATCGCCGCTTGATGCAGCATGCTCATCGCGTTGAGCCGCTCGTCGTCATGGAAGCCGACATCATGGGCGATCTCGCGCATGCCGCTCTGCTGCCACTCGCTCATCACCCCCATGATGCCCGGCAAGCGCGCCGCCAGCTCCGCATCGCCGCGCGACGCCATCAGGATCTCCAGAAGCGTCATGGCCGCAGGCTCCTGCAGCGTTTCCCACGACGCTTCCGTGATCGCCGCAAACCGCGGCAGCCCGCGGGGATGCGCCGTAATGAAGTCCCGCCGCCGCTTTTGCGACCGACGCACGACCTCCAGAGCAACTGCCTCGATAAGATCGACTTTGGTTGGGAAGTGGTGGAGCAGCGCCCCACGGCTGATCCCCGCCTCGGCGGCGACGGAAAGCGTGGTCGTCGCGGAATAACCGTCGCGGTACAGGCACTTGATCGCGGCATCAATCGCGCGGCCGCTCGTCTCTTCCCGGCGCTCGGCTTGGGTGCGGCGCGCCACGCGGGTCCGGCGCGGAGTCTCGTCTTTCCGCTTGCTTGCTTCGATCATCTCACCGTCTATCGCATAGCTCGACGGTGCGACAAAGCGCTCTCTCCCACATACAATCAATTATGCTTGCGAATTAAGGCTACGACCCCGCTTCGCACGGCGCAGCCTGGGCAACCGATATTGCGCCTACAATCAGGCCACACAGGCCCGCACGACCCGGAGCCGGTTCGCACATCGAACATGACTCGGGCAGCACGCGGCGACGGTCCAGCCTCCTGACTAAAGTCCAGGAAACTGAGCGTAATGCGGGCCCGAAGCTCATCGCTTGCTGTGGCAAGAAGCGAAGCTGATCGGTACTGGCAAGGCGTAGCCGCGCCCTTTTGGCTTCGCGCAGTCCGCGACCTCGGTCCGGGCGCCTGCGACGATCCGCCGGTTCACACAGGTCGTGAGATTCGTGTGGCGATGGACACGCCTGAACCTAAGAGGTCGACGCCACCGATTTGCCGGCCGCGACCACGTCAGTTTCCGACGGGGGGAACAGTTGCGCCTGCTTGACCGTGCCGCTCGCGTCGGGGTTGACGACATAGGCGGGGGTCGCATCCACCCGCATGTTATAGGAGATGTAGGTCTTCTCGCCACCGGGACCCGTCGGGCTGTAGTCGGCATAGCGCCGCAGGGCGTAGTAGACGTCGGGCAGCCGGACCCAGCCAAGCGGCTCCACGACCGGACCGCGCGCGTTCACCATCGCCTCGTATATCGGACGCCACGGACGATACCCGCCGATCATCCCGGACAAGGATCCGTCCGGCTTCATCTCAAGACGCAGCTGTGCCTTGGCGAGCTTCAGCTCCGCGCTGTCGGGACCCCGCATCCAGAGCGTGCTTGCGGCCTTGGCGGAAATCACGCCCTTGCGAGTCGACCCATCGAACAAGGCCTGCATCCTCGCATCCGGCTTGATCCGGAAGCTATAGTCTTGCGCGACGTTACCTTCGCCATCGCGCACGATCTTGTCCCCGCTGGAATAGATGCCGACGCGGACATTGGCATCATTCGCCGGATCTTTGCCCTGTCCGGATACGACGATCACAACCGTCCACGCCCCTTCGCGCATGCTGTCGTTGGCGCCCTTGCCGCGTTCGGACAGACGGGCCGGACCACGCATGTCCTTCAGGCAGCCCAGCGCCTTGTAGTGCGCGTGGTCGATCCCTTTCTCACCGGTCGGGCTGACGAAGCCGGTTTTGACATCCCCGTCCAGGTTGAACCCTAGGGCAATTGATCCAGCCACGGCGGGGATTCCGGACTCTGGCGTGGTTTCGGGATAATCGTAGACATTCTGTCGGTTGATGCCGCGAAACGCCATCATCGGCTGGCCATTGTTCGGCTCTCGCGTGGGGTTGGCCGGATCGCGCAGCCATTTGGCCTCCTTCTCCGTGTAGCCGGCCTCAACGAACACCTTGACCCAATCGGGGGACGGCATCGAGCCCTGAGGGCAGTCGCTGCCGGGCTTGGTGGTCCCCTCCTTGGCACCATAGAAATTGGCCGCCTCGTACCACTCGATCACATAGGTGCGCACCCAGGGTTCCGCCTGGGCCTCTGTTGACAGCAACAAAAATAGAGTCGCACTCACCGAGCCGAACCGCCGCATCATGCCTCTCTCCCTTGTTGTCGCCGCTACCCTCACATAAGCCCTGTAGTGGCCGCATTCTCGCCTTGTGATTCAAGTTGAGCCGAGTTAACTCTTGCACAACTAGTCGGTCAACCCGATACGATAAAGAAGGGAGAGCGCAAACGTGATCCGATCGATCGTCACGTCCGGAATCGCCGGATGGTCCGTTCTCCTCGCCGGCATGGTGCCGGCTGCGGCGCAGGAAAAGGAAAAGCAGCAGAAGCTGTTCAGCTATTTCGATCCCACCGCCCCCGCGGCCGCGCCCGAGCGCAAGATCGAGGCCCAGAAGCTGGCGCAGAAGCTCTGGAACAAGGCACTCAGCGCTTGCGAGGGGTCCGCGCTCCAGACGGTCAACGAACGACTGATGATCGAGCTTGATCGGCCGAAGTTCACGCTCGTGTCGATGCGCATCCCCCCCGCCGCGAAGGAAGTGGGTTATGAATTTCGCGGGATCGCGCTCGCTACTGCGGACCGCTGGCGCTGGGCGACTCGGGGGTCCGGCACGCCCAAGTGGAGCGCGTGGGAAACGGGCGACACGGTTACGGTCCGCGATGACAATCTGACGCTGGACCGGGGCAACACGGTCCTTCGCAATGTCGTACTGAAGTTCGATCTGTGGATGAAGGATGGGGTGTGGTCCGCCACCGCGCCGATCTCGTCGGTCAGCTATGCGATCAAGCCCATCAATCTGACGACGCTGCCCGCCACACCACCCGCGGCCGCATGCCTCCCGCAGATGGCGGGCGCCTGACGCACGCGATGCGCGCTGAAGCGCGGTTGCAGCCGGAATCGTTGAGGAGGGATAGATGATCGCGATTTCGGCCCTGCTGGCGCTGGCGCAGACGGTCACCCCGCCCGAGGCGCGGCGCCCGCCGGACGAGCGCCTGCAGAACCATGGCCAGAATGTCGTGGTGAAGCACGATCCGGTTGGTGGCAAAGTGGACATCGTTGCGGAAGAGGCTGGCTCGTGTCCTGGCCCCGGCCCGACCACGATCATGCGGCTCCGCAGCGCCGACAAGGATCGCACGATGGTCGTAACGGTGAGCAAGAGTGTCAACGCGGCCGGCTTGGTGACCACGAGCAGGTCCGAACACGTCCTCGCCCCACTGGCTGCCATCGACCTCGGTTGCCTGGCCCAGCCCGGGGCGGGCGGCGCCAGGCCGACCGTCAACGAGTGGAAGATCGTCTCCGCTCGCGCTCAATGATCCCGGTCAGACGGCGAGATCCTTGCGCTCGATCGGCAGCGACCGGACCCGCTTGCCCGTGGCTGCGAAGATCGCGTTGCACAACGCGGGAATGACAGGCGGAAGCGCCGGTTCGCCAAGCCCGGTGGGCGGAAAATCGCTTCGGATGAAATGCACCTCGACCTGCGGGGCCTGACCTATCCTGAGCAGCGGAAAATCGTCAAACGTGGACTGCTGCACGCGTCCTTTGTCGAGCGTGATCTTCTGGCCGAGTGCCTGGCCCAGTCCGTCGAGCACAGACCCCTGGACCTGCGCCTCCGCACCCAGCGGGTTGATGATCACCGAACCGACGTCACCCGCCACCCAGACCTTCTGCACGTGCACGCGGCCGCGCGTGCTCACCTCCGCCTGCACCACCTCGGCGAAATAGCCCTGGTGGCTGTAGTAGAAGGCGACGCCCATGCCGGTCCGCGGCGGCAGCGCGCGTCCCCATCCAGCCTTTTGTGCCACCAGCTCCAGCACGTCGCGCATCCGACCCGTGTCGAAACCCTTGGCGGGCGGCCCCCCGCCGGCCGTCGAGCCATTGACCACGCGCCGCTCGCCAAGCAGTTCGAGCCGGAACTGGACCGGGTCCTTGCCCGCGGCATGCGCCAGCTCGTCGATGAAGCTCTGGAAGACGAAGGCCAGCGCGTTGCTGCCGGGCGCACGTAGCGCGCCCGTCGGGATCGCTGCGTCGATGATCGAGCGCGAGTAGCTGAGATTGGAGACAAGGCCCGCGGGAAACTCGCTGCGTGCCAGCGCCGCGCTGTTGGCATCGGTTTCGCCGGTGCCGAAAGTGACGAAATGGTCATCGAAGGCGATCAGCTTGCCGTTGGCATCAAGTCCGGCGGCGAAATAATGGTAGCCTGCCGGGCGGTAGAAATCATGTTGTGTATCGTCGGCCCGGCTCCACAACAGCTTCACCGGTGCGCCGACGACCTTGGAGATCCACGCCGCCTCCACCATGTAGTCGTTTGAAAGCCGCCGTCCGAACCCGCCGCCTATGCGGGTGATGGTGATCTCGATATTCTCCGGCTTCAGCCCCAATGTCTTGGCGACCAAGCCTTGGCCAGCCGCCGGATTTTGCGTCGGCGCCCAGATCTTGGCGCGATCGCCTTCGACATGAGCGGTGCAATTCTGTGGTTCCAGCGTAGCGTGCGCAAGGAAGGGATAGCTGTACGCCGCCTCCACTCGTTTGGCGGCAGATTGCAGATTGGCGGCCACATCGCCCTCGGCCGCAATACTCTTGGCCGCGGCGCGGATGGACTGCTTGGCGGCGGCATCGAAACTTGCGGTGCTGTAAGCGGCGGCTGCGCCTTCAGTCCACGCCACGTCCAGCTTCTCGCGCGCCTGGCTGACCCGCCACCAGCTGTCGCCGACGATCGCTACACCGCCGAGCAGGCCCGAGAGATCGGTCCCGCCTTCCACGACGAAGCAGTGCTTGATTCCCGGTAGCGCCTTGATCGCGTCGACGTTCGCAGTCGCGACGGTGCCGGCAAAGACCGGACATTTGACAAACACCGCGTGCAGCATGCCGGGCACGACCGTGTCGATCCCGAACAAGGGCTGGCCCGTCACCACTTTGGGACTGTCGACGCCCTTCATCGGACGTCCGACGATCCGGTAGTTGGCGGGGTCCTTCAGCGTCAGCGACTTGGGATCTGGCACCGGCAGGGTCGCGGCAATGGCAGCGAGCTTGCCATACGCCAGCCGGCGCTTGCTTGGTTCATGCAGGACGTAACCTGCCTGCGTGGTGCACTCCTCGGCCGCTACATCCCAGCTCTTGGCGGCAGCCGCGATCAGCATCGCGCGGCCGACCGCGCCCGCCCTGCGCATCGCGTCCCAATTCAGCGGCGTCGCCAGCGATCCGCCGGCGAACTGCGCTCCCAGCTTGGCGTCGAGCTTTGCGTCGGCGATCCGCACGTCCTTCCAGTCGCAATCGAGCTCCTCGGCCACCAGCATAGGCAGCGAGGTCTTGATCCCCTGGCCGATCTCCGGGTTCTTCGAGACGATGGTAACCGTGCCATCCGGCGCGATACGGATGAAATTGCCGAGCGCCGCCGGGTCCCGAGTCGCCGACGCCGCGGCGCGTGCCACGCCCGACGCGCCAAATCCCAGCAGCAGCCCGCCGCCAACGCCGCTCGCGGCGAGCACCAGCCTGCGCGAAACGCCCGCGGCGCTCACGCGACCGGCCTGCTGTCGGTGCCGGGCACGCCCGCGGCGCGCTTGATCGCGGCGCGGATCCGCACATAGGTGCAGCACCGGCACAGATTGCCCGCCATCCCCTCATCGATATCGGCGTCGGTCGGCCTGGGCTTCTGGCTCAACAATGCGCAGGCGCTCATGATCTGGCCGGCCTGGCAATAGCCGCATTGGACCACGTCCTCGGCCAGCCATGCAGCCTGTACCTTGGCGCCGAGCGCGGTCTTGCCCACCCCCTCGATGGTCGTGACCGACTTGTTGGCGGTTTCGCCCACCGGAACGATGCAGCTGCGCTGCGCCTGTCCATCGACGTGCACGGTGCAGGCGCCGCATATGCCGACACCACAGCCGAACTTGGACCCTTTCAGGTCCAGCTCGTCGCGGAGCACCCACAGCAGCGGCATCTCGGGCTCGACCTCGACCGTGCGGCGGGTTCCGTTGATCTTCAGGCTGATCGGCACCGGTCACGTCCCCCTTCAAACACTTATTGCGCGCCGGCCTTGGCGTCGTTGGCGCGCTTGACGACATAAGCGAGGATCGCGTCCGAATCCTTCGTGGCCAACGTCTTGCCGAAGCCGGGCATGCCGCGTGCCGCCCGCTCGCCATCGATTACGATGCGGTGCCACTGCTTTTGGTCGCGTAGCAGCGCGCTGTAGCGCAGATCCGGAGCGATCGCCCCCTCGCCCGCCGCGCCGTTCGCGCCATGGCAGGCGGCGCAGTTGCCGCCATAGGCCTGCGCGCCCGCTGCGATCGTTTCCGGCGTCGCGCTCGACAGCGGTGGATCGAAAGCCTTGGCGGCGGCGGTCGCGCCTTCGGCAACCTGAGTGGGCAGTGTCGCCGAACCACCGAGCGCGAACACGAGCAGACGCGAGTTGTTGCCGCTCAGCGCGCTGGTCCGCGGCTGCCCATTTGGCAGCCCGCGTGCGCCGACCAGTACTGCGAGGTATTGCTTGCCATTGATGGCGTAGGCGGCCGGGGCCGCCACCACCCGCGCACCGGCCGGGGCGGTCCACAGCCGCTTGCCGGTCTTCGCATCATAGGCGGCGAACTCGCCGGCGTGGTTGCCGCTGAAGATCAGGTTGCCGGCGGTCGCGACCACGCCCGTGGCACCATAGACGGCGTTGGGGGCGCGCCACACCTCCTTCTGCGCCACCGGATCCCATGCGAGGATGTAGCTCTCGATCTCACCCGGCTTCGGGGCTCCCGGCTGTTTGTAAAGGTCGCGCCCGGCAGCGAAGTCGGTTCCGGTGTTCCACCCTTTGATGTTGACCTTGAAATTCTTCTTCGGCGCGTAGACCGCATTCGATACCGTGACCGGCAGGTAGACGAGCCCCGTCACCGGGCTGAACGCCATCGGGTGCCAGTTGTGCAGGCCTTGCGCGAACGGCGTCAGGATCACCGGCTCGCCGGTTTTGTCAAACCGGGCAGCAGGATTCTCGATCGGTCGGTTGGTCTTCTTGTCCCAGCCGGTGGCCCAGGTCGAATACGCGAACTTCTCAACGCTGACCGGCTGGCAGGTCTTGGCGTCCAGCACGTAGAAAAAGCCATTCTTGGGCGCGTGAAGCAGCACCTTGCGCGGTCCCGACTTGTACTTCAGCGTCGCGACGATGATCGGCTGGGCCGAGGTATAGTCCCAAGTCTCGCCCGGCGTCTCCTGGAAGTGGCACTTGTACCTGCCAGTGGCGGGATCAAGCGCGACCACCGAGGCGAGGAACAGATTGTCGCCGCCGCCAGGGCTACGCAGCGCCTGGTTCCACGGCGTGCCGTTGCCCGTGCCGATATAGAGGGAGTTCAGCCCCGGATCATAGGCCATGCTATCCCAGACGGTTCCGCCCCCGCCGAGCTTCCACCACTCGCCGTTCCAGGTCTTGGCTGCCTTCTTCAGCTCGGGCTGCTCGAACGACTGCGCCGGGTCGCCGGGCACGACGAACCACCGCCACGCCATCTTGCCCGTGTCGATGTCATAGCCGGACACGTAGCCGCGCACGCGGTATTCGGCGCCGCCATTGCCGATGATCACCTTGCCCTGCGCGATGCGCGGCACGCCAGTGATGGTATATGGCAACGCGGGATCGGTGGTCTGTTCGGACCAGACCTCCTTGCCGGTCTTCGCGTCCAGCGCGATCAGGCGACCGTCCAGCGCGCCTAGGAACACCTTGCCATTTGCGTAAGCGACGCCGCGGTTGACCACGTCGCAGCAGGCGTCGGCCCCCTTCTTGCGATCGACCTTGGGATCATAGGACCAGATCGGAGCCCCGGTGGCGGCATCATACGCCTTCACCATCGACCAGGCGGTGGTGACATAAAGTACGCCGTCGATCACGATCGGAGTCGCTTCCTGCGCGGCCTCCGTGTCCATGTCGGCAAACCAGGCGAGGCCGAGCTTGCTGACCGAGTCCGGGTTGATCTGGGTCAACGGGCTATAGTGCTGCTCCCAGGGATCTCGGCCGACGCTGGTCCAGTCGCCGCCGGCGGGTTCGGCGACCGGTGCTGCGGCGATGATCGAGGCGGCGAGCACCAGTCCGGTCGCCCCCGTGGCGCCCCACCCCGCTGCCCGGACCGAAAGTGACATAGAAACCTCAGATTGTGGCCGCTCGGCGGCTTTGACATGAAACTGCTCGCGGCCGAGACGTCGGCATCGCACCTCATCCGGTCGGCTTCGGCGCAGGTCGCTGATAGAGCTCGATCATGTTGCCCTCGGGATCGTAGACCAGATTGGTCCCATCCATCAGTCTGGGCGCCTTGCCTCCCCCAGCCGCGATCCGCTCCGCCATGCGCCGGCCGCTCGGCACGACCAGCACGATCCGCCCGAAGCTGGTCGCCCCCGCGGCCGGCGGCTGCGCCGTCAGCACGAGCAGGGTGTCGGTGGTGAGCGAACCGGTCAGCCCCAGCAGATACTCTTTGGCGCTACCGTCCTTGGCCGGTACGCGGGCGATCACCTTGAATCCCACGACGTCGGTGTAGAACGTCTTCTGCCGCTCGATGTCCGTCACGTTCAGGCCCATGCCCGACATGCGGATCGGCTTGATGTCGCCCGACAGGGGAGCCGCGGTTTGCGCCGTCGCCGGAGCGATCAGAACCATGGCTCCGGTGATCGCCGAAGCGACGGCTGCATAGTTATTCAAGACCACCCCCGCTGCTGTTCGCTTGTCCCGAAGAGATCGCTGCCAGCTGCGTCGCCCCCGCCTCGGCCCGATAGCTCTTTACCTTTGCGACCGAAGTCGTGCCGCTCGGCTCCATCACATAGGCGGGAACCGCATCCACCCTCATCGCATAGGAGATGTAGCTCTTCTCCCCACCCGGGCCACTCGGGCTGTAGTCGGCATAGCGCCGAAGCGCGTACCAGACATCAGGCATCTGCACCCAGGTCAGCACCTCGATCACCGCGCCGCGCGCGGCTATCCATCCCTTGTACACCGGCAGCCAGGGTCTGTACCCGCCGATCAGGCCGACAAGGCGACCATCGGGCTTCATCTCCAGCTCGAGTTTGGATTTAAGCAAGGGAAGTTCGGGATCGGCACCGGGGTTGCGCAGCACCACGTTGCCGACTCCCTGCGCGATGATGCGCCCGTTCCTCGTCTCTCCCCGGAAGATCGCTTCCTGGCGGAAGTGCGGCTTGATGGAGAACGTGTAGTCGGACGCGACATTGCCCATTCCGTCCCGGACGATCTTGTCGCCGGAATGGTAGAAGCCGACTTCGACCGTCTTGTCGTTCAACGGGTCTTTGCCGCGGCCCGAAACGACGACGACGATTGTCCAGGCACCTTCGCGCATGCCATCGTTCTGCCCTTGCGCGCCCGAAGACATGCGCGGCGGCCCGCGATACGTCTTCCAGCAACCGAGCGCCTTGTAGAAGTTGTTGTCGATCCCCTTGCGGCCGGTCGGGCTGGTGAAGCCGGTGCTGGCATCATCATCAAGGTCCAAACCCTCGGCGATCGTGCCCGAGACCGGGGTCAGGCCTGATTCAGTTGCGGTCGCCGGATAGTCGTACACGTTCTGGCGGTCCTTGCCGCGGAACGCCATCGCAGGCTGGCCGTGAACCGCACTACGGGTAGGATTGGCGGGATCGCGCAGCCACTCCGCCTCTTTCCGGGTGTAGCCGGCGTCCATCAGCACCTTGACCCAGTCGGGGGAAGCATGGGTACCCGCCGGGCAGTCAGTGCCCGGGCTAATGACGCCGTCCTTGGCGCCATAGTACATCGCCGGCTCGTACCATTCGACCACGTAGGTGCGGCTCCAGCCTTCGGCCCGCGCAGCCGGCACCTCCCTGGCGAGCGCGCTTCCGGCGACGCTCGCAGCCGCTGCGGCAACGATGGCCAGAACCTTTCGCCCGCCGCGCATCCTACGCCAGCACTTCGGTCAGCGGGCTGGAGGTCTTCATCGCTCCCGCGCCGAACTCCCCGACCGGTGCTCCCGCCAGTTGCATCGCCGTCAGGGACACCCGGGTCACCGGCTCGCCGGTGGTGCGGATGTGCTGTCCGGCCTTGTGCTTGCCGCCTGCGCCGCCCGCGAGGAACATCGGGATGTTCTCCAGGCTATGGATCTTGGCGTAGCCAGTGTCGCTATAGCCCATGATGATGCTGTTATCGAGAACGGTACGATCGCCCTCCTTGACCGCATCTAGCTCG
The DNA here is from genome assembly GCF_042096255.1 of Sphingomonas sp. Lineage (GTDB taxonomy): Bacteria > Pseudomonadota > Alphaproteobacteria > Sphingomonadales > Sphingomonadaceae > Sphingomonas. The sequence goes on along the minus strand of NZ_JBELLZ010000019.1, from coordinate 19,142 downwards.
GTCAGGAAGTCGCCGAACGCCTGCATGACCACGCCGGCGAGCTTGGAGGTATTGACCTGGTAGCCGAGCGTCGCATCAGTCGGCTCGTCGTGGCTGTACTGGTGATAGATCTTGGAATCGCCAGGCAGATAGGTCTCCGACGCACCAGCGGTGTGCACGAAGTTGAACACGCGCGTCTGGTTGCACACCAGCGCCATGGCGAGAAGCCGGGCCATCGCCTTTGAATTCTCGTTCACGATGTCGATGGATGCCCCGCGCCGTTCGGCGCCGGGCTTTGGCGGCACCACGCAGGCCGCGTTATATTCCGGCTTCTCCAGCTGTAGCGCGAGCTGGTTCTCCATCTCCCGCACCGAGGTGTAATATTGATCGAGCTTGATCCTGTCCGCCTTGCCGACATCCGCAGCCAGCGCGTCGCGCTGATCTTTGACGGCCGACAGGACGCTTTGGCGCAGCATGACCCGAGGATCCGGCTTCCAGTTGGGATTGTTCGGGTCCTGAAACCCCTCGCCGAAAAGGCGGGTATAGAGCGCCAGGGGAGAGACCTCCGGCGTAGCGAACGCCTTACCTGTATGCGTCGAATTCGATAGCGGCTTGCCCGAGGCAGACATGTCCAGGGTGCGGAAGCGCGTGGACTGACCGATCGCCTCGGCAACCATGGTGTCGAAGGACGCGCGGTCCATCGTGTTGGAGGCGGCCGGAGCCGACCCGGACATGATGGCGGCAAGCCCGCTCCAATGGACCAGGTTCGGCTTACCGTCGCCGATCGCGCGGAAGCCGGAGAATACCGACACCTTGTCCTTCAGCGCCTTGATCGACTCGAGTTCCGGCGTGATGTCATAGCCATGGCCCTGCTTGGTCGGCACCCAGCGAGAACCCTGCGGCGTGTCCGTCAGGCCCAGGCCCCAGAAATAGGTGCCAAACCGGACGGGCAGAGGGCGACCATTCGCCAGCGCCTCGCCATTGCCGTCCAGAAAGAGGTCAAGCGTCGGGATGCCGACCATCACGGCAGCGCCCTTCAAGGCGCCCTTCATCACGGAGCGACGATCGAAGCGTGGAGTCCTCATCGTGCTGTTCCTCGGCTGGGGGTCTGCGGCATTAGGCGGGCAACCTGGGTAGGCTTGATCCCGGCGGGCTTCGCGCCTGAGGGGATAACCACCTTCATGAAATATGGGCTTGTCGCGATCTGCCCGAACAGCTCTGGGACCTTATACCCCCCACTGGCGAACAGCTGCGCCTCCTTGTCGAAAAAGGCTTCGTCGCGCTCGTCGAAGCCGCGACCCACGCCATAATAATAGACGTTGCGAACCAGGGTCGCGGGTACACGCGGGTTGTCGTGCAGGAACTGGCCGACACCTTGTGCCCCTGCAACCCGCTTCCCTCCCAACTCGGCACTGACGTCGATCGGCTGGCCGTCCTCCAGCATTCGCAACTGGCCAAGGCTGTCGAAGTGCTCAAGCGCGAGACCGACCGGATCGCTGACCGAATGGCATGACGAACATCCATCGTTGGTCATGTGATCGATCAGCCGCATCCGAACCGTTCCCTTGCTCGACGCCTGGACCTTGGAGAAATCCACGTCGGCCGGAGGATCGGGCGTCGGCTGGGCCAGGAAGATCTCGTAGAGCTTCACGCCGCGCTTGGTGGGCGACGAACTGCCCGGATGCGAGAACAGCGACAGGAAAGTCACCTGCGTCAAGATGCCGGAACGACCGGAATCGGCGGGGAACGTATAGGGCGCCCACGCCGCCTTCGACGCGAACGGCACCTTATATACCGCCGCCAGATTGCGGTTCAGCCAGGTGTCGCGGGTGACGAACAGGTCGCGATAGTCGCGTCCTTTGGTGACGAGATGGTCGACCACAGTGCGAAGCGTCTCTTCGCGCGCGCTGTCCGCGACCGCTTGGCTGAACTTCGGATAGATGGACGCGTCCTTGGTCAGCCCCTCAAACGCGTCCAGTTGCAGCATGTCGGTGAAGAACGCGCGCACACCGTCGGCCAGTCGCGGGGATGCCTGCAACCGCGCAACCTGCTGCTTGAGCCCCGCATCGGTGTCGAGTGCACCGCTCTTCGCCGCGGCAAGCAGCTCGGCATCGGGCGCAGCATCCCAAAGCAGGAAGGCAATCCGCGACGCCTTGGTGTAGCTGTCGAGTTGCGGAGTGCCCGACGGACCGGGAACCGCAACCTCGATCCGGAAAAGAAACTCCGGCGCGATCAGCAAGCTGGTGAGCGCCAGCTTCAGGCCGTCGTAGAAGTTGTCGCCCTTGCGCGCGGTCACGAGACGCGCGGCAACCTGCGCTTCGGTGAGTGGGCGGCGGAACAGTCGCTCGCCATAAGTGCGGATGAACGCCGCGGCACAGGCATCATCCGGCTTGGCCGCGTCCGCCGGAACACAAGCAACGGTTCCGCTCCGGCGCGACTCGCTCAGCACTTGATCGGCAATCGAGCGGGCAGCGCCGTAATATTGCTCGAAGCCGACCGGAGTAATCGACAGCTGGGTAGAACCGATCGCCAGGAGCCCGTCCTGGCGACGTTCAGGCTCAAAGCGTGCATTCACCGCCACCCAATCGCCGAACGTGTCCGCGATGACATGGCGGTACTGGCTTTCCGTGATGCGCCGCGCGGCGACCTTGACCGGCCCTGCGAGACCCGGCGCCGGCGCCGATGCCGACAAGGCCGCCCCGCCGAACAATGCAGCTGAACAGGCCAAGGCAGCGATGCCGACCAGGTTCAGCGTCCGCGAGGTCAGCTTGAATTCAGGCAACATCCCACTCCCGATTCGCGTCGTCACGATCGCGGACCGCCGCATCGGACACCACTTTGCTCATGCGCCCGCGGCGTCTTTCAAGCACGAAAGACGGTATACGCGCTCGAGGCATCGGGCGTCAATCGCCCGTTTTGACAAACGCTCAAGTTATTAGGCACCAGCCCACTTGGATAAATGGCTCTTCATAAGCAGAGAATTGACTTGACTCGTTCTCGCATCCATTGCCTTGCACGGCATTGGGAAGCGGCGCTCTACCTGGGTGAACAGGAAGATTTCGAACATCGGTTATGTTGGGGCGCTCGTCGGCCGCGAGGACGTTAGGTAAAAAAGGGAGTGGTTTGTGACCCATTGGCGCGCTTGCATGATTGCATTTGGCGGCCTTGCCGCCACGGTGGCGGCCAGCTCTGTGGCGGGCAAGGCGCAGACAACGCAACCGGCCGCTGCAATCGCCGGCGATGAAGAGGCCGGACGAGAATATTATGCGGAGGACTGCCGGTCCTGCCATTCGGGCGCGATTGCGCCGACACTGAAGGGCCTTGCGGGCCGTGGCATCGCCGCGGTGCCCGGTTACACCTATAGCGCGGGATTGAAGGCCAAAGCCGGCAAGAGCTGGAATGCCAAGGAACTCAATGCCTTCTTGGCCGATCCCCGCAGCTATGCAGCCGGGTCCAAGATGGTGATGAAGGTTGAGGACCCGCAGAAGCGCGCTGACATCGTCGCCTACCTCCAGACGATGTGAACCACGGGGTGCTGCCTCGCATTACTCTAGCGGTCGCACTTGCCGGCTCGCTCGCAACATCCGGCATGTCGGCCGCACAGGAGAAACCGGCTTCCACCGCAGCCGAGGCCGAAAGGCTGATCAAGGCCGTGTGGCACGCACATCTCCGCCGATGTGACACGTCGGCCTTCGAGGTGCTCGACAATCGCGTGGTGCTGGAACTGGATCAGCCTCGCTTTCATATCGCGCCAACGAAGCTGCAACCGCCCGCAATCCAGAACGGATATGAGTATCAGGCCACGGCGATCGCGTCGGCACGGCGTTGGCGCTGGTCTCCGCTCACAGGATCGAGGCAGCTGAAATGGAGCCCTTGGCAAGAGGGGCAGACGATGACGGTACGGGCCGACCAGACCGGAGGGGAACGTGAGCGGACGACCGTTCAGAACGCCGTGCTGCAGTTCGACCTGATCCGACGAAAGAAGACGTGGATCGCCAACCGGCCCCTATCGCCCCTCAATTCCGACTACCGGGCGTTCGACCCGACCGTCGCGGTCACGGTCGCCGAAATGCCCGCATGTGAGCGCTTGACCGGGGGAGCGACTCGCTGACCGATGCGCGTCGGGAAGCATCGCGACACGAAGGATTGTGGAGGCGTACAGGCGGACCGATAAGCGGGTGTGCCCATCCGCAAACTTGCCGCCGACGACCGAGTCGATGAGATCGTCAACGCCGTCGAGACGATGATCGTACGCAGCCACACTCTGGCGTTCGGAATGAACCAGGTGGCGGCGGAGATCGCCTCCAGCCGGGCGTTGATCTACGTCTATTTCGAAGGCGTACCGCAGATCATCGACGAGTTATGCCGCCGCCACCTGGCTGCACTTGCTGATCGGCTGGGCCGGGCGGGCGACCACGATGACGTGAGCACAAGGGCCAGCGGCCTGGGGCGCCAGTACCTTGGTTACCTTCTGGATCACGGCCCGGCGCTCCACTACATCCTGCGCGACGGCGATGGTCACGGATCGCTGGAGCAGTCGCGGGTGCTGCTCAGGACCCTCATCCGGACGGTAGTCGGCGAGGCGAGCGCAAGGCTCCAGATCCAGCTACGCGAGGCCATGATCTTGGTGGAGCTATTGATGGCCATACCGGACTCGCTGGCGCAACAGCTTCGCAACGGGCGGATCAGCCTGGCAGTCGCGCACGAGACCTGCGATCGGCTGATCACCGATCTTGTGGCCGACCTGCGGGTCGTCCGGTAGGAACGGGTTCCGCCGGTCATTTCGGCGGGCCGTCGGGCAACGCGCGCGCATCGATGATCACCGGCCCCGTGCTGCGGAACTCGGCTACTTCGCCGGCCTTGCCATAAGGCTTCCATTCGAATCCATTGCCGCAGCGCAGGCGTCGGCTCCCCGGCGCCATCCGTACGAATGCGGTCCAGCACCCGTTCATCACCCTGGCCAATGTGCGATCGGTCGCGTCCGCGCGATCGCCGCCCCAGCTGGATTGATCGATGGTATCGAAGGTGAACATCAGTTCCGCGGAATGGATCGGGCCAGCCTTCCATTCGGGCGCACGCCACGCAGGGGTATGCGCGAAGCGATATAGCCACGCCGGTGCGCCCTGGTCTCCGGCCATCTCGGCGAACCGGCGGGCGGCGGCGAAGCCGCCTTCCCCGCTATTCGAACCGATCAAGAGCGGCACGTCCGTTTCGGTGCCGGCGGTCAACGCCTCGATTGTCGACACAGGCTTGTATGCCGAATCCTTCACGAAGAACGTGCCGCGCATCAGCGATGGCGTGCCGACAAACGTCTGCGCCGAGATTTGGCGCAGCGACTCCGGCGTGGCGTCCGGTCCGACATCGATGTCCTTCAGGCCGGCGAGCGTCTTCTCGGTCGATTCCTCAGGAGTGATGTCGGGCCGCAACAGCGCGCCCGATTGGATAATCGCCTTGCCGAACAAACCCTTGGCGGCAGGCAACGACAAGAGTCCGGTCACGATGCCTCCACCGGCCGACTGTCCGGCAACCGTCACGTTGTCAGGGTCGCCGCCAAAGGCCGTGATGTTGTCGCGAACCCAGCGGAGCGCCGCCACGGCATCCTGCAGGGCGTAGTTTCCGTGCGGCCCGGGTCCGCGATCCAGGGCCGGATGGTTGAAGTTGGCCAGCGCGCCCAGGCGATAGTTGACGTCGACTGTAATTACGCCCTGCCGCGCATTGGCCCGACCTTCATACGAGGGAAGGTGGCCCGCGCCCAGGAAGAACGCCCCGCCATGAAACCATACCAGCACAGGCGCCTTCTTCACCGCCTCCGGCGCATACACTTCGAGGTAGAGGCAATCCTCCGACTGCGCGCCATTCACCCCTCCCGGATTTGCAGAAGTGAAGTCGGGCATCACCGGCTGCGGGCACGGAGGTTCGTGCGCCACGGCGGTGCGCACGCCCTTCCAAGCCGCTACGGGGCGCGGCGCGCTCCAGCGAAGGGGCCCGATGGGTGGTGCCGCATAAGGCACGCCGCGGAACACGAGCACGTCGTCCTGATCGTCACCCTGTAGCGTACCGGCCGCGGATTGCACGGTAACCGGGTTCACCTTGGGCGGCATCTGAGCGGATGCAGCGGTAGTGGCCAGGAGGATGGCCAGCATCAAGGTGGATCGTCGCATCTTTCTTCCTCTCCGTTCGCTTGGCCGGAGCCTAGCATCAACTGACATTCAAACAAGTATGACTGTTTTCATCTGGGCAGGCGGACCCTTGCGCGCTTGCGCCTGATCCGGTTGGATCGCCCGGTCCATAACGGTCAGGGTGGCTGCCGTGGCTGCAGTGGCTGCAGTGGCTGCAGTGAAAAGCTTCTGTTGCTGTCCGTCGCGAATGCGATATCGAAGGTCGCCTGGATGATGGCGCAACGCACCAACCGAACCCGCACTCGGCTGAGTCCCGAGGCAAGGCGAGAGCAGTTGATGAACGCTGCGGCGGGCATCGCTCTCGAGAGCGGACTTGCAGGCCTGTCCATAAAGACCGTGGCGCGCGCAGCCGGCATCAGCGAGGCGCAGGTGCATAATTGCTTCGGCGGCCGCACCGATCTGCTCGTCGCGCTGGCGCGGCGCGAGATCGCCGCCATTTCCGCTCGGCGAGGCGCGCTCCTCTCCCGCGGAAACAGCCGGCTTTCCCGAATCGTCATCTCGACCCTCAACTACCTGCACGAGGCGGCCGAACACGGTCCTCTCCTCCAGCGCTTGCTGCGCGACCCCGACGTTCGATCGGCGCTCAGCCCCGAATGGGAGGCTCGACGCTCTCGGGCGCTGGACTCGGTGGTCAGCAATCTCACGGTGGATGGAGATGCCGGTACCCAACGGGCAACCGCCTCGACCGCCGCCCTGACCGCCGTCTCGCTGCGGGCGGGCGGAATCGTTGCGGGTCGCAGGGCACCGTTCGAGATGGTCGAGCGGCTCTGTATCGCAATGATGCTGGCCGGGATCGAGAGCAATTCGCGCTTCATGGCCTCGCTTCGGCAGGACGCGGAGGCAAGATCCCCATAGATCGAACCGAGAAGTGTTCCGCAGCGGCCCGCGCTGCTGACGAGCCATTGAATAGCAATATGGAAGAGTGTCGTGATCGGCCCAAGGATCGCCCACGACCTCGATCGATTCACTTGACGCAAGCTCAACGAAGGGGCACACTCCTTTGCAGTCACGCTTGGCGCTGGAGATATCATGAAGGCACTGCTTCTGGTCGGGTTGCTGATTGCCCCCTCTGCCTCCGCGCTTGCACAGACTGGCGCTCCGGCACCTGCAACGGCGTCCTCAGGACTGACGCTGGATTCGAGCATCGAGGCGCTGATGGCCAGTCCCGGCGCCAAAGCGGTCGTACTGGCAAGCCTGCCCGATCTCGAGGCGGCACCAGGTTACGATCAGTTCAAGGCCGTCAGCTTGCGGCGCCTGCAGCCGCACTCCGGAGGCAAGATCACCGACGAGCATCTCGCCGCTATCGAGGCCGGGCTCAAGGCCCTGCCCAGCCAATAGCTGCGGAGTTCGCGAGGCGGGTACCTGTTGCCAGCCTGGTCTGCGATGAACCTGATCGGCTGGCCATAAAGCTATGCGTCGTCGATTGGGAGCAAGGCGATAGCTTTACGTGTTGTGACGAGCATCACGATCGTGGCCTGGCATAGATCGTCGCACGAAGCCCGACTTTCGGCAATGCCAGGGTGGCCATACCGAAGGAGTCCAGCGGCGAACGTCCGCCTGCCACGATATCAATGTCGGCGGCGTTCCCGAAGCAAGCCTATTGATCTCCGGGATGCTGTCAGTTTGACGCGAACTTCTCGTTGTACGATGCGCGTTGGGTGACATACGCCGCGTCTGGCGTGCAATCAGCTGCCATTGCGCAAGCGCCGCGGAGCGTCGTCTCTTGTAGGTCTTCGATCCTGCGTTCGAACGGCAGGTCCTCGGCATTGCTGAGCGACAGCGCAAACCGCACGCACATCAGCACCACAAGGCGGATCACCTCCGGCGAGGAGTTGAAGTAGCTAAACGGGCTTACTGGCTTACGCAGGCGAGGTATAGGCCTCTTCTATGCTGTCCCGCTTACCGGCTGATGCACTTGGTCTAGCAGCCGCGGCCGGGATCGAGGCCCACAGCTCGCGGAACTGAGCATGCGGATCGTCCTCGGCTCGCATCTCGTCGGCGAAGATCATTGTGGTGCGCTTGCCCTGTTCATAGGGTTCCCAGGTGGGCACCTTGTCGTTCTGCGGCTTGCCCGTTGCTGCAAAGACCGCCCAGCTGGACGCCAGCAGCGTCGCCATCCGAACGCTGCTCGCCCCCGGCCCGTTCAGGCCACCCCGTCCTCCGCGCGATACATCGCCACCACCTCCGCCGCGCGCGCGCCAGCGCTTTGCCGCGCGAAGGCGAGCAGCTCGTCCTCCGACATGCGGAACTGGGTCATGCGATAGGCGCGTTCGTCCAGCGCGGTGGAGATCACCATCGGCACGTCGACGGACACCGCGGGTGCGTCGGGACCGACGGGTGACGCGTGATCGCAACCCCGTCCAGCACCGGCGAGCCCGGCGCCTCGCCGCGCGCGCGCTCGCCTCCAGCGCGGCCTGCGCCTCCAGAAGGACGATGAACGGAACCTCCTGGAGCTTGCGCACATCTCTGGAGTCGAGCCCCAGCGCCTTCATCAGCCCGGCCGCACGCGCGATGAGTAAGGGTTGCCGCCGTCAGCCGTATAACCCTCTTTCCCTTGGCAATCTGCTTGTCGGAGAGTAGATTTAGACCCGCCGTTGCGCCGCCCTTTCGCCGGTCCGTCCGGCCATCCCTATGGCTTACCCCAGGCGCCGAAAACGGGCAAACAGGGGTGAAAAACGGCGAACAACCGAGCAACCCTACTTGGGTATAAAGTGTCTGATTTCTGCGGTGTTCGACGCATCTCGGGAGTTTTGCGTTGAGCCGCTGGCGGAGACGGAGGGATTCGAACTAAGGTCAACCGCTCAGAGCGAAGCCGCCAAAAGCCAAGCGCTACAGACGCAAATACCCCCAAGGGTACCCCCTTAATCGTATCGCTACTTTTGCGGGAGCTTGACCCAGAAGCGGACAATCAACGTTGCCTGCGGGCACTCGTATGCTGCCCTTCGTTCAGCGTCCGCCTTTCGGCCTCGATGTCCATGTCTGCGTGATCGCTGCCGCGGGGCGAAGCGGCGGCAGGCCGCTTTCGTGAGTCGCAATGGCGACGATCCTGCCGGTCAACTGTCGCGAAGAGCTCGACGGGCGACCGCCAGCATGGATGCCGCGATCGCGCGATTGCAGGCCGGCCATGGCGGGTCCGTTCGGGTGCATCATTGTGGATCGACACGGCGGTTTCCCATCGTCGTCGTTTTCGGCCAATGGAATTCACCCAGCGCGAGCTCCGTCACCTAGTCGAGCTGTTCGCTGACACTGTCGTTAGAGGGTCGCTTCACCGACCAGTTCGGCCCGTCGCGAGCTCCATCACGACCGTCGGATCCGAGAGAGTCGAGAGGTCGCCCAGGTTCTCGAGATCACCTTCCGCGATCTTGCGAAGGATGCGCCGCATGATCTTTCCCGAGCGGGTCTTCGGTAGACCAGGAGCGAACTGGATGACGTCCGGCGTGGCGATGGAGCCGATCTCCCGCCGCACCCAGAGACGAAGGTCGTCGCGCAGCGCATCATCCGGGCTGTCGTTGGCGTTGAGCGTCACATAAGCGTAGATGCCCTGTCCCTTCAGCTTGTGCGGCATCCCGACCACCGCGGCTTCCGCGATGCGGGGGTGAAGAACCAGCACGCTCTCCACCTCTGCCGTGCCCAAGCGATGACCGGAGACGTTGATGACATCGTCGACACGGCCGGTGATCCAGTAATAACCGTCGATGTCCCGCCGACAGCCGTCGCCGGTGAAGTAGCGGCCGGGAAAGGTGGTGAAATAGGTCTGGAAGAAGCGATTGTGATCGCCCCAGACAGTGCGCATCTGGCCGGGCCAGCTCGCCGTGACGACGAGCGCGCCCTCTCCTTCCCCCTCGATCTCGCGGCCGTCGGCGTCGAGCAGCGCGAGTTCCACCCCCGGCAGCGGCCGGGTAGCAGAGCCGGGCTTGAGATCGGTCGCATAGGGAAGGGGAGCGATCATCATCCCGCCCGTTTCCGTTTGCCACCAGGTATCGACCACCGGGCAGCGCCGGTCGCCGACCACGCGGTGATACCAGTCCCACGCCTCCGGATTGATCGGCTCACCGACCGAGCCGAGCAGGCGAAGCGAGCTCCGGTCGTGGCGGGTGACCCAGTCGTCGCCGTCGCGCATCAGCGCGCGCAGCGCGGTCGGCGCGGTGTAGAGGATGTTGACGCCGAGCCGCGCCACCGTCTCCCAGATCCGCCCTGGATCGGGGTAGTTCGGCACGCCATCGAACATCACCGTGGACGCGCCGTTCGCGAGCGCACCGTAGATCACGTAGCTGTGGCCGGTCACCCAGCCGATATCCGCGGTGCACCAGAACAGCTCGCCGTCGCGATAATCGAACACGTCGCGGAACGTCTTGGTCACCCACACCAGATAGCCGCCGGTCGTGTGCACCACGCCCTTGGGCTTGCCGGTCGAGCCGGAGGTGTAGAGGATGAACAGCGGGTCCTCCGCCCCCATCGGCTCGGGCGGGCAATCGTCCGCTACGCTTGCGACCGCTTGGTGCAGCCATCGGTCCCGCGCGGGCGCCATCGCGACTTCCGTGCCGGTGCGGCGGATCACCAGCACGCCCGAGACGCCCGGGCAATGCGCCAGCGCCGCGTCGACGTTGGCCTTGAGCGGCACCGCCTTCCCCGCGCGCCGGCCCTCGTCGGCGGTGATCACCACCGTCGAGTCGCAATCCCGGATGCGGTTGGCGAGGCTGTCGGGAGAGAAGCCGCCGAACACGACCGCGTGGATCGCACCGATCCGCGTGCAGGCAAGCATCGCCGCCGCGGCTTCGGGGATCATCGGCAGGTAGATGGTCACCCGGTCGCCACGGCGGACGCCCATGTCCTTCAGCACGTTGGCCATGCGGCAGGTGTCGCGGTGCAGCTCGCGATAGGTGATCGTGCGGGCTTCGCCGGGCTCGTCCCCTTCCCAGACGATCGCCGGCCGGTCGGCGCGGGTCGCGAGGTGCCGGTCGAGGCAGTTGACCGAGACGTTGAGCACGCCGTCCCCGAACCAGCGGATGCCGAAGTCCGCCTCGTCGAACGACGCCTCGCGCACGGTGGTGAAAGGCACGATCCAGTCGACGCACTGCGCCTCCGTACGCCAGTAACCGTCCGGATCGCCCGCAGCCGCCGCGCGGTCCCGCTCCGCGGAGGCTGCGTCGTGGCGAGCGAGCGGATCAATCGCTGCCGGGTAGAAGGCCTGGATCATGCGTGTCGGTTCCTAAGGACAGGTCAGAAGAACAGGATGGCGCCGGCCGCGAGCGCGTCGGACGTGGCGTCGTTGCCGTTGTGCGCTTCGGACATCGTGTGCGTGTATTCGCCGATCAGCGTGACCCAGCTGGTCAGCCCGTAGCGCGCCTGGCCGACCCAGCTGGCGTTCTTGCGGACGAGGTTCGAGACCAGCTCGTCGTCGGCGAGGTCGAGGTGGCTTTCGCCGTAGCTGCCGCCGAGCGTGAACTTGCCGATCCCGTAGGTGCCCTGGACGTAGAAGCCGCTGCTGTCCCGCTTGCGGCCGAGCGCGTCGGTGGAGAGCAGGAACAGCCCGATCGTGCCGACACCGCTGCCCGTGTAGTAATAGCCGGTCAGGCTGGCGGGGCCGTAGGACAGCTTGGCGCCGAGATCGATCGCCCGGCCGGTGTAGGCCGGGAGCAGCCCGGTCGCGTCGTGGCGCTGGATCAGCCCGCTGACCCAGGCGTGTGCGCCGAAGCCGCCGTCGGTCGGCACCATGTCGTACGTGACCTTGGCCTGGAACCCCGGAGAGCTGTTGACCTCGCTCTGGCCCACGGTGGTGAGCGGTTGAAAGATCCCGCCGGCGACCTGGAACCCGCCGAACTTGGGCGACGAATAGGTTATCTGCGGCTGGAAGTCGGTGTAAAGGTAGCCAAGCCCGATCCGCCCCAGCGACGTGTTCGACGGCGCGGCATTGGCCGATGCGGTCCCGACCGCGAGCAGGGTGATGTCGTTCAGGATCGCGTCCGATCCGAACAACCCGATGTCGCGGCCGATCTTGAGCTCGCCGAGGCCGGATCGGCCGACGGTCAGGTAGGTCTGGCGGGCGTCGATGCCGGCGGTCTGGAGCGCCTGCGGGGCGCCGGGTCCGTTCGCACCCGAGTTGCCGAGCCCGGAGTTGATGCCGGGGTAGAGGCCGAAGTGGGCGCCGACATCCCAGCCGCCCTGCGTCGTCGTCAACTCGATCTTGAGAAAGCCGGGGAGCAGGCCGTTGCGGATCGCGGAGGTGTCGTCGCCCACGGTCGCCAGCCCGCCCGCGACGATGTTCTGCGGGGTCTCGCGCGCGCCGCTGTCGTGGACGTAGAAGCCGTTGACCGAGCCGGAGAACCGGAGCGCCACGTCGCCGACCTGGAGCCCGACCCCGGTGTCGGTCATGCGTACCATCTTCTTGTCGTCCAGCCGCTCGGCGGCGGCCTGCTGGGGCGCCTCGGCGGAGTTGGTCGCAGGCACCGCGCTCGGCTGCGACGCCTTGCGCGCCATCAGCGCCTGGTATTCTGCGTCGTCGAGGATGCCCTTCTCCTTGAGCTTCAGGAGCAGGGCGTCGGTGGTGTCCTGCGCCGCGGCCGGAACCGCCGCGACGGCGAACGAGACGAGCGCGGCCGAGCCGAGCAACCGTGCGGCGAATGTCATGCGAGAACCTCCCCAGTGCGCCCGCACGTCCGTGGCGGGCTTTCCGCACAGGAGGCTGATCGTTGCGGAGGACGTACGAAATTGGACTAAGGGCGTTGGACCAAGGACCTATGGCGCGACCACGACGCCCCAGGGCGCGCGGCCGACCGGGACCGTCGCCGTCACCTTCGCCGTGGCGAGGTCGACCACCGTCACCGTGTCGGCGAGCCCGTCGGCGGAGATCGCCCGCGCGCCATCAGGCGTGATCGCGACGCCCCACACCCGCGGACCGACCGGAACGATCGCCTGGACCTTGCGCGTCTGGACGTCGACAATCGCCAGCGCGTTGCCGCGGCCCAGCGCGATCACCGCACGCTTCGCATCGGGCGTGAAGCGGATCTGCACGGGCATCACCTTCTCCGGCGCGATCCCGGGCACGGCGAAATGGAGCGTTTCGATCACCTTGCGGGTGGCGGTGTCGACCACCTGGACGCTGTTGCCGATCTCCGCGGACACCCAGAGCTGCCTGCCGTCGGCGGTGAACTCGGCGTGGCGCGGGCGCGCGTCGGTGGGGGTCTGGCCGACCACCTGGCGGGTGGCGATGTCGATCCAGTGGACCGCATTGTCGGTCTCCGAGGTCGACACGGCGATCTTGCCGTCGGGGCTCACCGCCATTCCCTCGGGTTCGACCCCGACGACGACCTGGAACGCGACCTTGCGGCCCGGCACGTCGATCGCGGTCACCGTCGCGTCGCGCTCGTTCGAGGCGAACAGGAGCGTGCCGTCGGGCGACAGCGCGAAGGTCTCGGGATCCTCGCCCGAAGGCAGGTCGGCGACCACCTTCCCGGTCGTGCGGTCGATCACCTGCACCGCATTCTCGTCGCTGGCGCAGACGTAGAGCTGCGTGCCGTCGCGCGACAGCACGATCCCGCGGGGGCGCTTGCCGACCGGCCAGGTCGCGATCGGCTCGAGCGTCGTGCCGTCGATCACGCTGATCGTGTTGGCGCGTTCGTTCGACACGTAGATCGTCTCGGCAGCTGCCGGGATGGCGGCGAGGAGCGCGGCGCTCGCGAGCAGAAGTCTCATGCCGCGACCCTAGCGCATCGGGGCGGCGCGACCCCTCGTACCAAAGTCCAATAAGCCGACCCGGGCGCACGCTCCTAAGCTGCTGATCGAACACGCCCTTGCGCGGTGTGGGCATGGAGAGGGCGAAGCAATGGGTCGAATCTCGCGGGTCGTGACGAGCGGAGCGGCGCTGATCGCGTCGGTGTCGATCGGACATGCCGTGTTTGCGCACGGCAACGTGACGCCGCAGGCGGTCGACACCAGCGCCTTGCCCGACGTGCAGCCCGGCAACGAAACTTGGGTGACCAAGAACCCCTACCGCGCCGATCCGGCCGTCTATGCCAAGGCGCAGAAGATCGGCGAGAGCGCGTATGGCCAGAACTGCGCGCGCTGCCACGGCCTGGAGGCGATCTCGGGCGGGATCGCGCCCGACCTGCGCTACCTCGACGCGGGCGAGGCCGGCGACGAGTGGTTCATCCAGCGTTTCCAGCACGGCTCGGTCCGCGACGGCAAGGTCTACATGCCTCCGATGGGTGACGTGCTGGGGCAGAAGGCCGGCTGGGCGATCCGCTCCTGGCTCGACACGAAGCACGAAGGATGAGGGCGCCGACCCGCCGCGCGGTGCTCGGCGGCGCGCTCGCCGCCGCGCTCTGCCCGGGCGTCGCCGCGGCGCGCGCGGTGGACAAGATCAAGGCGGAAGGGGTCGTCCGCATTGCGGTCTATCGCGACTTCGAGCCCTGGTCGTGGGCGGGGCCGGACGGCCGGTTCACCGGCATCGACGTCGACCTGGGCCAGGTCATCGCCAAGGCGCTGGGCGCGCGCGCGCAGATCGTCGACTTCATGGCCGACGAGGACGTCGGCGACGACCTGCGCAACATGGTGTGGCGCGGGTCGCTGGTCGGCGGGACGCTTGCCGACATCATGATGCACGTGCCCGTCGACCGCCAACTCGCGCTCGCCAACGACCGTGCGGTGATCGCCGCGCCCTACTACCGCGAAGGCTTTCTGATCGCTTGCGGTCCCGACACGGACTGCGAGGTCGCGCCGCCCGCGTTCAAGGGCAAGCGGCTGGTCGCCGAGCTCGACAGCATCCCCGACTTCTACTTCTCCGGCGGGTTCGGCGGCGTGCTCCGCGCCGACACCCGCCACCTGCCGAGCGGCGCGGCCGCGGTGGCGGCGGTGGCGGGAGGCGACGCCGACGTGGTGGTCGCGACCCGCGCACAGATCGAGCACGCCAAGGCCGCCGCAGGCGACACGCTCAAGGTTCGCCACGGGCCGATCCCCGCGATGCCGAGCGCGGGCTGGGACGTCGGTCTCGCGGTCAAGGACGACAGCCGCGACCTCGCCGACGCGCTCGACGCGATCATGGCGAGATTCCGCAAGGATGGCACGATCGACACCATCCTCGCGCGGTACGGGGTCACCCCGCATCCACCGCTCGCGTCTTGAACGAAGGTCCAATGCCGTCGCCGCGCGCATGAGGGTAGTCTCAGCAAATCGACCAGAGGCCCGTAAGCGGCCTGTTGAAGGGAGGATCGTTTCGATGAAAAGTCACGCGCTGCGTCTGCCGCTGTTGCTCGCCGGAACCGCGCTCGCTGCGGCGCCGGTCGCCGCCGCCGGAACCGACGACGCTGTGGCGACCACGGCCGCCGCCGTCACCACGACCGCGGCGGCTGCCGGTCCGTCCGATGCGGACCTGATGAACGATGCGAACACGCCCAACGACGTGCTCACCTACGGGATGGGCCCGCGCGCGCAGCGGTTCAGCCCGCTCCAGCAGGTCACGACCGCCAACGTCGCCAGGCTGGTCCCCGCCTTTTCCGCGAGCCTTGGCGGCGAGAAGCAGCGCGGCCAGGAATCGCAGCCGATCGTCTACGACGGCGTGATCTACGTCACCGGCAGCTACAGCCGCCTGTTCGCCTTTGACGCGAAGACCGGCGACGAGCTGTGGCAATATGATGCGCGCCTGCCCGACGGCATCATGCCCTGCTGCGACGTCGTCAACCGCGGCGCCGCCATCTACGGCGACAAGATCATCTTCGGCACGCTCGACGCCCACATGGTCGCGCTCAACCGCAAGACCGGCAAGGTGATCTGGAACAAAACCCTGGCTGATTATTCCGCGGGCTACAGCTTCACCGCCGCGCCGATGATCGTGAAGGGCAAGGTGATCTACGGCAACTCGGGCGGCGAGTTCGGCGTCGTCGGCAAGGTCGAGGCGCGCGACGTCAACACCGGCGAGCTGGTGTGGTCGCGCCCCACCATCGAAGGCAACATGGGCACCGACGGCGCCGGCAAGCCGACGACGATGACCGGCAAGCTCAACGCCAGCTGGCAGGGCGACCAGTGGAAGACCGGCGGCGGCGCGACCTGGCTCGGCGGCACCTACGATCCCGAGACCAACCTGATCTACATGGGCACGGGCAACCCGGCACCGTGGAACAGCCACCTGCGCCCGGGCAACAACCTCTACACGTCCTCGACGCTGGCGATCGATCCCGACACGGGCGAGATCAAGTGGCACTACCAGACGACGCCGCACGACGGCTGGGACTTCGACGGGGTCAACGAGTTCATCCCCTTTGACATGAACGGCCGCAAGCTGGGCGCGAAAGCGGATCGCAACGGCTATTTCTTCGTGCTCGACCGCACCAACGGGAAGTTCGTCTCCGCCACCCCGTTCGTCTCCAAGACGACCTGGGCGAAGGGCTACGGCAAGGACGGGCGCCCGATCTTCGATCCCGCCAATCGCCCCGGCCCGCCGAGCGCCGAGAAGGGCACGACCGTGTTCTCCGCCCCCGCCTTCCTCGGCGCGAAGAACTGGATGCCGATGTCGTTCAGCCAGCAGACCGGCATGTTCTACATCCCGTCGAACGAATGGGGCATGGACATCTGGAACGAGCCGATCGCCTACAAGAAGGGCGCGGCCTACCTGGGCGCGGGCTTCACCATCAAGCCGCTCTACCAGGACCATATCGGCGTGCTGCGCGCGGTCGATCCCAAGACCGGCAAGATCATGTGGGAATACCAGAACAAGGCGCCCTTGTGGGGCGGCGTGCTCTCCACCGCCGGCAACCTCGTCTTCACCGGCACGCCGGAAGGCTTCCTCAAGGCGTTCGACGCCAAGACGGGCAAGGAGCTGTGGAAGTTCAACACCGGCTCGGGCGTGGTCGGGTCTCCCGTCACCTGGGAGCAGGACGGCGAACAATATGTCGCGGTGATGTCCGGCTGGGGCGGCGCGGTGCCGCTGTGGGGCGGCGAGGTCGCCAAGGCGGTGCAGCACATCAACCAGGGCGGCTCGCTCTGGGTGTTCAAGCTGCCCCGGTCGTGACGCCGGCGAGGGGAGCGTCGCCCGCGGCGGCGCTCTCTTCGCATGCGCTTCCCGGGCTGATAGACCGGGCGGCGGGGAGAGGCGGCGTGGAACGAGTGCTGATCGCGGACGATCATCCGCTGGTGCGCGACGGTCTGCGCACCGTGATCTCGGTCGCGTTCGACCAGGCCGACCTGTTCGAGGCGTCCTCGGTCGCGGAGGCCGTCGAGATCGTCGACCGGGAGGGCGATTTCGACCTCGTCCTGCTCGACCTCAACATGCCCGACGCGCGCGGCTTCTCCGGGCTGACGCTGCTGCGCGAACGGTTTCCCGCGCTCCCCATCGTCATGGTCTCCGCCGAACTCGACGGGCATGTGGTCAACGCCGCGATCTCCAACGGCGCGGCGGGGTTCATCCCCAAGTCGCTCAAGCGCAGTCAGATCGTCGCCGCAATCCAGTCGATCCTTGCAGGGAACGTCTACATCCCGGAGGATTACGGCCCGCCCTCCATCGCCGCCGCCGAGATGGACGAACTGCGCCGCCGGGTCGCGACGCTGACGCCGCAGCAGCGCGTGGTGCTCAAGCTGGTCGTGGCGGGCAAGCTCAACAAGCAGATCGCGCACGAACTCGACGTGTCCATGACCACCGTCAAGGCGCACGTCTCCGCGATCCTGGCCAAGCTCAACGTCTACAGCCGCACCCAGGCGGTGATTCTGGCGAACAAGATCGGCTTCGAGGCCGCCTAGCGCACGCTCGCGAGCAGGGCGCGGAGCTGCGCGGGCTTGACCGGTTTCGGAAGGACGTGGAGCCCGGAGGCGACCAGCCGGTCGCGCAGGTCGGGCATCCGGTCCGCGGTGATGATGACCGCCGGCACCTCCACCCCGAGGTCGGCGCGCAGCACCGCCACCGCGGCGTCGCCGAACCCGGCCGCGAGATGGTAATCGGCGAGGATCACGTCCGGCGGCGTTCGCGCGCGGCGGACCAGCGCACGCGCCTCCTCGAGCGTGGCCGCGGTGCGGACCCTGACCCCCCAGCCGCCGAGCATCGCGCGCATCCCGTCGAGGATCGCTGCCTCGTTGTCGAGCACGAGCACGCTCGCGACCCCGACGCCGCGCTGCGCCGCAGCGGGAAGCGCGAAGCTGCGCAGCCCGGCGGCGGCCAGCGGAGCCTCGATCGAGAAGGTCGCCCCCTCGCCCAAGGCGCTGTCGAGACGGATCGGATGCTCGAGCATCCGACTCGCCCGCTGGACGATCGCGAGACCCAGCCCCATCCCCTGCGACTTGCCCGTGTCGAGCCGCCGGAACTCCTCGAACACCTCGCCGTGGTGCGCGGGGTCGATCCCCGGCCCGGTGTCGGCGACCGCGATGGACACCGTTCGGCCGATCACACGCGCCGACATCGTCGCTCCGCCCTGCTCGGTGTAGCGGAGCGCGTTCGACAGGAAGTTCTGGAGCACGCGGCGGAGCAGACGGCGGTCCGAGTGGACCCAGAGCTCGGTCGGCGCGGCCGACACGCTCAGCCCGCGCTCGGCGGCGATCGGCTGGAACTCGGCGCGCAGCGTCTCGAACAGCTCGCCGAGCGCGATGTCGCCGAGCTCGGGGGTGATCGCCCCCGCGTCGAGTTTGGAGATCTCCAGCAGCGCCTCGAGCAGACCCTCGACCGAGTCGAGCGCGGACGCCGCCTGGCCGACGAGCTTGCGGTTCGGCTCGGCCAACCGCCGCGTCGACAATGCCGAGACGAACAGCCGCGCGGCGTTCAGCGGCTGGAGCAGGTCGTGGCTGGCGGCAGCGAGAAAGCGCGTCTTCGACAGGTTCGCCTGCTCGGCGGCGATCTTGGCGGAGCGCATCGCCTGCTCGGCGGTCTCGCGCTCGCGCACCTCCAGCTCGAGCGCGCGGGTCCGCTCGGCGACGCGGCGTTCGAGCGCGTCGGCGGTTCGGAGCCGCTCGGTCACGTCGTCGAACCCCATCACCATGCCGCCGTCGGGCATGGCCAACCGCCGGATC
>NZ_JBELLZ010000018.1:0-48076 GCF_042096255.1 Sphingomonas sp. | reverse complement strand
GCCTGTCGCCTCAATAAGGTGTGAGGTCGGGGGTCGCCGCCTCGTTGCGCTGCTTGGCCTCGGCACGCGAACGGCGCGCGTTCTGGACGAAGCAGCCGGTCTGCCCACCCGGCCCGACCGTGGAGCAGCTGCCGATGCTGTTGACGCCGGTGCCCTCGGCGAGGGTGGACTTCTCGCGCACCGCCCAGCTCTCGTTCTGCGGCGTCACCTCGAACTCACGCAGCTCCTTGGGAATGCGGAACTGCTCCTCGGCGCCGCGGCGGACGCAGACCACCACTTCCTCACCCGCGTCATTGGTCGGGCAGCGCTGGTTGCCGTAGAGCACGAGCACGCCGTTGACAGGGGCGTTGCGAGAGGTCTCCGTCGCGGCCTCCACGGGGCGGGCGCGCGGCGTGCCGGGTGCGGCCGGGCCGGCGGTCTGCGCCATCGCGGGGGCGGCGACCAGAAGGGAAAGCAGCAATGCGCGCATCATGAGAATCCTCGTCCTCCGCCCTATCATATCCGCTTGGCCGCTGCGATAGCGACGCGGCAGCCGAGACGGATGACGGCGGACATCAGCGGATAGGCCGGCGCCTGCTCCGCGCCATGCGCCAGCGCGGTGTCGCGGTGTTCGAGTTCCTCGGCCTGGAACTCGGCGATCGCCTCCGACAGCGCCGGCTCCGACGTGCCGAGCGCCTTGAGCTGGTCGTCGTAATGCTTATCGATCTCGGTCTCGACCGCGGCGGTGCAGGCCATCGCGGCCTCGGGACCAATCGCCGCAGTCACCGCGCCGAGCGCAAAGCCGGCGACGCTCCAGAACGGCTGGAGCAGCGTCGGTCGGACGCCGCGGGCGACGATTTCGCGGTCGAAATAGGCACGGTGGCGCTCCTCCTGCGCCGCCATGCCGGCGATCTTGCCCGACATCGGGCTGCGCGACCCCATGATCGCGAGCTGGCCGGCGTAGATACGGATCGCGCCGAACTCGCCCGCCTGATCGACGCGGATCATCGACTCGACCGGCTCGCGCCGGTCTCCGGGCATCCAGCTCATCCACGCCTCCCGAGCAGCCAGCCGATCACCCCCGCGCCGCCCAGCGAGATCAGCGCGTTAAACCCGGCGAGCGAGACGCCGCCCAGCGTCCATTGCGCGGCGTCGCAGCGCACCACCGGCGCGGCGAGGATCGACTTGAGCATATCGTCCGTGGTCATTCCGGCGGTCTCAACGGTCCGCGAACAGGCGGTGATCCCCTGCCACCAGTGATATTCCACCCCGGCGTGGAAGACGCCGATCAGCCCCGACACCGCGATCAGCGCCCCCGCTCCCGCCACAAGGGTGCGCTTGACCGCCGGCCCTCCGGTCACGAATGCCAGCGCCGCCACCGCGACCGCGCCATAATGCGGCCAGCGTTGCCAATGGCACATCTCGCACGGATAGAGCCCGCCGATCAGCTGCGATCCCCACGCCACCGCCAGCAATGCGGCGGGCAGCAGCAACGCGACCCAGCGGGCGCGGATCAGGCCGGGGGTCACTTCAGCTCCGGCTCGGGCTTGAAGTCCTTGGCCATCGCCGCGGTCACCGCCGCCACCTGGGTGGGCCCGCCGACCCGCGCTACGGTCTTGAGCGCATACCAGAGCTGGAAGTCGTCAATCCTGATCTTCTTGAGCTGCTCGGGCGTCATGCTGAAGCGGGGATCGTCCTTGGTATCCTCCTCCAGCACGGCATTGTCCGCCTTGATCTCGTTGATCAGATGGCGGCGCAGGTCGGCCTCGCGGAAGACCGGGCGGGTCTTGTAGTCGGGGTCGGACAGCTGGGGCACGCGGATGTCCGGCTCGATCCCGCCCTCCTGCACGCTGCGGCCCGAAGGCGTGTAGTAGCGCGCGGTGGTGAGGCGCAGCGCAGTCTGCGGCCCCAGCTGGAGCAAAGTCTGCACCGATCCCTTGCCGAAGGTCTTCTCGCCCATCACGATGCCGCGGTGATGGTCCTGGAGCGCGCCGGCGACGATCTCGCTCGCCGAAGCGGTACCCGAATCGGTCAGCACCACCACGGGCAGCCCGCGCGCGTCATCGCCCGGCTTGGCGAAATAGCGCTCGATATCGGTCTTGGCGCGGCCCCGCTGCGAGACGATCTCGCCCGCGTTCAGGAACGCGTCCGACACTTCGATGGCCTGGCTGAGGAGCCCTCCGCCATTCGCGCGCAGATCGACCACATAGCCCAAGGGCTTGTGCCCGAGCGCCTTGTCGATCGCCATGATCGCACCGCGCGTGTCCGCACCCGTATTCTCAGAGAAGGTGTTGATGTTGATATAGCCGACGTCGCCCTTCACTTCCCACTTCACTGGGCGCTGGACGATCACCTCACGAGTGATCGACACGTCGAGCGGCTTGTCGCGGCCGGGGCGGACCAGAGTCAGTGCGATCTTGGTGCCGGGCTTGCCGCGCATCGCCGTCACCGCCTCGTCCAGCGTGCCGCCGAACAGCAGCTTCCCGTCGATATGGGTGATATAGTCGCCGGACTTGATCCCGGCGCGGTCGGCGGGCGTGTCCTCTTGCGGCGTGATCACCTTGACCGCACCATCCTCCATCGAGACGGTGAGGCCGAGACCGCCATACTGCCCCTCGGTCTGGAGGCGCAGGTTATCGAAGTCGAGCGCGTCGACATAGCTGGAGTGCGGATCCAGGCTGGAGAGCATGCCGCCGATCGCACCCTTGATCAGCTGCGCGTCGCTGACCTGATCGACGTAGTTGCGCTTCACCTCGGCGAACACCTCGATGAACTCGTCCATCGCGCGTGCGGTCTCGCTCTGCGCGGCATAGGCGACCGCGGCGGTGCCGACGAGGGCGAGTGCGGCGGTGGTCTTGAGGAGCCTGGTCATCGGTGGAATGCCTTTGCGTCGATCAGGGCGATCGTAGCGCCAAACACTGCTGCGCAAAAGCATCCCGCGCCTGAACGCGGGCTGATCGCTCAGCCGACCAATGCCGCGATGTCGACCGGGCGGCCGCGGCGGTAGAGCTCGACGGTGATGGTGGGATCGTCGCCGGCGGGGGCGGTGCCGAGTTGCTGGCCCGCGCGGACCTGTTCGCTACGCTTGAGCGAGGTCCCGGCGAGCCCGGTCACCACGCTGGTCCAGCCGGCACCATGATCCAGGATCACCACGATACCATAGCTGCGGAAGCGACGGGCGAAGCGCACGGTGCCGGCCGCGGGGACACGGACCGGTGTGGAGGGGGCGACCGCGAAGGTCAGGCCGCGCGCGCGCGCGCCGCTAGACGCCAGTTCGCCCAGGCCGGTGACCAACTGGCCCGTCACCGGCAGGCGATAGGCCGGCGTTCCCGCGGGAACCTGCGGCCCAGCGGGTGGCCCGGGCAGGCGCTCCAGCCCCGCAAGCACCTCGGCCCGCGTCCCCGCACCGGCGATCCGATCGACGATGTCGCGCGCGGCCTCGCCCATCGCGATCGCGCGGTCAGACTGGTCGAGCGCGTCGCGGCCCAACGCCAGCGCACGCGCGCCATGCCGCTCGCCGAGCGCGGCCAGCGCCTCGCGCTCGCCTTCCAGCCGCGCGCGCGCGGCGGCGAGCGCATCGGCGGCGAGCGCGGCATCGCGACGCAGGCGGCGACTCTCGGCCAGTTCACCGCGAAGCGCGGCGGTGCGGGAACGGATCACCGGAATGGTGCTGCCGAGCACCGCACGAATGTGGACGAGATCGCCGACCGTGCCGGGCTGCGCCACCGCGACGATCGCCGGCCGGCGCGCGAACGACTGGAGCGCGGCCAGCAACCCCTCGACCGGGCGCTGGCGCGCAGCAAGCTCGGCACGCTGACGCCCGACCAGCGCGGCCACCACCGCCACCCGCGCCTTGGCCGCGGCAAGGTCCGCCTCGCCCGCACGGATCCGCTCGATCACCGCGGCGCGCTGGCGCTCGGCACGGCGCTGCGCGTTGCGCTCGGCATCCGCATCCCGCTGGAGCTGCGCAGCGCGCGCCTTCGCCGCCGCTGACGCCGCTTTCGCCTCGGCGAGCCGTCGTCGTTCCACATCCAACGCCGGCGCCGCCACCACACTGCTGCTCAACGCCAGCGCGGCGAGAAGGGCGAGCCAGCGCATCATCCCTCGCGGTGATAGGGATGACCGGAAAGGATCGCGGTGGCGCGGAACAGTTGCTCGGCCAGCATCGCGCGCGCGAGCATGTGCGGCCAGGTGGCGCGACCTAAGGAGAGCAGCAGGTCGGCGGAGTCGCGGAGCGCGGCGTCATGCCCGTCCGCGGCGCCGATCAGGAACCGCGCCTCGCGCACCCCCTCGTCCCGCCAGCGGCCGAGCTGCTCGGCGAACTCCACCGAGCCGAGCACCTTGCCGCGCTCATCGAGCGCGATCGTGCGGGTCAGGCCGGCGATCTCCGGCATCTTGCCGCCTACGTCTGGCAGCTCGCTCACCCGCGTCGGCCAGGCGATCCGGCCGAGATAGCGCGCGACCAGCTCCGCCTCGGGCGACCGCCCGATCTTGCCGCGCGCGACGATGTGGAGGAGCAGGCTCACGCCTTCCCCGCTACACTCGTGCCGCGAACAGTTAAACGGCCGTCAGGCCTGATCGCTCACGCCACACCGGCCGCCGGAGCGTCGCCGAAGGACCACATCTTCTCCAGATTGTAGAAGGTGCGCACCTCGGGACGGAACAGGTGGACGATCACGTCGCCCGCGTCGATCAGCACCCAGTCCGCGGTGGGCAGACCCTCGATCCGCACCGAACGGCCGCACTCACCCTTGATCTTCTCGGCAAGCTTGGAGGCCATCGACGCGACCTGGCGTGTCGAGCGGCCGCTGGCGATCACCATGTGATCGGCGATCGAGGATTTGCCGGCGAGCGGGATGGAGATCGTGTCGACCGCCTGGTCGTCGTCCAGGCTGTCCAGCACGAGGCGATGGAGCGCCGCGACGCCATCGGCATCGGACGTTCGATAGGCGGGCTGGGTGGCGGGCAAGGTTACTCCTGGGCTGTAGGACTGGCTGATGTGGGAGGCGCAAGGCGCGAATGCCAGGCGGGATCGGCGGCACGCAGCCGTGTCGCCGAGGTCGGGTCAGGGCGGAAACGCAGCAGCACCAGGGCTGGCACACTCCACTCGGTCCAGTCGCTCGCCTGGCGTGCGGGCCTCTGGAAGCGCCGCAGCCAACCCATCGCGGGAGCCGCGAGGGCATCGTCATCATAGCCAGGTCGGGCGATGGCTGCAATCGGCAGCGTACGGGCGATCCCCCGCCAGTCGCGCCACAAGTGGAACTGGGCGAGATTGTCCGCGCCCATCAGCCAGATGAAGCGCCGCTTGGGATAGCGGCGGACGATCGCCGCCACCGTATCGGCGGTGAAACGGGTGCCGAGCCGTGCCTCGATGTCGCTGGCGACGATCGGCGCCCGCGCCGCCATCGCACGCGCCGAGGCAAGCCGGGCAGCGAAGGGCGCCATCGTCTCGGGCGCCTTGAGCGGATTGCCGGGCGAGACCAGCCACCACACCTCGTCCAGCCCCAACGCGCGCATCGCGGCGAGCGTGACGTGGCGGTGACCGCGATGGGCGGGATTGAAGGAGCCGCCGAGGAGGCCGGTGCGGGTCAATCCTCCAGCTGCCAAGCCTGACGTTCGTGGTGGACACGTACCACTTCAACCCTCCGATCATCCACCTGATAGCGGATCAGGTACGGCGTGCCGTAGACAGGCAGAATGCGCTGACCATCCAGATGGGGCCGCCCGCTCCGCGGAAAGTCCTCAAGCACCTTGGCGCGATAACGGATGGCCGCCAGCGTTCGCATAGCGAACTCTGGGGAAGCTTCCCGTTCCAGCCAGTCGTTGATCCCTCGCAAATCGTTCCGCGCCGGAATCGACCAGATTATGCGCATCGGGCCCGATGCGCTGCGATCATCTGGTCCAGCTCGGCCATCATCTCTTCGTGTGAGATCACGTCGCCACGTTCGATGGCATCCAGGCCCACCTGGACGAAGGCGTCGAAGTCGTCGTCGCTTTCCGCTGCACGACGGATCGCCTCGGCAGCATAGGCGCGGCTGCTGATACCGCGGCGCTGGGCGACACGGTCGACCAGCGCCATGACCTCAGGATCGATCTCGGTTGCGATCGGAAGCGATGCCATCCGCCTTTCCTATCTGAGCCGCGCCCGACGCTCAACCGCCGCGCCGCGGCTGGTTCACCATCTCCGCGCGATAGCTGCCCTGCCGTTGCAGCATCCAGCCGGGATATTCGCGCGGCAGCGCGCTCGCCTCATCGAGCGTCTTGAGCTCCTCGGCGGAGAGCGCCACCTCGGTCGCGGCGAGATTGTCGTCGAGTTGGTCGACGCGCTTGGCGCCGACGATCACGCTGGTCACCACAGGCTGGTGGAGCAGCCAGGCCAGCGCGATCCGTGCCACCGACACGCCCTTGGCCTCGGCGATCGGCGCCATCGCGTCGAGCACCTTGTCGCCGCGAGCGATATCCACCGGCGGGAAGTCGAACTGCGCGCGGCGGCCGTCCGCGGACTTGCCGTTGCGGTACTTGCCCGAGAGATAACCGCCGGCGAGCGGGCTCCACACCATCAGCCCCATCTTCTCGGAGGCGAGCATCGGCACGATCTCGCGTTCCAGCTCGCGCCCGGCGATGGTGTAATAGCTCTGCGTGCTCTCGAAGCGCGCGAGGCCGAGCCGCTCGGACACGCCCAGCGCCTTGACCATCTGCCACGCCGCCCAGTTCGAGACGCCGATATAGCGGACCTTGCCGGTACGGACGAGATCGTCGAGCGCGCGCAGCGTCTCCTCGATCGGCGTCACCGAGTCCCAGCCGTGGATCTGGTAGAGGTCGATATGGTCGAGCCCGAGCCGCCCGAGGCTGGCCTCCACCTGCGCCATGATGTGGTAACGCGAGGTGCCGTTGCTGTTGGGCGCCTGACCCATCGGCCCCATCACCTTGGTGGCGACGACGATCTCGTCACGCTTCAGGCCAAGGTTGCGGATCGCCTGGCCGGTGATCTCTTCCGAGAGGCCTTCGGAATAGACGTTGGCGGTGTCGATGAAGTTGACGCCGGCGTCCACCGCCCGGCGGAGCAGCGCATCGGCGTCGCCCTGCTGGACCTGTCCGATGGACTTGAAATAGCCCGCACCGCCGAAGGTCATGGTGCCGAGGCACAGTTCGGAAACGAACAGGCCGGTGCGGCCGAACTGGTTGTAGCGCATGTGATGTCCCTGGATCGGCCCCCGCCGGCGCGGCGGAAGTGGGCACGCCCGAACGGCGGCGCAACCGGCCACCGCCACCATGCCGGTCAGGCGAGACGAATTGAGGCGGTTTAGGCGCTGACGCGGTCAACGCACCGGCAAAGCGACACCTGCGCGCCCGCCCCGCGACAGGACGCGTCCGCCTGGCCACGCGGACGCGACTGATCGTCCCGAGACGTGCGATCGGCGTCAGCGAGAAGGAACGGGCACTGAGAAGCGACATGGCGACGAACATAGCATGAACGACCGCCTGTAGGACAGCTATCCGCGCACCTGCCCGGTGCCGCGGCCGATCCATTTGTAGGTGGTCAGCCCTTCCAGCGCGACCGGCCCGCGCGCGTGGAGCCGGCCGGTGGCGATGCCGATCTCCGCGCCCAGCCCGAACTCGCCGCCGTCGGCAAATTGGGTGGAGGCGTTCCACAGCACGATCGCCGAATCGACCTCGGCAAGGAAGCGTTCGGCGATCGCCGGATCCGCGGCGACGATCGCGTCGGTATGATGCGAGCCGTGGCGGGCGATATGCACGAGCGCACCGTCCAGGCCGTCGACCAGCGCGACCGCGGCAATCGCATCAAGATATTCGGTGTCCCAATCGACCTCTTCTGCCGCGGCGTGGCCCATCGCCTGCACCGCCGCATCGCCGCGAATCGCGCAGCCGCGCGCGGCAAGTGCCGCGACGAGCGCGGGCGCATGCGCATAGGCGCGGTCGATCAGCAGCGTCTCCATCGCGCCGCAGATGCCGGTGCGGCGCATCTTGGCATCGAGAACCACCTGTTCCGCCATCGCCGGATCGGCCGAGCCGTCGACATAGACGTGGTTGATGCCGTCGAGGTGCGCGAGCACGGGGACGCGCGCCTCCGCCTGCACGCGCGCGACCAGGCTCTTGCCGCCGCGCGGGACGATCAGGTCGATGGCGCCCTCCGCCTGGAGCATCGCGCCCACCGCGGCGCGATCGGTGGTGGGCACGCGCTGCGCCGCGGCCGCGGGCAGGCCGGCGGCTTCGAGCCCTGCGGCAAAGGCGCGGTGGATGGCGGCGTTGCTCTCGGCTGCCTCGGAGCCGCCGCGCAGGATCACCGCATTGCCCGCCATCACGCACAAGGCGGCGGCGTCGGCGGTAACGTTCGGGCGGCTCTCATAGATGATGCCGATGACGCCGATCGGCACGCGCACGCGCGACAAGGCGAGGCCGTTGGGGCGCACGCTCTCGTCGATCACCTGGCCGACCGGGTCGGCGAGCCCGGCCACCGCATCGACTCCGTCCGCCATCGCGGCGACCCGCGCGCCATCCAACCGGAGACGGTCGCGCAGTGCCGGAGACAGACCTTCGGCGCGCTCCAGATCGACCGCATTGGCGGCGAGGATCGCGTCCGCCTCCGCCCGGATCGCGGCGGCGGCGGCGCGTAAGCCGGCGCGGCGCTCTTCGGTCGAAAGGCGGGAAAGGCGCTGCGACGCACGCCGCGCATCGGCGGCGAGCGTGGCGACCAGCGCGGCGGGAGCCTGGGGGTCGAGCATGTGCGCGACGCTATCACGCGTGAGCGCATGAGTCAGTTGGGCTTTTCGATCGGTTCCGCCTGCAGGGCTGCCGCTGGTGCCGAGCACTCGCCCGCGCTGGCCGCCACCGCCGCCGGCTTCGCCCGTCCCATCGTCCAGTTCGCCTGCATGCGCACGCGCGGATTGGGCGCGCACCAGATCTCGCCGGTCTCGTTGATCGCGGTGACCCAGATCAGGTTGTGCTCCTGCCCATAGTCGATCACCGCGAAGGCATAGCCCGCGCCCTTGTCGAGGACATGGACGGGAAGCGGCGGATCGAGCTGCTGGAAGGCCATGCCGCTAAAGCGCCGATCCCATGGCCGGGTTCCGCCAAGCCGCTGGAACAGCGCAGGAAACCTCCTATCTTCGATGGCATGACCGATCGCCGCTCCTTTCTGTCGCTTGCCGGTATCGGCGTTCTCGCGACTGCCCTCGGCTGCCGCGCCGCCCCCGCCGAGACCGCGAAACGCTTTCCCGTCCAGCTAAGCGACGCGCAATGGAAGGCGAAGCTGTCGCCCGCCGCCTATCGCGTGCTCCGCCACGAGGCGACCGAGCGGCCCTATTCTAGCCCGCTCAACAGCGAGCATCGCGCCGGCATCTTCGCCTGCGCGGGCTGCGCCAACGCGCTGTTCAGCTCAAAGACCAAGTTCGAGAGCGGCACCGGCTGGCCCAGCTTCTGGGCGCCGCTGCCGCGCGCGGTCGGCACGAAGACCGACCGGTCGCTGATGATGGCGAGGGTGGAGGTGCATTGCGCACGTTGCGGCGGGCACCTGGGCCATGTCTTCGACGACGGGCCCAAGCCGACCGGCAAGCGCTATTGCATGAACGGTGCGGCCATGACGTTCCGACCGGCGTAGCTGGGCAACCGAGGGACGCCGGTCAGGGCTTGAGTTGGCGAGGTCCCGTGCTATGCGCCTACCTGACTGTCAGGGTGGGAGGACGAACTTGCCTCGGGATCGTTGGCATGCCGTCGGCGGCTTGATCGCGCCACTTCCTCCGCAATGCCCGGAAGGGTCACCTGTTCAGTCTCGTCTGAAGAAGGCCTGATCGTGAGCGACGCAAGCGCAGAACCGTCGCCGGATGAGGTGCGCCATAACCAGGCTGATGCAGTGCCGGTGTGGCAGCCTTCGATTGATCGCGTCCGGCGCGCAATGGCCGATAACGACGATGCCGCGCTGATCGCGCTTGATGACGAGCTGCAATCGCTGCTGCAGTTGCCGCCCCGTGCGCTTCAGCGTGGGGCAAGGCAGATCACCCTTTACCGATCGGTGATCGCCTGGAAGCGCGACGGAATCTTCAAGCCCCCGTTCGAAGACCCGCAGACGGCACGCATCCAGTTCTGGGATCTCGACGCCCATAGCAGCGACCTCGAATACAAGCGCCAGTTCATCGACCACGCGGCCGAGCGCTATCCCAATCGCCGCGGCTTCAACATGATCAGGCGCGTGCTGACGACGATCGAGAAGGCTCAGTCCCGCTTTCGTTTCGGCTCCGAGGACGTGCAAATCCATCGCCGGCCGGGCGCGACGCTCACCATTGTCGGGTTCAGCGGAATCAAGGGCGGGTTCGCCGGCGTCGGCTGGATGCTGTTCGACCGCGCGGTCGCCGAGCCGCTCAACGCCAATCTCGTGGTGCTGCGCGACGACAACAAGCGAATTTATCTCGCCGGCATCGCGTCGCTGGGGGATTATTCGTCCAGCGTCGCCAAGGTGCGCGAGATTCTCGGCGAGTTTGCCGACACGCGCGTGGTGGCGACCGGCGCGTCGGGCGGCGTGTTCGGCGCCACCGCCTTTGCAGCGGACCTCGGCGTCCGCCATGTCGTCGCCTTCGCCGGCCCCACCTCGATCGAGGTGGGAGAGGAGAATGAGGACCGGCAGGTCTATCGCCGCATCAGCGAGGACATCGAGGCCGGCCGGTTCGCGCGCATCGACCTGCCGACCAAGGTGAACAACAGCGCGATCGAACGGATCGACTTCTTCGTGGCCGGCCAGGAGGCGTTCGATATGCGCCAGCTGGATGCGCTGCGCAGCCGCTGCACGAAGGTGGTGCCACACATCTATGAGGACCGCAGCGGCCACATCGTCACCGATTATGCGATCGAGGACGGATCACTCTTCGAGGCGTTCAGGGCCGGACCGCAGACGACCGGCCTCGCCTGAAATCGTCCGAACGCCATGATGCCGTTGCCGGGCTTGAGTTCCAAAGGACAGGTGCTAAGCGCGGCAGCCGGGGGAATCAGGCAGGACTAGCGCGATTATGCCTTCCGATCGTTGGCACGTCGACCTGCCCTTCCGCGGCAGCCGCACCTATGTGCACAGCACGTCGATCTGCAACCACCTGCGCGAGCGGTTCGGGCCGGTCGCGCGTCTGGAACTGGTGATGCGCGAGTGGATGGACGGCCGCGTGCTGTTCGCGCCGATCGACGGGATGACCGGCGCCAAAGCGACGCTGCGGCTGGATTTCGCGGACGGCACGTCGAAGCGCTTCGGGCTCACCGACGACAAGGCGCATCCGGTGACAACGCGCGAGCCGTTCGACGAGGACGGGCTGGTGGCGGGCGCGCCGCTGGAGGACCGGGTCATCACGGTCGCGGCAAACCTCGCGGGTACCTTCTTCGACCGGCTGATCTCCGCCAACAAGGCGCTGATCAACCGGTCACTCGATCCCGGCGTGCGGCTGATCGCCTCCAAGATCGTGATCGAGCGCTTCCCTCTTGACGACCAGGCCTTCCGGCTGCGGTTGGATTCGCACCTGGGCACACGCATCTTTCGCTCCTCCGTCCTGCTTGGCGGGGACAAGATCGGAGAGGTCGTCTTCTATGGGCAGTAACCCCTTCAGCATCGCCGCGATCGGCACCCATGTCGCGTCCGAGCGCCTGGACAACGTGCCGCGCGCGGAGCGTTTCGCCTATGATCAGGATTCGCTGCGCACCAAGATTGGCGTGCTCGCGACCGCGCGCAAGGAAGCCGGGCAAGAGACATCCGATCTGTGCGTGCTGGCCTACCAGGACCTGGCGGCGAAGTGCGGCGACGCGCTGAGCCCCGAAACGCTGGACCTGATCGTCGTCGTCACCCAGCATCCCGACGGGTTCGGCCTGCCGCACACAGCGGCGATCGTGCATGGCAAGCTGGACCTACCCAAGACCTGCTTCGCCTTCGACCTGTCGCTCGGCTGTTCGGGCTTCGTCGCCGCGCTCGCGACCGTGTCCGGCTATCTGATGGCGACCGGCGGCAAGCGCGCGGTGATCTTCACCGCCGATCCCTATTCGAAGTCGATGAGCGAGGACGACAAGAACACCTCGATGATCTTCGGCGACGCCGCGACTGCGACGCTGATCGAGGAAGGCGCGACGTGGCGCATCGGACGGTTCGATGCGGGCACCAAGGCGAGCCGCGCGCTGGAACGCGACGCCGAGGGCGTGCTGCGGATGAACGGCCGCGCGGTGTTCGATTTCTGCGCGCTCAACGTGCCGGGCAGCGTCAAGCGCACGCTCGAGCTCAACGACCTGACTCTGGAGGAGGTGGACGCCTTCGCGCTCCATCCCGGATCGAAGTATATCGTCGACACGGTGGTCAAGCGGATCGGCATTCCGGCGCCGAACGAACTGCCCTGCGCAGGGTACGGCAACACCGTATCCTCGTCCATTCCGCTGATCCTGGCGGACATGGACCCGCACGCATCCCCCACCGTGCTCGTATCGGGATTTGGCGTCGGCCTCGGCTGGTCGACCTGTGTTCTCACATCGGAGAAGTGACATGTCGGTTGAAGCCAAAATTCGTCAGATCATCACTGATAATGCCAACGACATCGACGGCAATCAGATCCCGCTCGACGCCAAGCTGATGGAGACCGGCCTCGACTCACTCGATGTTGCGACAATCCTGCTCGAAGTGCAGGAAGAGTTCGGAGTAACGATCCCGGAGGATCAGGAAGACGATTTCGACACGCTTGGCGAAATCGTGAAGTTCGTGGAGCAGGCGCAATCGTGAGTGGAGCTGAGGCAGAGTCTGATACGACTGACGACGAGCGTACCCAACCTGTCTGGCAGGCGGCACTGACCCGAGCACGACATGCGGCAGATGTGGATGATGACGACGTCCTGCTCGCGGTGGATGACGAACTCCAGGCCCTGTTGAACAGACCCCGTGGCCGGGTCAGGCGGGCACTCCCGCAGTTGCATCTATACCGTTCGGTCATCGCGTGGAAGCGGACCGGCCGGTTCACGACGCCGTTCGAGGATGTTGTTACCGCTCGTATCCAGTTTTGGGAGTTGGACGAACATTGCGCGATTCTAGACTATAAGCGCCGGTTCGTCGACGAGGCGGTAGAGCGATTCCCCGATCGGCGCGGCTTTCGCCTCTTCCAGCGTGTGCTTGGGACGATCTCGCACTCGCGCTCCCGGTTCAAGGCGGGTTCCGGCGACGTTCAGATCTATCGACGACCCGACGCCACCATGACGATCATCGGGTTCGGCGACATCAAGGGCGGCTTCACCGGAGTCGGCTGGACATTGTTCGATCGTGCGATCGCCGAGCCCCTGAACGCGAACATCATCCTTCTGCGCGATCGCAATCGCCGGATCTATCTCAAAGGTATCGAGTCGCTCGGGGACTACCAGACGAGCATCGCGAAGGTCCGCGAGCTGCTGAAGGAGTTCGCGCACACGCGCATCGTGGCAACGGGCTGCTCCGGCGGAGTGTTCGGCGCCATCAACTTCTCCGCGGACCTCGGCGTGCGGCACATCGTCGCATTCTCCGGACCGACAACGATCGAGATCGGCGAAGCGAATTCTGATCGGCAAGCCTATCGCCTGATTTCCGCGGACATCGAAGCCGGCGTGATCGAGAGGATCGACCTAGCCGCCAAGGTGAACGCAAGCGCCATCGACCGGATCGATTTCTTCGTGGCGGGCCAGTCGCCGTTCGACATGGCACAACTGAACGCTCTCAGGGAGCGATCTCCCAAGGTGGTGCCGCACATCTACGAAGACCTGGGCGGCCATGTGATCACGGACTATGCGATCGAGGATGGCTCGATCTTCACCGCGTTCAATGCGGGTCCGCAGACGCCCGGCCTCGCCTGACGAGGTCGGCGCTCAGCGCGCCAGCGGCACGCCCCAGGCACCGGCCGACGGGTTCGCGGAGGCCATCACGACCGGGGCGGGAGACACGACCGGCTCGGTCGTCTCGGCCGGCGCGCCGTCGGCGTAGATGAAGCCGTCGGTGGGGTAGGACGAGGTGCCCAGGCCATGCTGCGGTGCGTACCACACTTTGACCAGGCTCCAGTCGCCCGCGGCCGACACATCCACCGCGCGCACGTCGCGCTCGACGCCGCCGCGGCGCGACCAGTTTGCGTGGGTGAGCAGCACCTCGCGGTCGCTGACCACCTGGCTGACCATCGCGACATGGCCGACGCGCATGCGGCGGGTGGAGCGGAAGGAAAGCACCGAGCCCGGCTTGGGCGTGCGCCCGCGCTCGTAGCGGCCGGCGGCCTGGCCCCACCAGGTGTTGGCATTGCCGCGGATCTGGATGCCGCTGACTTCGCGCGCAAACGGCGCACACTGCCAGAACTGCGCTGCCGCAGGAGCCGCCGTCATCAGAACGCACGCCACGGTCAGCGCACAACGCGCTGCGAAACCACCAAAAATCACTTGCGACCCCCCGGTCGGGAACTGGTGATTCCTGGCTATCCGGGAGGGTTAAAGACTCCAATATGCACGGGAACCGAAACCGACGAACTGTGTTGCAGTGCCGACGAGCGGCGGAATCGACAGCTCCCGTTCAGGTTTGCGGGTCAGGTCTGCCCCTTCACGTCTGAATATCGGCGGGCACCGGCACCGCGGCGAGATGCGCCAGCCGCGCCTCATGCTCGTGCCGGCCGAAGGGGAAGCGCGAATAGGCCAGCGCCGCCAGCGTCGCGAAACCGCCATAGACCAGAATGTAGATCAACGTCAGTCGGTCGAGCGTCGCCACTGGCACCTGCCCCGGCACCGCCTTGGCCGGGAAGCCCGAGACGCTGAGGATCAGCCCGGTGACGAAGATGCCAATGCCCGAAGTGCATTTCTGCACGAAGAAGCCGCCAGCGTAGAACACGCCCTCTGATCGGCGGCCGGTGCGCATCTCCGAATCCTCGGCGACATCGGCCATCATCGACGAGCCGAGGATGTAGCTGGTCACCCCGCAGGTGGTGCCCAGCGAGGTGAGCAGGAACAGCAAGGGCAGTGTCCGCGGGTCACCCACCGGCGGGAACAGCCCGGCGAGCCGCAGCCAATAAGGCGAGGTGACCAAAGTGGCGGCGAGCAGCATCGCGATCGTCGCGGCACGCGGCTTGCTCGCTCGCCGTCCGATCGCCTGCGCGGCGACGAAGGCGACCATCACCCCGGCGAACAGCGACAGGCTGAGGTACAGGAAGGTGAAGCCGGTAAAGCCCCAGACATAGGAATAGAGATAGTTGGAAATCGCATAGGCGACGCCCTGCGAGGTATAGGCGCACACACCCGCGAGGATCAGCACCAGGAAGGCGCGGTTGCGCAACGTCTCGCGCAACTCGCGGAAATTGTCGCCGAGCGAGCCGGCGCGTGCCGGTGGCCGCGGCAGGCGCGGGATCTCGCGATGCGTGCCCAGCGCCGAGACGAGGATGGCGAGGCCCATGAACAAAGCGCCGGCGATCGCAAAGCCCGAATAGCCCGCGCGGTTGAGCAGTCCGTTGGGATAGCCGGGCGCGGGCGCGAGGAAGTAAAGGTACGCGGAGACCAGCATCGCCAGCCCCCCAGCCCAGCCGAACAGGTAGCGGAACGCCATGATCCGCGTCCGCTCGTCATAATCGCCGGTCAGCTCGGGCGTGAGCGCCTGGCTGGGCACTTCGTAGGCGCTCACCGCGCTGCGGACCAGCACTGCGATCACGAACAGCCAGGCGAGCGTCGCCGGCTCGCTCATCGCCGGCGGGTTCCACAGCGCGATCCAGCCGATCATGATCGGCACCGCGGCGCCATACATCCACGGATGGCGGCGGCCCCAGCGGCTGCGCGTCCGGTCCGACAGGAAGCCGACGGTGGGATCGATGAACGCATCGACGATCAGCGCGATCATGATGATCAGGCCGACGGTGGCGGCGGGCACGCCGACCACCTGGTTGTAGAATAGCAGCAGGAAGGTGCCGAACCCGGAGTCCTTCACGCCATAAGCGGCGGCGCCGAAGCCGTAGCTGGCCATGGTGCCCGTGGGCAGGCGGCGCGCGGCGGGGGTGCCGCTCACCGGAACGCCTCCAGCGCGGCAAACAGCGAGGGCGCCTCGGCATCCCAGCTCGCGCGCGTACCGATCGTCAGCCCGCCGTCGACGACGAGGTGGGTGCCGGTGACGAAGGAGGCGTCGTCGCTGGCGAGATAGGCGACCGCGGCGGCGATATCCTCGGGCTGGCCGGTGCGCTGCACCGGCTGCACTTTGCCCGCCACCTGCGCGATCAGCGCATTGGCCTGCGCGCGCTGCGCCTCTGGCACGTCGAGGTGGCGCGCAAAGATGTTGGTGGCGATGAAGCCGGGCACCACCGCGTTGACCCGGACGCGGTGTCGCGCCAGCTCCGCGGCGGCGACCTGGGTCAGGTGGAGCACCGCGGCCTTGGCGGTGGAATAAGCGATCGGGGCATAGCCGCTCTGCATCGCCGAGATGCTGGAGGTGTTGACGATCGCGCCGCCGCCGCGTTTCGCCATCAGCGGCGCGGCATGGCGGATGCCGAGTGCGACCGAGCGGAGCAGCAGGCTCTGGGTGCGGTCCCAGTCGGCGGCGGCGATCTCGTCGATCCGGTCGGGCGCCCCGCCCGCGCCAGCGTTGTTGAACAGCACGTCGAGTCCGCCGCCCCCATCGCATTCGGCGAGCAGCTCCGCAATGTCGCTTTCCTCCGTCACGTCGCAGCGCCGAAAGCCGATCCGGTTGGAGCTTTCGGCCAGCGCGCGCCCGCCCGCCTGGTCGACATCGCCGATCAGCACGAAGGCGCCCTCCTCCGCGAGTCGCAGCGCGGTGGCGCGGCCAATCCCCGAGGCGCCGCCCGTCACCACGGCACGCTTTCCCTCGAAGCGCATCCTCTCTCTCCTGTTTTCGGCAGGATAGTATGGCCATTCCCCCCGTCAACAAGGTTCGGTTCGAAGTTGCGGTAGGGCGCCGCGACGGCTAGCGGAGCCGGGTACGAGCAACCTGGAACCGCTGCCATGGCCCTTGATCCTGAGACCTTCGACGCGTTGATCGACACCATTCGCCGCTTCGTCGCCGAGCGGTTGCGCCCGCTGGAAGCGCAGGTGGAGGAGGACGACGCGATCCCGTCCGCGATCGTCGCCGAGATGAAGGACATGGGCCTGTTCGGCCTGTCGATCGCCGAGGAGCACGGCGGCCTCGGGTTGACCATGGCGGAGGAGGTGCGCGTCGCGATGGAGTTCGGCCGCACCACTCCTGCCTTCCGCTCCACCTTCGGCACCAATGTCGGCATCGGCAGCCAGGGCCTGGTGATGGCGGGCACGCCCGAGCAGAAGGCGGAGTGGCTGCCGCGGATCGCCAGCGGCGAGATCGTCACCAGCTTCGCGCTGACCGAGCCCGATGTCGGCAGCGATTCGGGCAGCGTGAAGACCCGCGCGGTGAAGGATGGCGACGTCTACCGCCTGTCCGGCACCAAGCGCTACATCACCAATGCCGATAAGGCGGACCTGTTCACGGTGATGGCGCGCACCGGCGACGAGCCGGGCGCCCGCGGCGTCTCCGCCTTCCTGGTGCCGCGCGACCTGCCTGGTGTCTCGATCGGCGCGCCCGAAAAGAAGATGGGGCAGAAGGGCGCGAAGGTCGCCGACCTCAACCTCGACGACGTGCCCGTGCCTGCCGCCAACCGGCTGGGCGCGGAGGGTGAGGGCTTCAAGATCGCGATGCGCGTGCTCGACCGCGGGCGGCTCCACATCGCCGCGGTATGCGTCGGCGTCGCCGAGCGACTGATCGCCGACTGCGTCGCTTATGCCGGCGAGCGCAAGCAGTTCGGCAAGCCGATCGCCGAGCACCAGCTGATCCAGGGGATGATCGCCGATTCGAAGACGGAGGCGCTGGTCTCCCGCGCGCTGGTGCTGGAGACCGCGGCACGCAAAGATGCCGGCGAGGATGTCGTGCTGGAGAGCGCCGCCGCCAAATATTACGCCAGCGAGATGGTCGGCCGCGTCGCCGACCGCGCGGTGCAGATCCACGGCGGCGCGGGCTATATCGCCGATTACGGCATCGAGCGCCTCTATCGCGACGTCCGCCTGTTCCGCATCTACGAGGGCACCAGCCAGATCCAGCAGGTGATCATCGCCCGCGAGACGATGAAGCGGGGCGGGTAGCGCGCAAGCGGCTCAGCGGCGACGTGCGTTCGGCTCCGCGCGATTGCTCGCCAGCTTCGCGATGATGGCGGTGACGCCACGCTCAAGACCCGATCCGTAGCGGCCTTGCGCAAACTCCGGCACCATGTGTCCGCTCATCACGGTCGCGCAGAAGGCGTTGGTCAGGCGCTGCTCCAGCCCGAGGCCCACTTCGATCCGCGCCGAGCGATCCTGCGGTGCGAGCAGGATGAGGATGCCATCATTGGCGTCCTTCCGGCCCACGCCCCAGCGCCTGGCGAGGCGAAGGCTGAAGGCCGCGACCTGCTCGCCCGCGAGGCTGTCCACCGTCGCCACCGCCATCTGGTGCCCCGTCTCGCGCTGGAACCGGCCGAGCCGATCGATGAGCCGCCGCCGCTCTTCCCGGGTGAGCACACCGGCCTGATCGACGACATAGCTCGTGAACGGCAAAGTGTCCGCAAGGCTGGTGGGCGGACCTGCGGCGACCGGCTCGGCAAGCGTGACGCTGGCGGCGGGCGGCAGCACGAGAATGAGCAGGCCCAGCCGGGCGGACCGAAGCAGGCGTGAGCCCATACCGCTGAGTCTCCCCGTTAGTGGAAACCGGACGATCCCGCCTTTGTGTCCCCGCGACGGCGGGGACCCAGTCTGGGCTCCCGCCTTCGCGGGAGCACAACGGGTATGCGAGCACACACAAAGAGTCGATCCGCCTCAGGGCCGCCGCCACCCGCCGCCCATCGCCTGGTAGAGCGCGACGTGGCTGGTCAGGCGGTCGGCCTCGGCCTGGACCAGCGAGAGTTCGGCGGTGAGCAGACTGCGCTGTGCGTCGAGCTGTTCGAGATAGCTCGAATAGCCGGCGCGGTAGCGGCTGGTGGCGTTGGCGAGCGCACCGCGCGCGGCCTCCGCCTGTTGGGTCAGGTCCTGCGCCTGTTCGCCGGTGCGGCGGACGCCGGCGAGCGCGTCGTCCACCTCGCGAAAGGCGACCAAAGCGGCGCGGCGATAGGCGAAGGCGGCGCCGTCGCGGCGGGCGGTCGCGGCATCGGCCTGCGCGCGCAGCCGTCCGCCGTCGAAGATCGGCGCGAGCACGCTGGCGCCGAGCGAGAAGACGCCGACCGGATCGGCGAGCGCAGTGGACAGCACCAGTCCGGCCGAGCCGGTGAGCGACAGATTGGGCAGGAAGGCGGCGCGCTGGCTGTCCAACGTGCGGTCGGCGGCGACCAGCGCCTGCTCGGCCTGGAACAGGTCCGGCCGGCGGCGGAGCAGGTCGGCGGGCAGGCCATCGGGAATGGCGGGGGCGGCGAGCCGGTCCAGCGGCAGGCCGCGCGGGATCGCGCGGGGCGGATCGCCGGTCAGCAGCGCCAGCGCATTCTCCTGGCGGGCGATGGCGAGCTCGGCCGCGGGGACGAGCTGCGCGGTGGCGGCGTACTCGGCCTGTGCCTGGCGGTATTCGAGGCGTGAGGAATAGCCCGCCTCGAACCGGCGGCGGGCGATGCGCAGCGCTTCGGCCCGGGCGGCGAGGGTGTCGCGGGCGATGGCGAGCCTCTGGTCGAGCGCGCGCAGCGTGACATAGCCGCTCGCGGTGCTGGCGATCGTGGCGAGCCGTACCGTGTCGTGCGCGCCCTCGCTGGCGAGCAGCTGCGCGCGCGCGGCGCGGCTCGCCTGGCGCAGGCGGCCGAACAGGTCGAGGTCGTAGCTGGCGGTGAGCGCGGGTTGGAAGCCGACCGCCTGGCTGGGGGTGCCGAACGGGCTCAAGGTCTGCCCCTGGGTCTCGGGCAGGGTGCCACCGATCTGCGGCGACAGCTGCGCACGGGCGAGCGCCTCGGCCGCGCGTGCCTCCTCGACGCGGGTGGCGGCGAGCGCGATATCGACGTTGTTCGCGAGCGCGCGGGCGACGAGATCGGCGAGCACGGGATCGCCGAACGCGCGCCACCAGTCGGGCGCGATGTCGCCCGACGCGGCGAGCGGCGTGCGCCAGCCGGCGGGTGCCGCGACATGCGCCTCCTCCGGGACCGGCGCGCGCGGGCCGGCGGACACGCAGCCGGAGAGCGCGAGCATCAATGCAGCCGATGCTAGAGTCCAGCACCTACTCCCGTTCGTGCTGAGCGAAGTCGAAGCACTTGGCGCGCACCCTTCGACTTCGCTCAGGGCGAACGGGGGTTGGCGTAGTGCAAGGCGCCTCATCGCGGCGTCGGCGTGCCGGCGGTGTCGACGCGCGCCTGCACCGACATGCCCGGACGCAGGCGGCGGGCGAGCGGCTGGCCGGGATCGATGCGGATGCGCACCGCGATCCGCTGCGGCACCTTGGTGAAATTGCCCGTGGCATTGTCGGACTTGAGCACCGCGAACTCGCTGCCCGCGGCGGGCGCGATCCGCTCGACCCGGCCAGTGAGGCGTGCATTGGCGAGCGCGTCGACGGTGAAGCTCGCCGGCTGGCCGACCGAAACGCGCGCGGTCTGCGCTTCCTTCAGGTTGGCGATCACCCACACCTCCGGCGGCACCAGGAACATCAGCTGCGATCCGGCGGTGACGTACTGGCCGACGCGCACGCCCACCTCGCTCAGCCGCCCTGCCTCCGGCGCGCGGATCACGGTGTTGGCCAGGTCGATGCGGGCGAGGCGCAGCGCGGCCTCGGCGCCCGAAACGCCCGCCTCCTGCCCGCCGCGGCCGACCTCCACCGTGCGGATGTCCTGCCGGGCGATCTCGCGTGCGGCGCGGGCCTGGCGCACGCCCGCTTCCGCCTGGCGCAGCGCGGCGAGCGTCTGGTCACGCTCGCGCAAGGAAACCGAGCCATCGGTGACGAGATCGTTGACGCGCGCCATGTCCGCCTGCGCACGCATCAGCTGCGCCTCGGCATTGGCCACCGCCGCCTCCTGCCCGCCGAAGCTGGCGGTTCGGCTCGCCGCGGCCTGGCGGCTGTTCGCCAACGTCGCCTGCTGCGCCGCCACCTGCGCCTGTGCCTGTTCGACCCGCTGGCGGTAGATGCGTTGGTCGATCACCACCAATGGCTGACCGGGCTTCACCTCGGCGAAGTCGCGCACCAGCACCTGCGTCACATAGCCGGACACCTGCGGCGCGATCACCGTCACCCGGCCGCGGACATAGGCGTTGTCGGTCGACTCGAAATCGCTGGTGAACGGCCACATCCGCCATGCCGCCAGCACCGCGAGCACCCCAGCCAGCGTCAGCGCGACAATCACCACGATCGCGGCCGGCGACAAGGCCGGCGGGCGCCAGCCGGAACCGGCGGGCGGTTCGGCGGCGCGTTCCTCGGTAACGGGCGTGGAGCTTACGGCAGTGTCGGTCATCGGGCCTCCCGCCGGGCACGGATCTCGCGGCGGATCAGAAGCGCGGCGAGATAGAGGAAGGTCAGCGTCGCCAGCAAGGCAATCATGCGAAACATATCGTTATAGGCCAGCACGTTGGCTTCGCGCGTCGCGGTGCGCGACAGCAACGCGCCGCCCTGGGCAGAGCGCAGCGCCGGATCGCTTACCACGCCCCCAACCCCCGCCGCACCTGCCTGGAGCCGAGCCTGGGTAAGCGGACTAGTGGTGTCGATCGCCTGGACCAGTGCGGCGCTGTTCGCCTTCTCGCGTACCACCTGATAGCTGCCGACCAACGCCGAACCGGCAAGCCCGCCGATCGAGTTGAGGATGCCGAACAGCGCGATGAAGCTGATGACGTGGCCGGTGCCTTCCTTGAGCGCGCGGGTCATGCCGAACAGCAGTGAAGGGCCGAGGAAGAACGCGCCCGAGAAGGCGATCAGCGTCTGCGTGACGTAGAGTTGCGGTGCGCGCGTGAGGCTGGTCGATTGCGCGTCGAACCATGCCGCCACCGCGACGATGCCGATCGCCAGCATGACCGGATGGGCCAGTTTCTCGATGTCCAAGGTCGCCGCACTCAGCAGGAACCCCACCACTGTTGCCACGAAGATCAGCAGGAAGAAGGGGATCAGCTGGTCGTTGTTCTGCCCCAGCACGGTCAGCAGCCCGACCGCGCCAAAGCTCTGCTCGCTCAGCACGATGCGCGCCATCAGCGTGACGATCGCGAAGCGCAGGACGTCCGCGCTCGCCAGCCAGCGGGTGTTGAGCAGCGGCTTGGCGCGGCCATGCTCGATCGCCAGCGCGGCGGCGAGCATCGGGATGGCGGCGGCGAGCGCCCAGCCGATCCACGCCGCCTCCGTCCACCACACGATCCGGCCCAGACCCAGCACCGCCGCGATCAGCGCCAGCCCACCACCGAACAGGGTGAAGGTGACGAAATCGAGCGGCTCGAACGCCTTCTGACGCACCGTCGGCGGCAGCCGCAGCGCCAGCACCGCCGCGAGGCTGAGCGCCGCCAGCCCCAGCTCGAACAGGTAGAGCGTGCGCCACTGGCTCATCGCCAGCAGCTCGGGTGAGAACAGCCGCGCCAGCGGCGTCGCGCATTGGGGCACGCCGATCCCCAGGATCACCGCGCGCAGCCGGTGCTGCGCGGGCACCGCCTG
The DNA here is from genome assembly GCF_042096255.1 of Sphingomonas sp. Lineage (GTDB taxonomy): Bacteria > Pseudomonadota > Alphaproteobacteria > Sphingomonadales > Sphingomonadaceae > Sphingomonas. The sequence goes on along the minus strand of NZ_JBELLZ010000018.1, from coordinate 25,512 downwards.
CATCAGATAATAGAGCGCCAGGCTGGACAGCGGCGCCCCCGCCAGCCCGCTCGCCGCGCGCACCAGCACCGCAGAGGCGAAGTCGAGCACGAACAGGTGCGCGAAGGTGAGCGCGACATAGAGGCCGAGGAAGATCAGCGCGAAGGGGCGGAGACCGAACTGCTGGCGGAACTTGATCAGCAGCAGGTTGGCACTGACGTTGGTCATTACATAGACGGTCGGCAGCCAGGCGATCTCGGCCGGATCGAGCCCCAGCGCCCCGGCCAGCGTGGTCGTGTTGGCGGCGATCAGCGCATTGCCGAAGCCGCCGGTCAGCCCGACCAGGATGCCGATCAGCGCATAGGCGATGCGGCGGCGCGGCGGATGTTCGGGCGAGCCGGGGGAGCCGGGCATCACCGGCACCTCATGCGGCGCGAACGCCCAATCCTCCTCGGCGAAGACGCGCTTCAACCGCCCGATGATGCCCGGCCGGTCAGCCGAGGCCGGCATGCCAGCCCTCGCGTTGGGCGAAGATGCGAGTCACCTCCGCCATGTTCTCCGTTCCCCAGGTGCAAAGGGGCACCAGCGCATCGGCCAGGGTGCGGCCGAGCGGCGTCAGCGCATAATCCACACGCGGCGGCACTTCCTTGTAATCGGTTCGGACCAGCACGCCGTCCGCCTCCAGCTCCTTCAACTGCTGAATCAGCACCTTGTCGCTGACACCGCGAACTGCGCGCTTGAGCGCGCCATAGCGGTTCGGCTGCTGAAGCAGAAAGTAGAGGATCAGCGGCTTCCACTTACCGGAGATGACACGCAGCGTGACGTCCAGCCCGCAGGTGAAGCCGGGTGACGGGTCGGAACTCATTCTTCGATACTTACCAAAAGGTGCATACTTGTCCACAGGTGGGTGCACCGCCAGCTGTCCGCCACCTTGAACAGGAAAGGCATGACATGGACAGGTTGCATGGCCGGACCGCGGTGGTGACCGGCGGCGGCAGCGGCATCGGCTTCGCGACGGCGCAGCGCTTCGTGAACGAAGGCGCATTCGTCTTCCTCTTCGGCCGGCGCCAGGCGCCGCTGGATGCGGCACTGACACGGTTGGGTCCGAACGCGCGCGCGGTGACGGGCTCGGTGAGCGACCTCGCCGATCTCGACCGGCTCTACGATGCGGTGAAGGCGGAGGGACGTGGGCTCGACATCGTCTTCGCCAATGCCGGCACCGGCGAGCTGGCGCCGCTGGGGGAAATCACGCCGGAGGAATATGACCGAACCTTCGGTACCAATGTGAAGGGCACACTGTTCACCGTGCAGAAGGCGCTGCCGCTGATGGATCGGGGCGGATCGATCATCCTCACCGGCTCCACCACGGGGGTGATGGGCACGCCGCGGTTCAGCACCTACAGCGCCAGCAAGGCGGCGGTGCGCAATTTCGCCCGCAGCTGGGCGCTTGACCTTGCCGGCACCGGCATCCGCGTCAACGTCCTCTCGCCCGGGCCCACCCGCACCGAGCTGGCTCAGGAGGTAGTCGGCGCGGAAGCGATGGAGGCGCTGGGAGCGACCACACCGATCGGCCGCATCGGCGCGCCCGAGGAGGTCGCCGCCGCCGCCGCCTTCCTGGCATCGGACGACAGCAGCTTCATGACCGGCAGCGAGATGTTCGTAGACGGCGGTCTCGCGCAGGTCTGACGCGGGGGCGGCGCGCCGGGCTCGGGATGCGCAACCCCCTTGCCCTTGCCCCCACCCGCCGCCATCGACGCTGCAGATGACTGCCAAGATCGACATGGGATCGGACTCGTCGGCCCGCACCGTCGAGCTCGACCTGGAGGAACTGCTCGCCACCCGCCTGCTCGTCCAAGGCAATTCGGGGTCCGGCAAGTCGCACCTGCTGCGTCGCCTGCTTGAAGGCAGCGCCGGGCTGGTCCAGCAGGTGGTGATCGATCCCGAGGGCGATTTCGTCTCGCTGGCGGACGCATTCGATCACATCGCGGTGGATGCGGCGGCCTACAGCCTGGGCGAGGTCACCCGCCTCGCCCAGCGCGCGCGCGAGCACCGCGCCTCGGTGGTGCTGAACCTGGAGGGGCTGGAGGTGGACGAGCAGATGCGCTGCGCCGCCGCCTTCCTCTCGGCGCTGTTCGATGCGCCCCGCGAGCAATGGTTCCCGGTGCTTGTGGTGGTGGACGAGGCGCAGTTGTTCGCCCCCGCCGCCGCGGGCGAGGTCTCGGAGGAGGCACGGCGGGTGTCGCTCGCCGCCATGACCAACCTGATGTGCCGCGGGCGCAAGCGCGGCCTCGCCGGGGTGATCGCCACCCAGCGGCTCGCCAAGCTGGCCAAGAACGTCGCGGCGGAAGCGTCCAACTTCCTGATGGGCCGCACCTTTCTCGACATCGACATGGCGCGCGCCGCGGACCTGCTGGGCATGGATCGGCGCCAGGCGGACACGATCCGGGACCTGTCGCGCGGCGAGTTCATGGCGCTGGGCCCGGCCATCTCGCGCCGGCCGATCAGCGTCAGGATCGGCAGCGTCGCCACCGCGGCCAAGAACGTCAGCCCCAAGCTGATCCCGCTGCCGAAGGCGGACGAGGAGGATTTGCGCGAGCGGCTGTTCGCCGAGACGGAGGCGCCGCCGCCCCCTCCCCCGCCGCCCGCACCCATGCCGCTGCACGAACTGATGCGCCGCGTGACCGAGCCGGCGCCCGCCGCGCCGGTTCCCGAGATGCCGCCGCTGGGCGAGGAGGAGGCCGAGGCGGTGCGCACCGAGGTGGCCGCCGCGATCGCAGCCGAGCGCGCGCGCGTGGCGGTGGCGCAGCTCTACCAGGATTATGAGGTGCGCTGCCGGATGCGCGGCGTTGCCGCGAGCGAGCCGCTCGACCGGTTCCGCCGCCGCCTGGCGATGGCGCAGGCCGGGCTCGATCCGGCGGAGGATTGGGGCGAGGCGCTGGTGCTGGCGGCGGCGCTGCCCGAGGACATGTGGGCGCCGTTCCTGGCGCTGGCACGCGCCGGGCGCTCGGGCGAGGACTGTCCCGACGATGCGGCGCTGGCGGAGCTCTACGGCACCGTCTCGCCGCGGCGCGCGCGGCGCATGCTGGAGGACATCCAGGACAAGGGGCTGATCGTGGTCCGCATCGATCTGACCGGCAAGCGCTCGATCAGCCTGCCGCACCTCGGCTGGACCACCGGCGCCGCGTTGCCCGAGCCGGTGCGCGACCTTGCGCCGCGCCGAGCGGGAAGCACGCGCCGCTAGGCGGTCATCGGAACCAACTTAGCAGCGGACGGTCACGCAGGATCGCGTGCGCGGCATTGTGGCCGGGCGCACCGGTGACGCCGCCACCGGGATGCGTACCCGATCCGCACATGTAAAGGCCGGCGATCGGCGCGCGATAGTCGCCATGGCCCAGCATCGGCCGCGCCGCCCACAGCTGGTCGAGGCTCATGCGGCCGTGAAAGATGTCGCCATCGACCAGGCCGAACTTGCGTTCGAGGTCGAGTGGCGCATGAATTTGGCGCGCGATCACGCTTGCCTTGAAGTTGGGGGCATGCGCGTCAATTGTGTCGACGATCAGGTCCGCCGCGGCCTCGCGATGCGTGTTCCAGTCCACCGCGGGATCGAACTGCTGGCAGAACAGGCTGGCGACATGCGCGCCGGGCGGGGCGAGGCTGTCGTCCACCGTGGAGGGGATCAGCATCTCGACGATCGGCTGGCGCGACCAGCCATGCGCGCGGGCATCGTCATAGGCGCGGTCCATATAGTCGAGCCCCGGCGCGATGACGATGCCCGCCCCGTGATGCTCGGCCTGCGCGCGGCCGGGCAACACGGTGAAGTCGGGCAATTCCGAAAGCGCGACGTTCATCCGGAAGGTGCCTGAGCCGGTCTTATAGCCCGTCATCCGCCGGTTGAACTCGGCGGGCAGGTCCGCGGGATCGACCATGCGCCGATAGAGCAACGCCGGGCCGACGTTTGCAGCGATCACCGGCGCGGCGATCTCCTCGCCCGAAACCAGCTGCACACCCGCCGCCCGTCCGTCATCGACCAGCACGCGAGCCACCGGCGCCTCCAGCGTGATCTCGACCCCCGCTTCCTCGCAGGCGCACGCCATCGCCTGCGTGATCGCGCCCATGCCGCCGACCGCGTGGCCCCAGGCGCCCTTGCGGCCGTTCACCTCGCCGAAGACGTGGTGGAGCAGGACATAAGCGGAGCCGGGCGTCGAGACACCCGCGAAGTTGCCGACCACCGCATCGAAGGCGAAGGCGGACTTGACCCGGTCGTCCTCGAACCAGCCGTCCAGGAACTCGCGCGCGGAGCGGGTGAAGACGTCGAGCAAATCGCGCTGCGCCTCGATCGACAGGCGCGCGAGCGGCCAGCCCTGGCGCCCGGCGGCGGCGAGCGCGGCGAGACCGCCGCCCGCGTTGGGCGGTGCCTTGAGCGCGAGGTCGCGCAGCACCTGGGCGACCCGCTCCAGCGCGGCGTCGTAGCGCGGATAGGCCTCGGCATCGCGGGCCGAGAAGCGCGCGAACTCCACCTGGGTGCGCGCGGTGCCGCCGCCGAGCTTCAGGTACCCGTCCTCAAACGGCAGGAAGTTGCTGACCTGCCGCTCGATCACTCGATAGCCGCGGTCGTGCAGCCGCATGTCGCGGATCACCTCCGGGCGGAGCAGGCTGACGGTGTAGCTGGCCGTCGAGTTGCGGAAGCCGGGGTGGAATTCCTCGGTCACCGCCGCACCGCCGACGACATGCCGCCGCTCCAGCACGCGCACCTTCATGCCCGCGCGCGCGAGATAGAAGGCGCAGACCAGGCCATTGTGCCCGCCGCCGATGATCAGGGCGTCGTAGCGGCGGGTCATGGATCTTCCGGACGGTGATTGAGCAGGAAGGCCTGGATCAAGGCCCGCATGTCGCGTCGCGCGTCGGCAACCAGGAGGATCACGACCTCCTGTTCGACCACCTCGTAGAAGATCCGGTAAGACGGCATGACGATCTGCCGGAAATCGGCGAAACCCAGTTCTTCGAACTCGCGCGGCACGCTGCCCCGACTGGGGAAGTGGCGCAGCGTTTCGATCTTTTCCAGCAGCGCATCCACCAGTGAGTCGGCCGCCTCTTGGGCTCCCTGATCGACCAGATAGGTGTGGATGTCCCGCAGGTCGTCGGCGGCATCCTCAAGGAGGCGAACCGTATAGGGCGGGGCGCTCACCTATCGGCGACCTTGCCGCGCAGCTCTTCCAGGACCTCGCGCGCATCCCGGGTGTTGCCCTTCCGTGCTTCCCTCTGGCGAAGGAGCAGCAGCTGCAGCAGCGCCAGCGTCTCCTCGCGCTCCTCATAGGTCTTTACGTCGATCAGCACCGCCTTGGCGCGGCCGTTCTGGGTGATGATCACCGGGTTGCGCGTTTCGGCGATCTCCTCGATCAGCCCGGCGGCATTCGCCTTGAGCTCGCTGATCGGCTTGATCTGGGTGGAATAGCGCATCGTCTCGACTCCGGACAGAATATGGCCGGAATATAGGCGCTCCAGCCGCATCAGTCCACGCGTGGGTTCCGGGCAGGCTCGGGCGTGAAATCCAGATCCTGATAGTCGAAGCTGAAGTCCGCGATCGGGGAGACCGGCTTGGCGGTGATTCGCGCCACCTTGCCCTCGGCGTCCAGTGCGAAGGTGAGATAGGCGGGTTCGATCGCCGGATCGGCGAACTTCGCCACGAACGTGTCGTACTGATAATGCGTCAGCCGGCCGGTCATCTGCGGCGTGGTGGTGAAATCCACGGTAAGGCCCTTGGCGTCCCGGCCGACCACCAAAGTGCCGTACCACGGGTCGACATAGCGCCCCGCATAGCGCGCCACCGGCAGTGACGGGCCGACCTTCGCCGGGGTCGCCCGCGCCGCCGCCACCGCCTTCTGCGCGGCGGCGATCCGTTCGCGGCGGAAGGCGCCGAACTTGGCGGGCCAGTCCTGCGCGGGCAACCCCAGATAATGATCGAGCAACTCGTACATCAGCCCGTAGCGCGGCTCGATCTCCTCGCTGTTGAGCGCGATCGCGAAGCCGACCTTCTTCTCGGGGATGGTCACCACGATGGTGGTGAAGCCGAACAGCCCGCCAGCATGCCAGACCACCTTGGTACCGCGGTAGTCCTGCACGTCCCAGCCCAGCGCGTAAGCCGAGAACTGGGGCGCGGTGGCGGCGAGCGGGCCGGGGAAGGGCTCGATCGGCATGGGCGTGACCGGCGTCCACATCTCCTTGCCCGCCGCCGCGCTGAACAGCCGACCGGCGCCCTCGGGCAGCGCTCCGCCGGCCAGCTGAATCTGGAGCCAGCGCGCGAGGTCGTTGGCGCTCGCCGCGATCAGCCCCGCGGGGGCGCCCGCCTGGCCGAGCCGATCGCGCTCGTCGATCAGCCGCTGCTTGCCGACGCCGCGAACCGGCCCGCCAAAGCGGCCGTGCGGATGCGCGCGATCGGGCGCGGAGAGCTGGCGCGCCATCTCGGCAGTGGCGTTGGGCAGGCCGGCGGGCGCGAACACATGGTCGCGCATGTACTCCTCGTAAGCCTGCCCGCTCACCGCCTCGATCAGTGCACCCGCGACGATGTAGAGGATGTTGTCATAGGCATAGCCGCTGCGGAAGCTGGTCGCCGGCTTGATGTAGCGCAAGCGGCGGACCACCTCGGCGCGGCTGAGCTTGCCGCGCGGCACCATGAGGAGGTCGCCCGCGCCCAGCCCCAGCCCGCTGCGGTGGACCAAAAGGTCGCGCACCGTCATCTCGCGCGTTACCCAGGCGTCGTGCATCTGGAAGCCGGGCAGATGATCGATCACCTTGTCGTCCCAGCCGATCTTGCCGGCATCGACCAGGGTGGCGAGCGCCGCCGACGTGAACGCCTTGCCGGTCGAGCCGATCATGAACAACGTGTCGGCATCGACCGGCTCGGGCGCACCGATCTTGCGCAGGCCATAACCCTTGGCGAGCACGACCTTGCCGTCCTCGACGATCGCCACCGCCATGCCGGGCGTCTCCGAGCCCTGACGCAGCGCCTCGATGCGCGCGTCGAGCCCGGCGGGCGGCGCGGCGAGCGCTGGGGTGGCGAGTGCGAGCAGCAGCGGGGCAAGCAGCGTCTTCATGGTATCTCCGGGCGAAGCGCCGGCGGGCTCCCGCGGCGAAGCGCGACGGTGAGCAGCAACGGCAGGACGTAGAGGAGGATCAGCACCCAGGCGAGCAGGCGGTAGCCGCCCGCGATCAGGGTGACGAGGCCGATCCGGTCGGCGATCAGCATGCAGGGCGCGAGCAGCGCCGCCGCGGCGAGCGCGCGGCCGCCGGCGCCGAGCGTCACCCCGGCGCGCGCCACCCGCTCGTTGATCGCATGCACCGCGCCGGTGCCGCTCTCCAGCAAGGCGGCGAAGATCATGCCCTGGAACAGCAGGTGAAAGCCGGGGTGCCCGAGCCGCGAGAGGATATAGTCGGACGGCAGGGTCGCGCCGGCAATGTCGGGCAGGAAGGCGACCATCGCGACGAAGAACAGCAGCGCCGGCAGCATGGCGAGCGGCCCCGCGATCAGCCCCGCGACCACCGCGTCGCGCGGCTCGCGCAGGTGGCGCACCACCGGCAGCACCACCACCGCACCGATGATATTGTACCCGGCATAGGTGATCCCGCCCAGCGCCCAGCCGCCGCCTGACGGCGCCGCGCCGGCAGCGAAGGCCGCCGCGATCCGGTCGCCGAAGCCGGCGAGCGCGAGCACCAGGAACGCCGCATAAGTGGCATAGAGCAGCACCGACACCCAGACGAACATCCGCTCCACCCCGGTGTTGCCGAAGGCGACGCAGGCGACGATCCCCAGCATCAGCGCGAGCGTGCCCGCGATCGGCGCGATGCCCAGAGTGGCGGCGCCGATCGCCCCCGCGGCGGCGCCGAACACCGCCAGGATCAGTACCAGGAACAAGGCATAGGCGATCTCGAATGCCACCCACCCGCGTCCGAGCAGGCCAGCGAAGAAGTGGCGGTAATCGCGTGCGCCGGTCGCCAGGGCGAAACGGAAGGTGGCGGCGGCGACCAGCGACCAGATCGCGGTCGCCAGCAGCATCGCCGCCAGCCCGCCCCACGGCCCTGCCGGCAGGAAGAACTCGGCGATCTCGCGCCCGGTGGCATAGCCGCCGCCGATCACCACCGCCTTGAACGCCAGTCCCGGCAGGATGAAGCGGCGCAGGCGGTCCACTACCTCCCCTCCCTGGAAGGGAGGGCCTGGGGGTGGGTGGAGGCCAGGTGATACGGCCGCCCGTTTGCCTGTGTCCTCGATATCGCGAACACGCCACCCACCCCCGACCCCTCCCGTGAAGGGAGGGGAGTAGAAAGGGCCGTCCTCACGCGCACGCATCCAGCAGATGCTCGAACCGCTCGCCGCCGCGGATCGGATCGGCGGCGGGGAGGCCCAGGCGGTCGGCGGTCTCGGAGATCACCCGCGCCGCCGCCTGCGCGCCGAGCGCGCCGGTATTGAGGCTCACCCCGGCGCAGCGAATGGCGGGGTTGGTCAGCCGTCCCGCTGCCACTGTCATCTCGATCACCGCCTCGATCGGCGGCACGCGGTAACCGGGCGTACCCAGGATCGCCTCGCGCCCCGGCTGGTGACAGACCACGAACAGGTCGGGCTGGCTGCCGTGGAGCAGCGCCAGCGACACCGGCGCATAGGCGGGGTGGAACAGCGAGCCCTGCCCCTCGATCACGTCGAGGTGATCGGGCGCTGCATCGGGGCTCAGCAGCTCGGCCGCACCCGCGGCGAAATCCGCGATCACCGCGTCGATGGCGATGCCCTCCCCGGCGATCATGATCCCGGTCTGCCCGCTGGCGCGGAAGGTCGCGTCCAGCCCGCGCGCCTGCAAACCCCGCGCGATCGCCAGCGCGGTATATTTCTTGCCCAGCGCGCAATCGGTGCCGACGGTGAGCAGCCGACGCCCGCTCCGTTTGCGCCCGCTGGCGATCGGCAGGCCGGCGGGCGGCGTGCGCAGGTCGATCAGCTGCGTGCCGCGCCGCGCCGCGGCTTCGGCGAGTTCGGGCAAATCAGCGAGGCGGACGTGCATGCCCGCGATCAGCGCCAGTCCAGCGTCGATCGCCTCCAGCAGCGCGGGCATCCAGCTGTTGGGCACCACTCCGCCCTGGTTGGCCACCCCGATCACCATCGCCCCCGCGCCCGCCGCCGCCGCCTTGCGCGGCGTCATTGCCGGCAGCCCGGTAGAGACGGTGGCGCCGGGCAGCGCATGCTCCGCGAGGCACTTGTCTCCCGCCCAGTCGCGTAGGCCAAACGCGGTCTTGGCGAAGCCTGCCTCGGTGGTGTCCCCCAGGAACAAGAGGTATGGCGCGGGCAGCAGATGCGCCGCCACGCTCGCGTCGGCCACGATCAGAAGCCGGCGCCGAGGGTGACGCCGATGGTGCGCGGGCGGATCACGCCGGTGCCGACCGCCCCATTCGGGAAGTTGCCGATGCCCACGACGCTGGTCTTGCCCGCGCTGTTGCCCAGGTTCTTGGCATAGGCCTCGATCGAGAAGCGGCCGAAGTCGACGCCGGCGCGCAGGTCTATCACGGTATAGGACGGCACCTCAATTTGGCGGTTGTTGGCCGCGACGAAGGCGGCGTCATAATCGGCGATTTGCCGGTCGAGCAGGCGGATCGAGCCGCCGACATAGGCCATGACCTCGCGGCCCAGCGCCCATTCATAGTCGCCGTTGACGTTGACGCTCCATTCGGGCGTGAAGGGCAGCCGGTCGCCGTCGCGCCCGCCGACCAGCGGGCTGGTGTCGTCGGTCAGCCTGGCATCGGTATAGGCGCCGTTGACCGAGGTGGTCAGGCCGGGCGTCGGCCGCATCGTCGCGGTGAACTCCACGCCGTCGCTCCGGGCGCTGCCACCGTTGGCGTTGACGCCGTAATTGCCCACCTGCGCGAACAGCTGGATGTCGCTCCAGTCGATATGGAAGGCGGCGATGTCGATGCCGAAGCGACGATCGGCGGTCTCCGCCTTGAAGCCCACTTCATAGCTGACCAGCGAATCGGAGTCGTAGGTGAAGGGCGGCTGCTCCTCGCCCGGCGGCACCACCGGCACGATGTTGGGCCCGCCGGGGCGGAAGCCCTTGGCGACGCGTGCATAGAGCGAAGCGTCGTCGCCGAACTTCACCTTGGGCGCGACCGACCAGGTGAACACGTCCTCCTTCGACTCCGAGGACAAAGCCGGCGGCGCGAGCGGGCCAACACCGCCTTGGTTCGCATCCTGATTGTTGTGGCTGTACCGCCCGCCGAAGGTCAGGTCGAAGCGCTCGCCGAGATGGAGCGTGCCGTTGGCGAAGCCGGCGAACTCCTCATAGGTCGAACGGGTGAAGATGTCCGCCAGCAGCGGGAAGCCGGGCAGCGCCGCCTCCAGCGGCGGAAAGGCGGCGGTGGGGGTCAGCGTGCCCGGATCGAAGACCTCCAGCCGCTGCAGGATCGCGCCCTTCTCATGGCTGTAATAGCCGCCGACCAGCCAGTCGAACACCGGCCCCTCGTTGGACAGGCGCACTTCCTGGGTCCAGCGCTCGACATTGGTCTGCTGGTTCAGCCCGATGTCCGCCGCCGGCCCGGCGTCGGGATCGTACAGGCCGAGCTGCGATCCGTAGAGCACCGTGGTGTCGTCGCGCAGCCGCTGCTTGAGGGTCGAATAGCTGGTGGCGGAGGTGAGGTCCGCGAAGCCCAGGTTCGCGGTGATCGTGCCGTTGTACAGGCGATAGCGGATGTCGGTGAACTCGGGCACGAACTGCGACTGGGTAAAGCGGCCGTAGAGCGTGCGCAGCGTCGTAGGATCGCTCTCCACCACGTTGGCGGCATCGGTCTTCAGGTTCTGGAGGATCGCCGTCAGCCGGATCGAGACATCGCTGCTGGGCGTGAACAGCGCCGAGATGCGCCCGCCATAGCTCTGCGAATCGTTGATCTCCTCGGCGCGGTCGGACCCGCCGGTGCCGACCGAATCGATGAAGCCGGCGAAGCTGCGGTAGAAGCCCGATCCGCGGATCGCCAACGTATCGCTGATCGGCACGTTGAGCAGCGCCGAGCCCATGTAGGACAGGTCGCCGCCCTCCACCGTCTCGATGCTGCCGCGCGCGCGCGCCTCGACCTTATCGGTGCGCGGCGTGGCGGTGACGAACTTCACCACGCCGCCCAGCGAACTGGCGCCGTAAAGCGTGCCCTGCGGGCCGCGCAGCACCTCCACGCGTGCGACGTCGAACGTGTCGAACTCGCCCGCCAGGATCGCGGCGTTGACCTGCCCGCTCGACGATCCGAACGGCGTCTCGTCGACATAGGTGGCGACGGTGGCGGCGACGCCGCCGGTGTTGATGCCGCGCAGCACCAGCCGCGCCTCGCCGGGGTTGCTCTGGCTGATCTGGAAGCCGGGGATCAGCTTGGCGTAATCCTGGAAGCTGGTCGCCTGGTTGCGCTCCAGCGCGGCGCCGCTGACCACCGACACCGATTGCGGCACGTCGATCAGCGTCTGCTCGCGCTTCAGGGCAGTGACGATGATGTCCTCGCTGGGCGCGGGCTCCGCGGCGGGGCCGCTGGCGGCGGCAGCGGTCGCTTCCTGCGCCTGCGCCGGTGCGGCGGCGAGCAGCACGGCCAGCGTGCCGGTAATCACGAAGCCGAGATCGCGTGCCCTCATCGCCTGTCCCCTATTCCTCGCGCACGTCCGTTCGCTGCGCGTCCATCCCAATGTGAGAACTATTGTTCCAATCAGAAAACTGTCAACGCAATTCGACACGTCTCTGCTCGACGCCGCGCTCGATGGGATCGATCAGCCACAGCAGGGCGGCGGCGACCGTGGCGATACCGGCGAGCAGCAGGAAATAGGCGGCGTGGTTCATCCCACTCCACAAAGCGCCGACCGCCCCTGCGGACAGGCTGCCGGTGAAGATCGCGAGATACCAGCAGGCGACGGTGGTGGCGCCAAGACCTGCGGGTGCAAGCCGGGCGAACAGGCCCAGGCCGGTCGGCAGGATGAACAGCTCCCCGAAGGTAAAGACCAGGAAGAAGGCGGCGAGCCACAGCCAGTGGGCCGCCCCTCCGGCCGCCTCGAGCGCGGCGAGCAGCAGATAGGCGGCGCCGACGATCAGCGCCCCCGCCGCCATCTTGCGCGCCGGCCGCTCCGCCGCACCCGCCTCAGCCCGCCGCCGCCACCAGGCGAGCAAAGGCGGCGTCATCAGCATCACCAGCAGCGGATTCAGCGACTGGAACCAGGTCATCGGGATGGTCGCGCTGCCCGCACGCCGATCGACGCCGACGTCCGCCCACAAGGCGACCGTGTTCCCGACCTGCTCATAGGCGCCGCGGAACACGGTAACGGCCAGAGCGATCGCCGCCAGCAGCAGCACCGTCGCCCGGTCGAACCGCCCGCGCGGCGCCGCGCCCCGCTCGGCAGGCGGGTGGCGGACCTGCGCGGGCAGGTAGCGCTGACCCCACAGATAGATCGCGAGGCCGGCGAGCATGCCGACGCCCGCCGCGCCAAACCCCCAATGCCAGCCGTAGAGCTCGCCCAAGGTCCCGCACACCAGCGGCGCTAGGAAGCCGCCGATGTTCACCCCGACGTAATAAACGTTGTACGCCCAGCCGACGCGCGGGTCGCCGGGCTCGTATAGGTCGTCGATCTGGCTGGGCAGGCTGGGCAGGAACAGCCCGTTGCCCAACGCGATCGTGCCGAGCGCCAGGTAGAACAGCGGCTCGAACGCCATGAGGAAATGGCCCGCCGCCATGATCGATCCGCCGATCACGATCGCGCGCCGCTTGCCGAGATAGCGGTCGGCGATCACGCCGCCGACGATCGGCGTGAAATAGGCGCAGGCGGTATAGGCGCCATAGACCATCGAGGCATGGCCCTGCGCGAACAGCAGCTGCTTGGTCATGTAATAGACCAGCAGCGCGCGCATGCCGTAATAGGAGAATTGCTCCCACATATTGGTGAGGAACAGGATCGTCAGCCCGCGCGGCTGGCCGAACCAGGTCGGCTGCGCCCCTGCCCTCACCATGGTCATGCGGCGGCGAGCGCTCCCGCGCCCCACACCTCGTCGCCGGCGAACAGGGCGCCGTCGGCATAGGTGACGCTGGGCGAACGATCCTGCGCCAGGAAGGTCGGTCCATCGAGGTCGACCAGGTCCGCCAGCTGCGCCAGCACGAAGCCGGTGGCGGTGGCAAGGCTGGTGCCGATCATCGTACCGACCATCACGCCCAGCCCGAGCCGCCGCGCCTCGGCGGCCATCAGCAGCCCCTCGGTAAGCCCGCCGCACTTGTCGAGCTTGATGTTGACCACGTCGAATCGACCGACCGCGCCGGCCACGTCGGCGAGCGACAGCAGGCTCTCGTCGCCCGCGATCGGGATAGGTGAGTCCAGCCCCTCCAGCGCCGCCTCCTCACCGCGCGGCAGCGGTTGTTCGAGCAGCGCGACCCCCTGCCCGACCAGCCCCTGAATCAACGCATCGAGGTCGCCGCGCGCGAAGCCCTGGTTGCCGTCCACTCCCAGCCACACCTCCGGCCGCGCGGCGCGGATCGCGGCGACGCGGGCGAGATCGAGGTCGAGTTCGCCGGTCAGCTTCACCTTGACCGCCTTGGCGGACGCATAGCCGGTCGCGCGCGCGGCCATCGCCTCGGGCGTGTCGGCGCTGACGGTAAAGGTGGTGCGCATCGCGCGCGGCGTGTCGATGCCGGCGAGCGCCCACACCGGTCGCCCGGCGCGCGCCGCCTCCAGCTCCCACAGTGCCGCATCCACCGCGTTGCGCGCGCCGCCCGGTGGCAGGATCGCGCGCAGCGCCTCGCGCGTCACCCCGGCCTCGACCGCGCCGCGCGCCCGCTCGATCTCGCGGCGCATGTGCGGCAGGTCGTCCCCCAGATAATAGACCCCCGCCGCCTCGCCGCGGCCGCGGTGCCGCCCGTCCGCCAGCGTCACCGCCAGCACGTCCGCGGTCTCGAACAGATAGCCCGAGATGCGGAACGGCTCGGCCAGCCGCAGCGTCTGCGTTTCCACCGACAGCCACATCAGTAGTTCACCGTCATCGCGAGCAGGTGGAAGGTGGCGGCGACGTAGAGCACCAGCAAGGCGGCGAGCAGAACGAGCACGCTCCACAGCTTGCGCGTCCATTTCCGCCCGTCGGTCCATGTCAGCCACACATTCCACGCCGCCACGCCCACCGCCCCGACGAAGACGATCGCACTGGCGATCTGGAGGAACCAGAGCGTGCCGTTCGCCTTGCTGCTCAGCTTGTCGAGGTCGGAGAAGGCGGAAATGATGAACCACGCCCAGCCGCCCAGCATCACCAGCGTCAGCAGCGCCATCAGCCGGGTGGCACGATAGGTGCGCAGCGCCGGTCCGCTCACCGACGGTGCCGCCTTGAACCGCCAGCGGAGGATCGCCGCCGCGGGCCAGTAGAGCACGCTCAGCAGTAGCACGGCGAGGGCGGCGATCAGCGCAGGCTTGAGCCACGACAGCGCGCGGTGCGCGGGCACCGGATCGAACACGGTGAACGGCGACACCATGTCGAAGCTCCAGCGCACGACACGTCCATCGATCACCTTGGCGGCGAGCCGGTCATGGCCATTGCGGTCGCGCCACACGAACGGCGCGATCTCGTCCCACTTGCGCACTTCGCCGCCCGGTCCCTTGAGGTCGGCGATCACCAGCCCGCCCTTGTCGTCCAGCGAGATTGCGGTCTGACCAACCAGATTGAGGATATCGACGAAGTTCGATTGCGAGTGACGGCTGCCTTCCCACAGCCCCACCATCATCTGTGCGTGCCGCTTCGCAGTCTCCGCATCGACGCGGCCGGTCGGCGCCGGGCCGGGGAAGTAGCGGTCCGCGAAGTCCTGGAACAGCTGGCTGCGGACGGTATGCGCCGCGCCTTCCTTACCCGCGCTGTTGAACGAAACGTAGAGGCCGGTGCGCTCGTACATGAACAGGTGCAGCGAGGTGTGGAAATTCTCGGTATCGCCAAGGTGCGCGATGACCGAGCGGCCGTTGATGTCCGTCTCAAAGAAACCGAGTTCCATCCGGTTCAAGGGCGGGATCAGCGACATCGGGTCGACGCGCGCGAGCGAACTGTCGTGCATCGCCGCCGCGGTTTCGGGCCGCAAAAGGCCGCGGCCCTGATTGAGGTGCGCGGCCATGAACTTCGCCATGTCGAGACCCGAAGCGGACATCGACCCCGCCGGTGCGGGCACCACCATCTCGAATTTCTCTGCTGGTTCGGACGCGCGCGGATAGCCCGTGGCCATCAGCGGCCGGAGACGCGCGGGCAGCGGCTGACGGAAGGTGGCGGTGCGCATGCCGATCGGGGCGAAGATGCGTCGCTCGACATAATCGTCGAACGGCATGCCCGATACCCGCTGGACGACATAGCCGGCCAGCGAGGTCGCCCAGTTCGAATAGGCCGGGGTCGTGCCCGCATCAAAGATCCGCGTTGGCACCCAGCGCTTGAGATAAGTGCCTAGGGGAAGCGATCCGTTGGGATCGGTGTTGATCAGGTCCTTGATCGCTTCCTCGAAGCCGGCGGTGTGCGTCATCACCTGGCGCATGGTGACCGGCTGGCCATTCCGCGGCGGTATCTTGAAGTCGAGATAGGTGTTGATGTCGCGGTCGAGGTCGATCTTGCCCTGCTCCACCTGCTGCATCACCGCGGTCCAGGTGATCAGCTTGGAAACCGAGCCGGGGCGGAACAGCGTGGTCGCGGGATCGACGGGCCTGCGCTTGGCAATGTCGGCATAGCCATAGCCTTTGGCGGCAACCACCCGGCCGTCCTGCACCACCGTCACCACTGCGCCGGCGATGTCGCCCGAGCGGAGCGCGAAAGGCATGTAGCCGTCGAGCCAGCCGCTCAGGTCCTCAGAGGTGAGCGGATGGACGCCGCCGCCCCGCACGGGCACCTGCGGGGCGGTGGCGGCTGGCTCCGGCGTCAACGGCGCTCCCGGGCCTGAGGCCGGCCCCTGCGCGGCCACCGCGCTGCCGATCAGCGCCACGGCCAAGGCCATTATGGTCCCTATCCGCTTCATCCCCATCGCCCTTCTTTCTGCCCGTTGCCGCCACAAGATCGCGTCGATACTATCGGGAAAGTTGATCCGATCGGGCGAGTGTTATCCTGA
This sequence comes from Sphingomonas sp., assembly GCF_042096255.1. Lineage (GTDB taxonomy): Bacteria > Pseudomonadota > Alphaproteobacteria > Sphingomonadales > Sphingomonadaceae > Sphingomonas. Next base: position 9,435 of record NZ_JBELLZ010000018.1, on the reverse strand, counting down.
TTGGAAAATGCGTCAATGGCCTTGAAAGGATTTCCCGTGCCAACCTCGCCCCCAACATTGGGCGCCCTGCTAAAGGGCCTGCGCGCCCGCGAGGGCTGGACGCTCAAGGAAATGAGCGCGAAGACCGCCATCCCGGTTTCGACGCTGTCCAAGATCGAGCACGACCGTCTGACGCTGACCTATGACAAGCTTCAGTCGCTCGGCCAAAGACTGGGGTTGCGCATGTCGGAGCTGTTCGCCGAGGACGACGGCGAGGCGCCGCAGCCGGTCACCGCCCGCCGCAGCCTGGGCGATGTCGCCCGCTCGGTGCGCGTGGAGACGCCCAATTACGACTATTATTATCTGTGCACCGAGCTGCGGCGGAAGCGGATGATCCCGGTAGTCACCAAGATCCGCGCGCGTTCGGCCGAGCAGTTCGGCGAGCTGGTGCGCCATTCGGGCGAGGAGTTCATCTATGTCCTCAGCGGCAGGATCGTGGTGCAGACCGAATTCTACGATCCGGTGGTGCTGGATACGGGCCAGTCGATCTACATCGATTCGAACATGGGTCACGCCTATCTCGCTGCCGAAGGCTGCGACGAGGCCGAGGTGCTCGGCGTGATGTCCAGCTCCGAGGAATCGCTGATGGAGGCGATGCTCCACCTGCACGAGGAACAGCGCCAGGCTGCGGTACCGGCCAACGAGGACGGCCCCGCCCCGCGCCGCCTGAAGGCGAAGCGCTGATGCGCCGGCTTCTCCCTACCGCCCTCTCCGTCGCGCTCGTCGCGGCGTCGCCGGCCACTGCGCAGGACTATTCAACCCGCGTCGCGCGCATCCTTAAGGCGACGCCGCTGATCGACGGCCACAACGATTGGGCGGAGGCGCTGCGCGAGAAGGCGCCGGAGACGCGCTGGACGCTGGATCTCGCCGAGCTTCCATCCGGCGTGGACGGCTATGACACCGATCTCGCCCGTTTGAAGCGCAGCGGACTTGGCGGGCAATTTTGGTCGGTCTGGGTGTCTCCCGACCTGCCCGGGCACGAGCAGGTGATCCAGACGCTGGAGCAGATCGATCTCGTCCGCGCGATCGTCGCCCGCCATCCGGACAGGTTCGCGCTTGCCCGCACCGCCGCGGATGTCCGCCGCGCGCACAAGGCGGGCCGGATCGCCTCGATGATCGGCGTCGAAGGCGGCGGCCAGATCGACGGCAACCTGTCGGTGCTGCGCAGCTACGCGGCGCTGGGTGCGGGCTACCTCACCCTCACCCACGCCCGCACCATCGAATGGGCCGATTCGGCGACCGACGATCCCAAGCACGGCGGCCTCACTGATTTCGGCCGGCAGGTGGTGCGCGAGCTCAACCGCCTGGGCATGCTGGTTGATCTCAGCCACGTCTCGCCCGACACGATGCGCGATGCCATCGCCGAGTCGAAGGCACCGGTGATCTTCTCGCATTCGGGCGCGCGCGCGCTCAACGATCATCCGCGCAATGTGCCTGATGACGTGCTGCGCCTCCTGCTTGCCAATGGCGGGGTGGTGATGGTTGACTACGCCCTGCCCTATGTCTCCGATGCCTACCGCCGCTGGGCGGCGGACTCGGCGGCGGAGAAGACCCGGCTCAACGCGCCGCCTTATGCCGGGCTGGACATCGGCCAGCCCGAGAAGGCCAAGGCGGACTATGCCGCCTGGCTCGCGGCGCACCCCGCGCCCGAAGTGACGCTCTCCCAGGTCGCCGACCATATCGAGCATGTCGCCAGGGTGGCGGGGCACGACCATGTCGGCATCGGCTCCGACTTCGACGGTGTCGGCGGTCAGCTGCCCACCGGGCTCAAGGACGTGTCCACCTACCCCGCCCTCCTCGCCGAGCTGATGCGCCGCGGCTGGAGCGACGCGAACATCGCCAAGCTTGCCGGCGGCAACGTGCTGCGCGTGATGGAGGCGGCGGAGCGCGAGGCGGCGCGGCAGGCGGCTGCCGCGCCCGCACCTTAGCGCTTGATGCGCGGCATGCCCATGAAGTCGCGCTTGCCCAGCGTCACGCCCTGCGCGCGCAGGATCGCGTAAGCGGTGGTAGCGTGGAAGTAGAAGTTGGGCTGCGAGAAGGAGAGCAGGAAGTTGGCGCCGGTGAACGGCATGCTCCTCTCGCCGAACAGGAACTGCGTGTCATTCTCCGCAAGAGCATCAAAGGCGTCACGGTCGATGCCGTTCAGTTCCTCGATGGCGGCCCGCAGCACCGCATGCAGTCCGGCGAAGTCGGTGGGCCAAGCGGACCGGTCAGGCGAGAAGGAGCCGGCGCGCACGCCTTCGATGCCGCCTACCGAATGCACGGCGCAGGACTTCACCTGATAGCCGAACGGCAGCATGTCGGGCGCGAGGCGCGCATCGATCAGGTCGGTCGCGGTCCGGCCGCGTTCGGCGCAGAACGCCTCCGCCTTGTCGAGCAGGCCGTCCACGGCGCCCAGGATCTGGAGGTTGGACGGCACCACGGCTTCGTATAGGGAAAACGACATCATCCTGCTCCCGCTGTTCGGTCGCACTATGCCGCCGCGCGGAGGGCGGGTCCACGCCATTGCAGAGCTGGGCGGCAGCGGCGCCCTCGGCTATGGGAGCGCGCTTGACCAACGTCCCCGAGTCCATGCCGCCGATCCGCGTCGTCGCGCTCTATCGCTTCACGCGCTTTACCGATCCGCAGGCGCTGCGTGCACCGCTGCTACGTGCCTGCGTCGCGGAGGGTGTCCGCGGCACCCTGCTGCTGGCTTCGGAGGGGATCAACGGCACCATCGCGGGCAGCGATGCGGCGATCGACCAAGTCCTGGCGCACATCCGCGCGCTGCCCGGCTGCGCCGACCTCGATGTCGCCGAGAGCCGGGCCGCGGCGATGCCGTTCCACCGGATGAAGGTGCGGCTCAAGCGCGAGATCGTCACCATGGGCGAGCCCGGCATCGATCCGCTCGCCGCCGGCCGCTATGTCGCGCCGGAGGACTGGAACACGCTGATCGACGCGCCGGACACGATCCTGATCGACACGCGCAACGACTATGAAGTCGCGGTCGGCACTTTCCGGAACGCGATCGACCCCGGCACGCGCAGCTTCGGCGAATTCCCCACCTGGCTGCGCGAGCGCAAGGACGCGCTGCTTGCGGAGGGCCGCCAGCCGACCATCGCGATGTTCTGCACCGGCGGCATCCGCTGCGAGAAGGCGACAGCCCTGCTCAAGGCGGAAGGACTGGACGACGTCCACCACCTCAAGGGCGGCATCCTCGCCTATCTGGAGCGGGTCGCGCCCGAAGACAGCCGCTGGCAGGGCGAATGCTTCGTCTTCGACCAGCGCGTCGCGGTCGGCCATGGCCTTGCGCCAGGCAGCCATGTGCTGTGCCATGCCTGCCGCATGCCGGTGAACGAAGCGGCTCGCGCGTCGCCGCTCTACCGCGAGGGGATCAGCTGCCCGCGCTGCCACGACGCACGCAGCGAGGAACAGCGCGCCGGCTATGCCGAGCGTCACCGTCAGACCGCGCTCGCCGAGAAACGCGGCGAGGCGCATGTCGGCGCGTCCTTTCCTCCAAACGGGAATGCCGACAACCCACTCTGAACACGAAGAGGCCGCACGTATCGGGCGACACGTGCGGCCTCATGTGTTCAGATCAGGCGCGTCGGATCAGAACTTCACGCCCAGGCCCAGCGCCACCGAAGCGCCGACATCATAGCGGTTGTAGTAGATCCGCCGCGAGTCGAATTCCTGGAACTCCTGATATTTGGTCGCGGTGATGTTGCGCGCCTCGAACTTGATCTCGCTCTCCAGCCCCGCGATCGTGATGCCCTCGCGCGCGACGAAGTCGATGCGCAGGCCCGGCCGCTCGTATACGTCCGACTGGCCCGAGGGGCCGCGGGTGGTGACGCGATCGGTGGCATAGTTGAACAGGAACGTCTGCTGCGACAGATGGTCGGTCGATTCCATGCCCAGCTGCACGTTGACCAGATGGTCCGACTGGCCGGTCAGCGGCGCGCCGTCACGGAAGAAGTTCGATGCGGCCTGGGTGACGCCGTTGATCACCGTAGTGTCGCCCGCATTCACCTTCAGCTTCGAGTCGGTGAAGGTGTAATTGCCGATCAGCGACAGGCGGCGGTCGGCGAAGAAGTCGCCGTCCGAGATGCCGTTGAGCGGGATGTACTTCTGTGCCTCGACCTCGATACCCCACAAAGTCGCTTCCGGAGCGGTCGCGAAGCTGGTGGTGATGTTGGACGAGGAGATCGACGAATAGGTCTCGGTCGGGTTGTCGATCTTCTTGTAGAAGCCGGCGAGGGTGAAGCGCTGGTCACGCGCGAAGAACCATTCGTACCGGGCCTCGGCGTTCCACAGCTCGCTGTCGACCAGGCTGGGGTTGCCCTGGAACACGCGGTTGGTGTCCGTGTCGATATAGACCTGGCGGATCAGCTCGCGGAACTGCGGGCGGGCGATGGTCTTCGAACCCGACAGGCGCACCTGCATCGCCGGCGCCAGCTTGTAGGTCAGCGTGACCGCTGGCAGCCAATAGTCGTTCTTCAGGTTGGTGTTGAAGCCGGTGGTCTGGCCGGTGTTGAACAGGTCGAGCGCGGTGACGGTCTGCTTTCCGTCCTCGAAGCGTACGCCCGCCGTCACATTCAACGCGTCGGTCAGGTCGGCGACGACCTGGCCATAGCCCGCATGGACGGTGAGGCCGGCGTCGAACGCCGCGGTGCCGTCCTGCGCCGACGTCTCCTGGAGGATGATGTCGAAGTTCTGGATCGACGCATCCGACAGCAGATAGTCCGGCCGCAGCTGCTGGACGGTGATCGGCAGGCCGTTGGCGCGGAACTGGAACGACCGGCGGACCGAGGTGCGCTGGTTGTCCTGATAGGCATAGCCCGCACCCAGGCGGATGTCCGGCGTGATCGCATAGGTCACGTCGGCGCCGCCGGACCACAGATCCTCGTTCAGGTCGCTGAACGCGATGGTCGCATCGCCCTTGTTGCCGCCGAGATCGTTGACGTAGCGGTCACCGATCGGGTCGTTGGGCAGGTTGGTGCGCACATAGGTGAAGCTGCGCTCGTACGGTGCCTCGCGCTGCGAGTTGGCGTAGCTGCCGCGCAGGTCCAGGCCGAGGTCGCCAAAGCGGAATTCGCCGACCAGCTGGGTGTTGATCAGCTGCCGCTCGTACCAGGCGGTGTCCTGCACCTGGAGGTCGCGGCCCGGCTGGTTCTCGTCGGTGCCGACTGCCAGGCGCGACTGCTTGATCGTGTCGCGGATGTAGAGGCTGGTCGAGCGGATCGTGTGGTCGCCAAACTCCGCCGACAGGCCGAGCAGGCCGTTCACCACGACGCGATTGTCGGTAATGACGCGATCGAAGTCGGTCTGCGGCGTCCCCTGCAATTCGGGGTCGAGCGACAGCTGCTGTAGCGTCTGGCGCGTGCGCCACTTGTTGTCGATGCCGGCGGTGGCGATCACGCCGAAGCGGACGCTGCCCGCGTCGAAGGCGGTGCCGCCGGTGGCGTTGCCCGAGAAATTCACCGGCGTCTGGATTCGCTGGAGCACCGAGGTGCGCGCGTTGACCAGGCTCATGCCGATGGCCTGGAGGTCCTGCCGGCTGAAGGCCGCGCCTTCCAGGATCGGGTTGCCGCTGTTCAGCGCCTGCTGGAGGATGCCGGGCACGTCACGGGTGCCGTTGTCGAAGCCGGTCCAGTCGCTCGGGCTGCCGTAATAATCGTAGCCGAGATTGCCGGTGGTAACGCTGTCCCCGGAAATGCCGCCGCTGATCGACAGGAACGACTCCTTCGGCGTCGAGGTGGTGGTGAGGTTGATCACACCGCCGCCGAACTCGCCGGGGAAGTTGGCCGAATAGCTCTTCTGCACCAGGCTGGACGCGATCACGTCGGTCGGGAACAGGTCCAGCGGCACGACGCGGCGCAGCGGCTCGGGGCTGGGCAGCGGCGAGCCGTTGAGCAGCGCAAGGCTGTAGCGATCGCCCAGGCCACGGACATAGACGAAGCCCGAGCCGACTACCGAAAGGCCGGTGACGCGCTGGAGCGCGCCGGCGATGTCGCCCTCGCCGGTGCGCGCGATGTCCTCGGTGGAGAGGACCGAGACGACCTGGGGCGACTGTTCGACGATGTTGCGGCGCGAGCGGCCGACCACGACGATGTCGCCGCCGGGAACCGAGACATCTGGCTGGTCGGCGGCCTGCGCGTCCTCGGCGGCGGGGTCCGTCGCTTCGGGAGCACCGGCGGCTTCCGGCGTCGCACCGGGACCGGCCACCGCGCTGTCCGGTTGCGGTTGGCTGCCGTCCGCGGACGGGCTGGGATCGGCGTCCACGCTGGGCGAAGGAGTAGTGCCGGTCTGCGGGCCGCTTGCAGACTGGGCGAGCGCCGCCGGGGCGACGATCGCGGTGGAAACGAGCAAAAGGCTCGCAAGACTGGTTTTCAGCATGGGCGCATCCCGCATGTCGGTTGACCGGCGGGCACGGGGTTCATGCCGTGCCCGCCGGATCAGGTCAGTTGGTCGGCAGGGTGGTGCAGGCGGTGCCGCTGCCACCGAAGTTCGCCGTGGCCGAGTTGCAGGTCCAGTTCTGGTACCAGGTGTCGTCCGCGCCGCTGACCGCGCCGACATAGTTGGTGCGCACCAGGAAGTTGGTGCTGTCGTTCAGCGTCGACGCGTCGAACGCGGTCGCCGCGCTCTCACCCGCGCCGTTGACGAACAGGTTGGTCAGCGTCGAGGTGAACGAGGCGTTGTTGTTGCTGCCGCGGTTAAAGATCGTCTGGATGTCGGACGCCGACGGGCTGCCGGTGGCGCTGTTCTGGACGAACGCCGGGTTGCAACCCGACAGCAGCACCGAGTTGAACACCGGCGGACCCTGCTCGTCCAGGCTGGCGTCAGCCGCCTGCGCCACCGTCGAACCGCCCAGGCTGAGGCAGCCGATGTTCGCAGGGGTGACGATCAGGCCGTTGACCGCGGTATAGTCGGTGCCGCCGCGCAGCAGCACCGCAGTGCCCGTCCCCGAAGTCGAGCGCTGGATGAAGGTGAAGTTGGCGAGGCGCACGTTCTGGCGCGGCACCGCATTCTCGTTGCCGTTCGAGTCGGCCTCGATCATCGTGTCGCCGACCGCGCCGCCGGCGCGCTGGATGGTGAGCACGAACTGGATGAAGCCCTTGTAGCCGACGTCGGTATCGAGGTTGTCATCCTCGTTACCTGTCAGCACCAGATACTTCAGGTTGGGGCGGCCGCCGAAGATCTCGATGCCGTCGTCCGACGAGTTGTGGACCTGGATATGATCGAGCTGGGTGGCCGAGCCGACGCCCGACGGGGTCAGGCCCTGGAGCTCGTTGTTGGGCGCCAGCGCGAAGCCCGAATAGCGGATCTGGACGTAGCTCATCCGGCCCGAGTTATCGGTTGGGGTCGCACCGCCGTAGAGCGCGTTCGACGTGCCTTCGGTGTCACGCTCGCAATCCACGGTGCCCGGCGCTGCGCCCGGGGCGAGACAGTCGGTGATCGGCGCACGGCCGAGCAGCACCACGCCGCCCCACTGCTGCGAGGTCTGGTCATCCGCGGTACCGACCACGTTGCCGCGGCCGGTGAAGATGATCGGCTGGGTCTGGGTGCCCACCGCGTTGATCTGGTTGCCGCGGTTGACGACGAGATAGGACACGCCGGTGGCGCCGAACACGATGACGCCCGGATCGATGTCCAACCGGACTTGGGTGCCGGTGGAGGCGGCACCCTGGTCAGTGCCGACGTCTACGCGGCCGTCGAGCGAATAGATGACGCCCGCGACCTTCGGGATCTGGGTGGAGGCGGTGAAGCGCGCCGGGAAGGCGCAGTTGCGCCACGTGCCGGTCGGGCCCTGGATGGTGCCGCGATCGACGAGCTGGTTGGCGCCCGGCAGGGTCGGGCAGCTGGCGGCCGGGGTCACACCACCGGGAGTCGGCGAGGGCGACGGGCTGGGAGACGGCGACGGGGTAGGAGCCGGCTGAACGATCACGCCCTCACCCGGCGAGGCGACGTCATCCGCACCGCAGCCAGACAGAAGAAGGGCCGTACCGAGCAGCATTGCGCTCTTACGCGACAGTCGCACCATGATGTATCTCCCTGATTTCCCCGGCGCCTTGCACCGCAAGCCAGCGCGTTCCGCAGCCGACACGCGAGACCCCCTGGAACCGGAAGGTGACGCTTTCCCTTCAGGTTGATGGCAGTTTTGCTACAATCGCGCTGGCGTGACGGATCGCGATCAAAGCGTTGCGGATACACCACGACCAGCCGTGCTTGATTGGCGGTAAACCGCGCCTAGCTGAGGCAACCCGCAGATTTCAGACGCAAAACGCCCCGAGGTGCGGCAACACCCCGGGGCGCACGGTGTCTTGCGGTGGACCTCAGTGGCGCGCGGCGCGGCCGCCGCCCACGTCATCCGCCAGCGCGCCCAGCGCACCGAGCAGCAGGAAGGCGGACAGCAGTTCGCTCACCTCGCCAAGGCTCGGCATGGTGCTGCCCGGGCCGTAGAGTTCGCCCACCTTGGTCGCGTTCAGGTCCTCCTGCGTCGCAATCTGGCCGGTGAACTCGGAGCGCCATCCCGATCCGGTGGCGTTCTCGTGCAGCACGAAGCCGTCGCGGGTCCGGTCGTCGATCGAACGGCCATTGTTGGACTGGGTGATCGAAAGGTCGCCGATCTCGTTCTGGCTGATGCCCTTCACCTCCAGCGCCTGATTGCCCTTGGTGATCGTCACCCCGCTAGCGACGTACATGTCCGGGTTGCCGGCGAACTGCTCGGTGTCGATGGTGATCTTGGTGCCGTTCTCCAGCTCGAAGGTGGTGGTGCCCCAGAAGTCGAACGCGTGCTTGCCGTCGACGTTGACGTGCGGATCGCCCCAGATCTGCGTGGTCTCGCCGGTGTTGGCGTTGTGGATGGTGATCTCGGAGTTATGCTCATTCAGATCCAGGGTGTAGCCATCGCCCAGGTCGATCGCGCCCTTGCCGCCGCCCTGCAGCGTCGCAGTCCATTTGGCGGTCTCAACCGGTTGGGGTGTCGCGCCCTGCCCGCCGCCCTGCGGGCAGCGGCAGCCCTGGAACATTAACAGGCTGGGCAGCATTGCCTGCGCGAACGGCCCGCAGCCCAGCGGCTTGGCGAAGCTGGCGAAAATGCCCACGGCGATCTGCCCGGCGAGCGTGTCGAGCGGCGAACCCGCGCGGGCGGTATTGAGCCCTGCGGCGAACATGTTGGCGGTGATACCGGTCATCGCGATTTCCTCCCGAAGCTGCGTCCCGCCGGATGCGGGCGCCCAAAGCCTTCGAGCGGACCTATGCCGCCATTCCCCCACGGCCGCGCTCAGCATTCCGACTAGACGGCTAGTCGGAACGACTAGCAGATGGGCGCCGCAGCCATCGGGATCCTGACGATGTCGGAGAATGGTGCCCAGAAGAGGACTCGAACCTCCACGCCGTTACCAGCGCCGCCACCTG
>NZ_JBELLZ010000017.1:0-50460 GCF_042096255.1 Sphingomonas sp. | reverse complement strand
CGAGCGGATGGCGGGCGGCTACATCCCCTCCCCGCGCGAGTTCCATCTCCAATACGGCCTCACGCCCGAACGTCTCGCCCGCGCGCGGCCCGATGCGCTGGTGATGCACCCGGGCCCGATGAACCGCGGCGTGGAGATCGCCTCCAGCGTCGCAGACCATCCCACCCGGTCGGCGATCACCGAACAGGTCGCCACCGGCGTGGCCGTGCGGATGGCTTGCTTGGACGTGCTGACCCGCCGGGCGCGCGGGATCGAGGGCTGGGCATGACTCCGGGTTCGATCCGGTTCGTCAACGCGCGGGTGCTCGGTGGAGGCCGTGAACTCTGCGTCCGCGACAGCATGATCGTAGAACGGGCGGACGGTGCCGCGGTGATCGACTGCGGCGGCCGGCTGCTGGCACCGGCAGTGATCGACCCTTGCGTGCAGAAGATCGACCGGGAAGCGTTTCATTTCGGCGGGATCGTCCGCGTCGGGCTGATGCCGGACCAGGCCCCCGTGCTCGACGAGCCGGGCATCGTCCAGCGCGCCAGCCTGATCGGACGACCGGACCTGTGGATCCATCCCATCGCCGCGGCGACCCGGGGCCTCGACGGGCGCGAGATCGCGGAGCTCGCTTATTGCCGCTCGGCAGGCGCCCGCGCCGTCGCCACCGGCCGCGGCTGGATCGCCGATTCGGCGGTGATGCGCCGGGTTTTGCTCTACGCGCGGGACCTGGGCATGCCGGTGATCAGCCATGCCGAGGACGGCGGCCTTGCCGGCGACGCGGTTGCCACCGACGGGCTCACCGCATCGCTGCTGGGCCTTCCTTCCGCACCCGCCGTTGCCGAGGCGCTGGCGGTGTCGCGCGACCTGATGCTGGCGGAGGAAACCGGCGCCCGGTTGCACGTGCGGCAGGTCACCACTGCCGCCGCGTTTGATCTGGTGCGCAGCGCCAAGCGCCGCGGGGTTCCGGTCAGCTGCGGGATCACGCCCGCACACCTGCTGCTGTCCGACATCGCGGTTTCCAGCTTCCGCACCTTCACGCGGCTGTCCCCGCCCCTTCGCGACGAGAGCGATCGGCAGGCGGCCCTGGCGGCCCTGGCGGACGGCACCATCGATATCCTGTGCTCCGGCCACGACCCGCGCGGCCCGGAGGAGAAGCGCTTGCCCTTCGCCGATGCGGAACCCGGCGCCGCCGGCGCGCAAACCCTGCTGCCGTTGGGCCTGGGCTTGGTGCGGGATGGTTGCATCACGATCGAGCGGCTGTTTGAGCTGATCGCCGCCAACCCCGCCCGGCTTCTCGGGCTTGACGCCGGGGTGCTCGCACCCGGGCGGCCCGCGGACCTGGTGGTTCTGGACGAACACGCGCCCTGGCAGGTGACCGCCGAGGCGATGCCCGGCAGCGCCGGCAACACCCCGTTCGACGGCCTGCCGGTTCAGGGCCGCGTGCTGCGCCTCTTCAAGGGCGGCCGCGAACTCTAGGCGGACAGGCCCGAGGGCCTCAGCGCGCGGCTACCCCGCCGCGTCCGCCCCCATTGGCGGCAACCTCGAGCGCGCGCGACGGCTTCGCCCACGCGGCGACCCGGTCCCCTGCCGCCTGACGGACGAAGCACGCGCCGCCTTCGGCGCGAAGGGTGCGGCACAGCGAAACGGCATCGCCGCGAGCGAACCCACCGACCGCGAGGCGGTAGAAGCTGCCGCGACGCCCGTGGAATTCGGTGCCGGCGGGTGTGTGATCCGCGAGCGCCGCATAGCGGCGGGTCGCACGCGCCCAGGCGTTGCGGGCGACACCGGCGCTGTCGAAGGCGCCAAGCTGGACATACCATTGGCCCGCCGCCGGTGCCCGTGGCGGGACGGCGACCGACAGGCGGGTCTTGAAAGCGCCCCCAGCGGCGGCGATCCGCGGCGCGGTGCTGGGCAGCGGCTGCACCACCTCGCGCCGCTCGGCGAAGACGATCCGCACCGCACCCCCAGCGGCAGGCACTTCCGCGGCCACGTGCGCTTCGGCCGGATCGACCGCAGCCACCGCCACCGGCGGCGACGACGGCTCGGCAGGTGCCGGCTGGCTCAGGGCCAGTGCGGCCGGCTGCCCCGCATCCTCGACGACACGGACCCCAAGCAGCGCAGCGACCTGGTCCGAGGCGTGACTTGGCCGGGCGAACGCCATCCATTGCATGAGGCGGCGGGTCGCATCCTTTTCGGCCATGTCTCTGAGCACGACCATCTTGGCTTCGCGCCACTGACCGGCGAGGGCCAGCGCCAGTGCCAGGTTCTGCCGCGTGCGGGCGTCTGCGCCCGGTTCGCGCGCCGCCGCCATCAGGATCTGGACGCCACCGATCGGATCCCCGGACAGCGCCCAGGCGAGCCCGCGATCACGGGCGGGGATCGCGCCGGCATGCTGGGTCAGCAGCGTGCGGGCTGCGCCCCAGTCGCCCCCGGCGATTTTCGTGAGCGCGAGGTTCAGCGCGGCGCGGCCATTGCCCGGCTCCAGTGCGAGCACATCGGCGAAGGTCGCCTGCGCCGACGCGAACCGCCCCGCCTTCAGATACGCCTGCGCGAGCAGCAGGCGGTAGCGCGCCTCCTGCGGCGCCAGGGCCACCGCAGCCTCGGCGAGCGTGATCGCGCCGGCGCCTTGTCCCTTGTTCAGGGCCTTGGTCGCCTTCCTGGCAGCCTTTTCGGCCTGCTTGCCGACCTCGGGAGCACCGGCGAGGGTCACCCCGCCCGCGGCGAAGCCGCCGAGCAGCAGCGCGGTCGCGCCGATCCCGAACAGCGTGTGAGACTTCATCCTCATTCCCCCGAACGAACCGTCTTGCCCGCGGTGTCGCGCGCCCGCTCCTGCCCTGCCGGCACCGTGGCGAGAAAAGCGTCCAGTGCTTCGGTCACCAGCTGTTGGGCGGAGCGGCCCTGCCCGGCCACCGCAAGGCGAAGCCGCGCATGGCGCTCAGCGTCGAGCCGCAAAGTGAACGCCTTGCGGCTCTTTGCGGCGGTGAGCACCGGCACCGCGCTGACGAGCGATTCGCGCTGGGTCGGCACAGGCGGCTCGGCCGCAACCGCTTCCGGCTGCGCTTCGGGCTCCGGCAGCGGCGCGGGCTCGCCCATGTCATTCCAGCCGAGCGCGTCGCCGGCCTCGGCGAGGGTCGCCTGCCGGCGCATCGCCGGCCGCGCCTGTCCCTTGCGGGCCAGCAGCCCGGAGGAAAGGCTGGCGAAGGGTTTGGAAGTCGCGATCATCATGCCACCACCCGGCGGCCGAAGCCGCCGCCTGCGGGCCGCGCACCGGCGAAGCCTGCGCTCGCCCCGGGCACCGCGAAGACGGTGCGGCGGAAATTCTTTTCCAGCCGGTCGGCCAGATAGGTCCACAAGGCGATCACCTCCTGGGCGGATCGGCCGTTCGGGTCGACTTCCATCACCGTGCGCCCGTCGATCATCGAGGCGGCGAAGTCGGTGCGCTGGTGCAGCGTGATCGGGGCGACGGTGCCGTGCTGTGACAATGCCACCGCGGCCTCGCTGGTGATCCGCGCCTTGGGGGTGGCAGCATTGACCACGAAGATCAGCGGCTTGCCGGCGCGCTCGCACAGGTCGACGGTGGCCCCCACTGCACGCAGGTCATGCGGGCTCGGCCGGGTCGGGATCACGATCAGCTCGGCCACCTGGATCACGCTCTGGATCGCCATGGTGATCGCGGGCGGGGTGTCGATTACCGCCAGCTTGAAGCCCTGCTGGCGCAGCACCTCCAGGTCGGCGGCGAGCCGCGCCACCGTGGTTTGCGCGAAGGCGGGAAATTCGTCGGTCCGCTCGTTCCACCAGTCGGACAGCGAACCCTGCGGATCGATGTCGATCAGCACCACCGGGCCGGCACCCGAGAGCTGCGCCTGCACCGCAAGGTGCCCGGAGAGCGTCGTCTTCCCCGACCCGCCCTTCTGCGATGCCAACGCCAGAACCCGCATGTGCCCCGTCTGTCCCCCGACCATTTCAGGTGCCGGAATGGCACGTCATCCCTCAAGGAGCGGTTAACGCGCGCTTTTCGCAGGCGCGGAACTGCGCCATAGCGGCGACGGAGCTATCGGTGGGGGTGTTCGCGTGAAGAGGATCGGCATCGGCGCGGCGGCGCTGCTTCTGGTGGCGGCACCCGCCGCGGCGGACGTGAAGACGGGCGTGGACTCCTGGGCGAAGGGCGAGTTCGTCGCCGCGGTGCGCGAATGGCGGCCGCTGGCCGAGGCGGGGGACCCGGACGCGCAGTTCAACCTGGGGCAGGCGTACAAGCTCGGTCGCGGCGTGCCGCTGGACCTCGCCATGGCGCAGAGCTGGTACCGCAGGGCCGCGGCGAAGGGTCACGCCCAGGCCGAGGACGCGTTGGGTCTGACGCTGTTCCAGGATGGCAAGAAGGCCGAGGCCCTGCCCTATCTGGAGAAGTCCGCCGCGCGCGACGAGAAGCGCGCGCAGCTGGTGCTAGGCACCATGCTGTTCAATGGCGACGGCATCACGCGCGACTGGCCGCGCGCCTATGCGCTGATGACCCGCTCCTCGCAGCAGGGGCTGCCCCAGGCCGGCCAGACGCTGGCGCAGATGGACCAGTATATCTCGCCCGAGCAGCGCCAGCAGGGCACGATCATGGCCGGGGAGATCGCGCAGAATGCGAAAATGGCGGCGGTGGCCGCGCCGCCGCCTGCGCCACCTCCCGCAAGCCGTCCGGCGACGAGCCGCCCGGTCCGCACCACGCCTGTCGCGCCTTCGTCAGCGGGCGCTACCTATGCGGCGCCCGACGCACCCGCACCGCGCCCGGCCCCGCCCGCGCCAAAGCCGGCTCCGGTGAAGGCGGCAGCGCCAAAGCCGGCGCGTGGCGGCGCGTGGCGAATCCAGCTCGGCGCCTTCAAGGACGAGGGCAACGCGCAGACTTTATGGTCGCGCGTCGGCGGCCGCACCGGCGGCAGCGTCTCCTACGTCCGCGGCGGCGGCATCACGCGCCTCCAGGCGACCGGCTTCGCCAGCAAGGCCGCGGCGCAGGCCGCCTGCCGCAAGTCGGGCGTCAGCTGCGTGGTGGTGGCGCCGTAACTACCGATCCGAACGGCTTTAGCGCCTCCGGCGAACGCCGGGGTCCAGTTACGGAACGCTCGCAACTGGGCTCCGGCGTTCGCCGGGGAGGCGCAATCCGAACAAGCCGGATTAGGCGTCAAGCCGCTTCACTCCACCCAATCCGCCCGCGCGATCCCCTGCGCCCACAGCAAGGCGGTGAGGTCCCCATGGTCGATCCGCGCCATCGCCGCGGCGGCGACCACCGGCTTGGCGCGATAGGCGACGCCCAGCCCCGCCTCGCCGATCATCGCCAGGTCGTTGGCACCATCGCCCACCGCCAGTGTCGCCTCGTCGGCGAGGCCGAGTTCGGCGCGAACCCCGCGCAGCGTCTCCAGTTTGGTGGCGGCGTCGACGATCGGCTTGGCGACCGTGCCCGCCAGTGCGGCGTCGACAATGTCGAGCCGGTTGGCGATCACCCGGTCGAAGCCGATCTCCTTGCCCACCGGCTCGGCGAAGGCGGTGAACCCGCCCGACACCAGCACGCTGGCGGCGCCCCGCGCGCGCATCGTCTGCACCAGGGTGCGCGCGCCGGGCATCAGCGTCACCCGCTCGGCCCGGCACCGATCGATCGCGGAGGCCTCCAGCCCCTTGAGCAGCGCCACCCGCGCGTCGAGCGCGCCCGCGAAATCCAGCTCGCCGCGCATCGCCGCCTCGGTGATCGCCGCGATCTTCGGCTTCAGCCCAGCATAGTCCGCGAGCTCGTCGATGCATTCGACGGTGATCATCGTCGAATCCATGTCGGCGACCAGCAATTTCTTCTCGCGCCCGGTCATCGACTGCACCACGACGTCCACGCCTTCGAACCCGCCCTCCAGGGCCGTGCGCGCATCGGCAGCGGCGAGGCCGAAATGGATGTCGGCGGCATCGCCCTCGTCGAGCCAGCCGAGTGTGGTCGGCACGCAGCCCGCGGCGGCAAGGCGGTCGTTCGCTTCGGCGAGGATCGTTGGCGTCAGGCGCCCGGCTGCTATCAGGGTGGCAGTGAACATGCGCGCGCCTCTAGCTGCCGTGTCTGCCATTGTCCCCCCTTCCGTTCCGTTCGTGCTGAGCGAAGTCGAAGCACCCGCGCGAACCGCGCCCCATGCCCTTCGACTTCGCTCAGGGCGAACGGTAGGGCTGGCGCATGCACCCGCCCCTCGCCCTGATCGCCGGGCCTACCGCCAGCGGCAAGTCCGCGCTCGCGCTGCGGCTGGCGGCGCTTGCCGGCGGCGAGATCGTCAATGCCGACGCGAGCCAGGTCTATCGCGACCTCAGCATCCTCTCCGCCCGACCCTCACGGCAAGAGGAGGCGCAGGCGCCGCACCACCTGTTCGGCCACATTGACGGCGCCGAGGCGATGAGCGCGGCGCGCTGGGCGGCGGAGGCGCGGGACACGATCGCGGCGATCCACGCGCGCGGGCGGCTGCCGGTGCTGGTCGGCGGCACCGGCCTCTACATCCGCACCCTGCTCGACGGGATCGCGCCCGTGCCCGAGATTGATCCGGCGGTGCGCGCGGCCGTGCGCGCGATGCCGGTCGCCGAGGCGCATGCGGCGCTCGCGCGCGAGGACCCGCTCGCCACCGCCCGGCTCGCCCCCGCCGACACGACGCGGGTCACCCGCGCGCTGGAAGTGGTCCGATCGACCGGTCGCCCGCTCTCGGCATGGCAGGCCGAACGGCACGGTGGGATCGGTGACGCCGTGTCGCTCCGCCCGTTGATCCTGTTGCCCGAACGCGGTGTGCTCAACGCGCGGATCGACACGCGCGCCAGCGCGATGCTGAACGAGGGCGCGATCGAGGAGGTCGCCGCGCTGCTCGCCCGTCCGCTCCCCGCCGACGCGCCAGTGCGCCGCGCCATCGGCGTTCCGGAGATCGCCCGGCTGCTCGTCGGCGAAGCGGATCGGGCGGAAACGGGCGAGTCGCTTGCTCTCGCCACCCGCCAATATGCCAAGCGGCAATATACCTGGTTCCGCAATCAGCCACCTGTTGCATGGCCGAGAGCCTCGCAACTTTGTTTCTCTATCGGTGCTTTGCGGGAAACTTTCTTGTTTTAAGCTTGACCCCTGCCCTTGCCCTCGTTAGCGGCGCTGCACCGCAACGGAGTAAGACACGTGACCGAGAAGAGTGGAGCCGATATCCTGGTCGAGGCGCTGTGCGATCTCGGCGTGGAGATCGTCTTCGGCTACCCCGGCGGCGCGGTGCTGCCGATCTACGACGCCATGTTCCGCAGCGGCCGGATCAAGCACGTCCTGGTCCGCCACGAACAGGCCGCCACCCACGCCGCGGAGGGCTATGCCCGCTCCACCGGCAAGCCCGGCGTGGTGCTGGTGACCAGCGGCCCCGGCGCGACCAATGCCGTCACCGGCATCACCGATGCTCTGCTCGATTCGATCCCGATGGTCGTCATCACCGGGCAGGTCCCCACCGCGCTGATCGGCTCGGACGCGTTCCAGGAAGCCGACACCGTCGGCATCACGCGCCACTGCACCAAGCATAATTATCTGGTGAAGGATCCCGCGCGGCTCGGCGCGGTGATCCACGAGGCGTTCCACATCGCCACCTCCGGCCGCCCCGGCCCGGTCGTGGTGGACATCCCCAAGGACGTGCAGGTCGCCACCGCGCGCTACAGCAAGCCCGGCCCGATCCAGCACAAGACCTATCGCCCTGCGCTCAAGGCGCCACGCGAGGACATCGAGCAGGTCGTCGACATGCTCGCGGCGGCGGAGCGCCCGATCCTCTATACCGGCGGCGGCGTGATCAACGCCGGGCCTGCGGCATCGCAACTGCTGCGCGAACTGGCGAGGGTCACCGGCGCGCCCGTCACCTCGACGCTGATGGGCCTGGGTGCGTATCCGGCGAGCGGGCCGCAGTGGCTGGGCATGCTCGGCATGCACGGCACCTATGAGGCCAATCACGCGATGAACCAGGCCGACCTGATCGTCGCGATCGGCGCGCGGTTCGACGATCGCGTCACCGGGCGGCTGGATGCGTTCAGCCCTTTGAGCCGCAAGGTCCACATCGACATCGACCGCTCCAGCATCAACAAGACGGTGCGGATCGATCACGCCATCGTCGCCGATGCCGGCCATGCGATGGAGGACATGCTGCGCATCTGGAAGGCGCGCCAACACCAGAAGCCCGACCTCGCCGACTGGTGGAAGCGGATCGAGGAGTGGCGCGCGGTCGCCTGCCTCGCCTTCCCGGATGGCGGCGAGGCGATCATGCCGCAGCGCGCGATCCGCGCCCTCTATGAGGCGACCGCGGCGAAGAGCCCGATCATCACCACCGAAGTGGGTCAGCACCAGATGTGGGCCGCGCAGCATTTCGGCTTCGAGGCGCCCAACAAGTGGCTCACCAGCGGCGGCCTCGGCACGATGGGCTATGGCCTGCCCGCGGCGATCGGCGCGCAGCTGGGCAATCCCAATGCGCTGGTGATCGACATCGCCGGCGAGGCCAGCATCCAGATGAACATTCAGGAGCTGGCGACCGCCACCCAGTATCGCCTGCCGGTCAAGGTGTTCATCCTCAACAACGAATATATGGGGATGGTCCGCCAGTGGCAGGAGCTGACCTATGAAAGCCGCTATGCCGAAAGCTATTCGGACTCGCTGCCCGATTTCGTCAAGCTGGCCGAGGCCTATGGCTGGAAGGGCATCAAGATCGAGCGGCCCGACCAGCTGGACGCGGGCATCGCCGAGATGCTGGCGCATGACGGCCCGGTGATCGTCGACTGCATGGTGGCGAAGCTCGCCAACTGCTTCCCGATGATCCCCTCGGGCGCCGCGCATACGGAGATGATCCTCCAGGCCAACGAGGTCAGCGGCACCATGGACGACGAGGCCAAGGCGCTGGTGTGACCTCCTCTCCCCTCCCTTTCAGGGAGGGGCTGGGGGAGGGTGGAGGCCTGGCGCTACGGCTCCGGCCGCGCCTGCCTCACCGTACCGCCAGGACCATACCCACCCCCGACCCCTCCCTGAAAGGGAGGGGAGTGAGGTTCAGATGCACATCCGAGAAGAAAAGGCCGAACGCCACACCTTGGCGGTGATCGTCGATAACGAGCCGGGCATCCTCGCCCGGATCGCCGGCCTGTTCACCGCGCGCGGCTACAATATCGAGAGCCTGACGGTGTCCGAGATCACCGCCGACAAGGCAGTGAGCCGGATCACCATCGTCACCAGCGCCAGCCCCGCGACGCTGGAGCAGATCGTCGCACAGCTCGATCGGCTGGTGCCCGTCCACAAGGTGCGCGACCTCACCGCGGAGGGCGCGCATGTCGAACGCGAGCTGGCGCTGGTCAAGGTGCAGGGCACCGGCGACCACCGGATCGAGGCGCTCCGCCTCGCCGACGTCTATCGCGCCCGTGTGGTCGATGCGACCACCACCTCCTTCGTGTTCGAGGTGACCGGCGGCATCGAGAAGATCGACAAATTCGTCGAGCTGATGGGCGAGGTCGGCCTGATCGAGGTCGCCCGCACCGGCATCGTCGCCATCGCAAGAGGACGCGAGGCGGCCTGAGTTTTCGTGTGTCCCCGCGAAGGCGGGGACTCAGCCTGGGCTCCCGCCTTCGCGGGGGCACATCCAAGGGGAACAACAATGCGTGTCTATTACGATCGCGATGCCGATCTGAACCTGATCACCGGCAAGAAGATCGCTATCCTGGGCTATGGCTCGCAGGGCCATGCCCATGCGCAGAACCTGCGCGACTCGGGCGTCGCCGAGGTCGCGATCGCGCTGCGCGAGGGCTCGGCCACCGCGAAGAAGGCTGAGGAGGCCGGCTTCAAGGTGCTGAGCAACAAGGACGCGGCGGCCTGGGCGGACATCCTGATGATCCTCGCGCCCGACGAGCATCAGGCGGCGATCTGGGAGCAGGACCTCAAGGGCAACATGAAGCCGGGCAGCGCGATCGCCTTCGCGCACGGCCTCAACGTCCACTTCGGCCTGATCGAGCCGCCCGCGGACATCGACGTGATCATGATCGCGCCCAAGGGTCCCGGCCACACCGTGCGTAGCGAATATGTCCGCGGCGGCGGCGTGCCCTGCCTGATCGCGATCCACCAGGACGCCAGCGGCAACGCGCACGACATCGCGCTGGCCTATGCCTCGGGCGTCGGCGGCGGCCGCTCGGGCATCATCGAGACCAACTTCAAGGAAGAATGCGAGACCGACCTGTTCGGCGAGCAGGCGGTGCTGTGCGGCGGCATCACCCACCTGATCCAGGCCGGGTTCGAGACGCTGGTCGAGGCCGGCTACGCCCCCGAGATGGCCTATTTCGAGTGCCTGCACGAGACCAAGCTGATCGTCGACCTGCTCTACGAGGGCGGCATCGCCAACATGCGCTACTCGATCAGCAACACCGCGGAGTACGGCGACATCACCACCGGCCCGCGGATGATCACCGAGGAGACCAAGAAGGAGATGAAGCGCGTGCTGGCCGACATCCAGTCCGGCCGCTTCGTCAAGAACTTCGTCCTCGACAACCGCGCCGGCCAACCCGAGCTGAAGGCCGCGCGCAAGGCCGCGGCGGCGCATCCGATCGAGCAGGTCGGCGCGGAACTGCGCGCGATGATGCCGTGGATCGGCGCCAACAAGCTGGTCGACAAGGCGAAGAACTGAGGCCCTCGACCCGGTCCGCGCTTGCCCGGCTGCCGTGCTCGATTGTATCGTGGCACCGTGCAGACGCGGACCGGATAGGCATGCGGGGGGCATGCGGCGGCCCGCCGGCGCTGGGGGAAATTTATGCCTGAAACTCACGTGTCCGGTCGTCGTCGCGTGCCGAGCGAGGATCCGTCGGTCCGCCTGCCCCGCGCCGCTGGCACGGAGGGCGAGCTCTACGTGGGCAGCACCGAGGACGATCGCTTCAAGGGCACCGCGAACGACGACGTCTTTGATCTGTCGGCCGGCGGGCATGACTCAGCCAAGGGCGGCGCCGGTGACGACCTGTTCAACCTGAACAATGCATTCGACGCACTCGACCGGCTGTCCGGCAGCAGCGGCTACGACACTCTGTCGACGCGCGACGTGGCCGGATCGCTGACGATCACGAGGGCGATGGCGTTCCGCATCGAAGCATTGACCGTCAGCAACAGCCAGGGGAAGGCGAACATCACGCTGGCGGACGGTGTCTCGTTTCGGGCGTTCAGCACCTGGGTCTATGAAGACGAAGGCAGCGTCAGGATCGATGCCTCGGCCTTGACCGCGAATCTCGTCTTCACCAGCCGCAGCCGGCACAATGTGCTGATCGGCGGAAGCGGCGACGACCTGTTCGTCGCCGATGCCTATTACATGGCCGGCAACACCTTCAACGGCGGTGCAGGTGAGGACACGGTATCCTTTGCCGCAGCGGTGAGCGGCAGAACCGTTGACCTGCGTCCGGCCGGCACGCCCGGCGCGACCTACCGGCTGGTCGGCATCGAGAACATCGTCGGCACCGGCTTCAGCGACACCCTGACCGGATCGGCGGCCGACAATTGGTTCGTGTCCAACGGCTTCGACGATCGCCTGGTCGGGCTCGGCGGCGATGACGCGTTCACGGTCGGGCGCGGCCTCGGCTACTCCGCCGAACCACGCACGGTGGTGGATGGCGGCACCGGCATCGATCTGCTCGACTTCGACGATCTCGGCCGCGCCACCGGCTATGTCGTCGTCGATCTCGGCAAGACGGGCTTTCAGGACACCCGCGGCGGCGGCACCATGCAGATCACCTCCGTCGAAAACATCTCCGGCACCGCCTTCGACGATTATCTCACCGGCGGTCGGGGCGCGAACGCGCTTTACGGCGGGGGTGGCGGCGACACGCTGAGGGGCGGTGACGGAAACGATCTGCTGCTGGGCGACCAGTCGATGGCCGGGACGAAGGACGGCGTGCACTACATCGCACCGCGGCTCGCCACGGCTCGGACGGGGGGCGATGACGCGCTCTACGGCGGTGCCGGAAACGATCGGCTGTTCGGCCATGCCGGCGACGACCTGCTGATCGGCGACCGCGGCGCGGACGAGCTGACCGGGGGATTGGGCAAGGACATCTTCTACTACCACGGGATTGGCGACAGCCGCGGCAAGGGGATCGACACGATCCTGGATTTCGGCCGCGGCGACCGCATCCATGTCGCCCACATCGACGCCGACACGTCCGAGCGGGGCAATCAGGCGTTCCACTTCGGCGCGACCGCAGACCACACCGGCGACATCATCGTCCACTTCGACGCTGCCGCAGGCATGACGATCGCGGATTTCCATGTCGATGGCGACGGCATCGCCGACATGACCATCCATCTCGCCGGGGAGATCGTGCTGACCGCACGCGACTTCGTTCTCTGATCTCACCCGGCTGAAGCAAAGCGGCTAGAGGCAGGCCGATGGCCGGCTCCGCCTCTTCCTATCGGTCGCAGGGCGGAGCGGGCAGCCGCGCCGTTTCGGCGCTGCTGTCGGTCGCGATCGCCGCCGGCATCATCGCGCTGCTGATCCTGGCGGGGCTGATGCCGAAGGTGTTCGTGCCGTTCGGCGGTCGCGGCCTCTCGACCTTCGATGTGGCCGGGGAGGAGGCGCCCGCCGCCACCGTCGCGCCGCGCGAGCGGCAGCGTGCGACCGCCAAGCCAAAGGCGGCGAGCGCCCCGGCGAAGGCACCGCCGCCGCCAAGGCCTACCGCCGTGCCCGAGGAACAGACGGCGCCCTCCGGCATGATCGAACTGTCCCCGTCCGATTTCGCCGCCACCGACATCGGCCGCATCCGCGGTACCGCGCCGGCCCGCGGTGAGGCGGACGCGGGCACCGCCTCGACCGGCCGCGCCGTCGCTGGCCCGAGCCTCGCGCCCGGCGGCAAGACGCTCTACGCCGCGGACTGGTATCGCGAGCCGAGCCGCGCCGAAATCGCGCCCTACATGCCCGCGGGCGCCTCACAAGGCTGGGGGATGATCGCGTGCCGCACGGTCGAGCGTTTCCATGTCGAGGATTGCCGGGTGATCGGCGAGACGCCCGGGTCTCGCATCGGCCAAGGGCTGCGTCAGGCGGCGTGGCAGTTCCTGGTGATCCCCCCGCGCGAGAATGGCCGGCCGATGCTGGGCACCTGGGTGCGAATCCGCTTCGATCTCGTACGCGGGGTGGAGCCCTAAACGGACCGTTTCGCCCGCACGGGCTTTGCGCGACGCGCGCTCTGTGGTTCAATCACGGGCAGATAACAGGGAGTCTCGCCATGCGCCTCGTCTTCGCCGCCGCCCTCGCCCTCGCCTCCACCGCTGCACTGGCGCAGGCGCCCGCCGCCGCGCCAGGCAGCAAGAACGCCGCCGCGATCACCGGCGGCACCTACACCGCCGATCCGGGCCACACTTTGGTGACCTGGACGCTCGATCACCTCGGCTTCTCGCCCTACACCGGGATTTTCGGCGACGTCTCCGGCACGCTGACCCTCGATCCGAAGAACCCCTCCGCCGCAAAGGTAGACATGACCATCCCGGTTTCGAAGGTCACCACGGCGAGCAGTGGCCTCACCGCGCACCTGCTGCGCGCCGGCAAGGACGGCGGCAAACCCGATTTCTTCGGCGCCAGCCCAGCCGACGCACGCTTCGTTTCCACCAGCGTGCAGGTGTCCGGCCAGTCTGCCAAGGTGACCGGCAACCTGACCCTCAACGGCGTCACCAAGCCGGTGACGCTGGACGCGACCTTTTATGGCGCGGGCAAGGCGCCCGCGCAGATGGGCGGCAAGGAGAATGTCGGTTTCCACGCCACCGGCACCATCCAGCGCAGCCAGTTTGGCCTGGGCTTCGGCGTGCCGATGGTCGGCGACGCAGTGAAGCTCGACATCGCCGCCGCGTTCCAGAAGTAAGCGCCCGGTTCGTACCGCGGCGTCGTCACCTCCCCACCGGGTGTTTGTCGGCGCTGCGGTCGCGACCGGACCGTTTCCTACAAGGCCGCTGTGTGGTAAGGTTTCGCCGCGCTCTTTGACTTCGTTGACTCGCTCTGACCCGCCATGGGCGGTGGCACACGGACCCGCTAGTCTGACGCATCAGGCTGGGAACGTCGTCGATGTTGTCAACTTAGTGTCAACTTAGGGTGACCTTCGAGCGGACGGCCGCCCTTCTCGCTTGCGATCACGCCGCTCGGCGCGCCGCGACCAGCCCCTCGAATGTGCCACGCACCGCCGGCGACGCGCCTGCCAGCACCGCCCGCATACGATCGTCGAACGCATCGGCGCTGTCGAGCGGCCCACGCGACACCATCGACCATTCTCCGAACTCACGCCCGCCGATCGTCCGGTCGTGCAGCACCACGATGCCGCGGTGGCGCGGGTCCGCGGCGATTCGGTCGAAGGTCGTCTGCACCGCGGCATCCTCGCCCTCAAGCACCTGGAGGAAGCGCTTGCCATCGCCCCAGAGCAGCCCGGTGACGCCGACCCGCCGGTTGTTGCGGATCGATTGGCCGACGATTGCGGCCATATCGACTGCCGCTCCGCGCACCGCCGAACTGATGTAGAGCAATTGACGCATGTTAGCTTTCCTTCGAGCCTCCCCGGCGTGAAAGAAGCCAATAGGTTCAAGCTCTTGCCAAACACTCAACGCGTCGGGCTGGACAAGCGCGCCGCCCCCCGCCATGCATCGTCCCGCAATGCAGCGCGCGCTTCGACTTATCCGCCCTTAGGGGCGACGCAACCCGGCACGCGCTCCTGAGGGCTGTCCACTGACCCGCCGGTCTCTCTGGCCACGAGGCTGACCTTCATGCTGCGCGATCCTTCGACCAAATACCGACCCTTTCCCGCAATCGACCTGCCCGACCGGCAATGGCCCTCACGCACCATCACCCGCGCGCCGCGCTGGCTCTCCACCGACATGCGCGACGGCAACCAGGCGCTGATCGACCCGATGGACGCCGAGAAGAAGCAGCGCTTCTTCGACCTGCTGGTCAAGGTGGGGATCAAGGAGATCGAGGTCGGCTTCCCCAGCGCGGGCGCGACCGAGTTCGACTTCATCTCCGGCCTGGTCCGTGCCGGCGTGCCCGAGGACGTGACGGTGCAGGTGCTCACCCAGGCGCGCCGCGACCTGATCGAGACCAGCTTCGCCAGCCTGGACGGCGCGCATTCGGCAATCGTCCACCTCTACAATGCGGTCAGCCCCGCCTGGCGCCGCATCGTCTTCGGCATGGACCGCGCCGAGGTGAAGGCGATCGCGGTCGAGGGCGCCAAGGTGCTCCGCGACGAGGCGGCCAAGCGCCCGAACACGCGCTGGCAGTTCGAATACAGCCCGGAAACCTTCTCCACCGCCGAGCTCGACTTCTCGGTCGAGGTCTGCGCTGCGGTGATGGAGGTGCTGTGCCCAACGCCCGAGGCGCCGATCATCCTCAACCTGCCTGCGACGGTCGAATGTGCAACGCCCAACGTCTATGCCGACCAGATCGAGTGGTTCTGCCGCAACCTGCCGAATCGCGACGCGGCGGTGATCTCGCTGCACACCCACAACGATCGCGGCACCGGCGTTGCCGCGGCCGAACTGGGGCTGATGGCGGGCGCCGATCGGGTCGAGGGCTGCCTGCTCGGCAACGGCGAGCGCACCGGTAATTGCGATCTCGTGACCGTCGCGCTCAACATGTACACGCAGGGGGTCGATCCCGGGCTGGACCTGTCCGACATCGACGCGATCGTGAAGACGGTGGAATATTGCACCCGCATCCCCGTCCACCCGCGCACGCCCTATGCCGGCGACCTCGTCTTCACCGCCTTCTCCGGCTCGCATCAGGACGCGATCAAAAAGGGCTTCGCGGCGCAGGCCGCGCGCAACGACGATCTGTGGGAAGTGCCCTACCTGCCGATCGACCCGGCAGACCTCGGCCGCAGCTACGAAGCGGTGATCCGGGTCAACTCGCAGTCGGGCAAGGGCGGCGTCGCCTGGGTGATCGAGCAGGACAAGGGGCTGAAGCTGCCCAAGCGCATGCAGGCGGACTTCAGCCGCCACATCCAGGCGCTCGCCGACGAGACCAGCCGCGAGCTCAACGCCGCCGACATCTGGGGCGCCTTCGAGCAGGCGTACCTCCCCTCGGCTGACGATCGCTTCGTGCTGCGCGACTATGACGAAAGCGGCGGGCCGGGCGACCGGCTGTTCGTCGGCCGGGTGGCGATCGACGGCGAGGAGCGCTCTTTGTCGGGGCGCGGCAACGGGCTGATCTCCGGCGTGATCGCGGCTTTGGCCGAGTCGACCGGACCCGACCTCTCCGTCATCGACTATGCCGAACATGCCATCGGCCATGGCGCCGACGCGCAGGCGGCGGCGTATGTCGAATGCCGCACCAGTGACGGGCGAACGGTCTGGGGCGTCGGCATCGACACCGACATCGCCACCGCCAGCGTCCGCGCGGTGCTGAGCGCGGCAAACCGGGCGTGACCTCCACCGTCATCCCCGCAGGGGCGGGGATGACGCGAGGGAAGTTAGCGTGTACGCACGATCTCGCATCCGACCGTCGCATCCGGATACACGTCCAGCTTGACCGAGCGGACTCGCACCTTTCGGACACGTAGATCGGTGAGGCACAGGTCGGCTATCGACTCCACCAAAGTTTCCTGGAGCGCGAACCCTTTCGTCGCCAGAGCGTGGATACTCTGCCGCAGGAAGTCGTAGTCGAGCACCGCATCGATCCGGTCCTCCGGCACCGCGGGATACTCCACGGTGAGGTGTACGGACACGCGGATGCGCTGCGGCTCGGCCTCGTGCGGGTGGATGCCGAGGCGCATCGCCACGTCGAGGTCGTCGAGCAGGATCGTGTAGTCGGGCATCAGTCCGCCGCGAACATCACGTCGCCGTCGCGCTTGCAGAAGCGCTGGCCGCTGTCGACGAAGATGGTCTGGCCGGTGACGCTGCGCGCGCCGATCAGCCAAGCAACCGCGTCAGCCACCGATTCCGCCCCGACCGGACGCTCCAGCAGGTTGCGGCGGGCGACCTGCTCGAACTCCTTCGCCGACTGGCCGCCGCTCGGCAGCGTGAGGCCGGGGGCAACCGCGTTGACGCGGACCCGCGGCGCGAGCGCCTGAGCGAGCATGATGGTCGCCCCCTCCAGTGCCGTCTTGGTGAGGGTGTAGGAGAAGAAATCCGGGTTAGGATTCGCGAGCTTCTGGTCGAGGAGGTTGATCACCACGCCCTCGGCCAGATCAGGCTGGCGGGCGAGTTCGGCGGCCAGCGCGACCGGAGCAGCGATATTGGTGGCGACCAGCGACTGGAGCAGGGCTGCGTCGAACCGCTCGGGCCGGTCGAACTCGAAACGTGAGGCGGAGTTGACCAGACCGGCGATCGGCATGCCCGCCGCCTCCCGCGCCGCAGCGAACAGGCGCGGCAGTGCGGCAAGATCGGAAAGGTCCCCTTGCACGGTCGATGCGCCGATCTCCGCTGCGGTTGCGTGCGCCTCGTCAGCGGAACTCCGGTAATGGATCACCACCCGGTGCCCGTCCGCCGCCAGCCGGCGCGCGATCGCCGCGCCCAGCCGCTTGGCGCCGCCGGTGACCAGCACCGCCGCAGTCACGCGCGGCCCTGCATGCCCATCAGCCGCAACACCTCCGCCCGGCTGCGCTCATCCTCGCGGAACACGCCCATCATCCGGCTGGTCACCATCGACACGCCGGGGGTGCGTACGCCGCGCGCAGTCATGCACGCGTGGCTCGCCTCGATCACCACCGCCACGCCCTGCGGCTGGAGGCCGTGCCAGATGCAGTCGGCGACCTCGGCGGTCAGCCGTTCCTGCACCTGCAAGCGCCGCGCGAAGGCGTGGAGAACTCGGGCAAGTTTCGAGATGCCGACGACATGATCCTTGGGGAGATAGGCGATATGCGCCCGGCCGATGATCGGCGCCATGTGGTGCTCGCAATGTGACTGGAAAGGAATGTCGCGCAGCAGCACGATCTCGTCATAGCCGCCGACTTCCTCGAACACGCGCGAAAGATGATGCGCGGGATCCTCTCTATAGCCGGCGCAATATTCCCGCCATGCGCGCGCCACGCGCTGCGGCGTATCGGCCAGCCCCTCCCGTTCGGGATCGTCGCCTGCCCAGCGGATCAGCGTGCGCACCGCATCGGCGACGTCCTGCGGCACCGTGATCTTGCCATCGGGGCCGATCAGGTCACCGTCCTCGGGTTCGCCAGCCACGATCGTCATCGTCATCCTTGTCCATGGTTCATCCGCTGCGATGCAGCAGAACAATTCTTCGAAAACGCAGATGTTCCCCTTTGGCCACAATGGTGCGGACACGCAAGAATGGCGCGATTATCTGGATTGACGTAACAAAAGTTCGGTCGTTACTCTCCATACCCAATCGTGGAAGACCACGAGGCCGGCGAAGACCGGCGACATGGAGGAGGGGATGATGAGCAAGTTCGAACTGCTTGCCGCGTCGGCAATTGCGCTGGTTGCGGCCGCTCCGGCCGTTGCCCAGACTGCCGGGACTTCGCCGGTGGGCAATACCGCAACTCCGAACGCGCCAGAGGAGAGTGGCGGCGTTCCAGCCGGCCAGGGCGCCTATGCCGGCGACATCATCGTCACCGCCCAGCGCCAGTCGCAGCGTCTGCAGGACGTGCCGATCGCCGTGTCCGCCTTCAACGCCGAATCGCTCGACAAGCAGCAGATCGACAATGCGTCCGACCTGCAGCTGACGCTGCCCAACATCACCTTCTCCAAGGGCAACTTCACCGCCTCCACCTTCACCATCCGCGGCATCGGCGACCTGTGCGTGGGCATCTCCTGCGACCAGGCGACCGCTATCCACACCAACGGCTCGCCCTTGCTCGCCACACGCATCTTCGAAACCGAATATTTCGATCTCGATGGGATCGAGGTGCTACGCGGTCCGCAGGGCACCCTGTTCGGCCGCAACGCCACGTCCGGCGTGGTCAATCTGATCACCGCCAAGCCGCGCACCGACAAGTTCGCCGCATCGGGTGAGGCTGAGATCGGCAACTATGAATCGATCCGCGGCAAGGCAATGATCAACCTGCCGCTGACCGAGACTCTGGCGGTTCGCGTCGCCGGCTTCTACCTCAAGCGCGACGGCTACACCCGCAACCTCTACCGCGACACCAATATCGATGGGCGCAATATGTGGGCGGTGCGCGGCTCGCTGCGGTGGGAACCCTCGATCGATACCACGATCGACCTGATGGGCTATTACTTCAAGGAGGATGACGACCGGCTGCGCATTCAGAAGCAGCTGTGCCAGCGCGATCCAACCGGCACGCTCGGCTGCCTCAATGCGCGACGTGACGCGGGCCGGACCAACACCAACTCCAGCTTCACCGGCACGTTGGGCAGCCGCGAGTTCCTGGGCATCACCTTCGCCAATCCGGCGCTGGGCCAGCTATTGGGGCTTAACAGCCTGTACGGACCGGACAGCTACACCGGATCGGTCAACCCGCAGGACCCGCGCGAGGTGAACACCGACTTCACACCCACCTACAAAACCGACGAGCTCCAGATCCAGGGGCGAATCGACCACAACTTCGGGCCGATCCGCGCGCAATTGACCGGCATCTACCAGGAAACCAGCGTCGATTCGTCGCAGGACTACAACCTGGGCGTGTCCAATCGGTCGCTGATCCAGCCGGCACTGAACGGCCTGGCCGCCCTGGCCGCAGGCGCCGTGCCGGGCGTCCCCGGCGCCTATTTCGCGCCGATCGCCGCGGCGCTGATCCCGGACGGGCCGGGAGGGCAGGTCTGCACCTCGCTGCCGCAGTTGAATGGGCTCGGCTCCTATGGCGGTGCGAAGCGCTGCGCCACCGTGCCAGCCGCCTTCGACCGTTCCACCCAGAAGACGCGGCTTTGGTCCGCCGAGGCGATCGTCTCGTCGGACTTCGACGGGATGTTCAACTTCCTGCTCGGTGGCATTTATGTCGATGGCCGGATCAGCGACGGCGACTATTACGTCAACGCCTTCGCCATCGACTATGTCACGGGCATCCTGGGCAGCTTCCAGTCGCTCAGCGCGGGGCTGCCGCCCTCGTTTCTGGGCACGCCCTATTTCCATAATGCCACGCCACGCTTCGGGCTCAAGTCCTATGGCATCTTTGGGGAAACCTACTTCGACTTCAACGATCGTCTCAAGCTGACGCTAGGCCTGCGCTACAACAACGACAAGAAGTCGCTGCGCGCGCGCTCTACGCTCGCCAGCTTTTTGGTCCCCTATGGACAGACCGGCAGCGCCTACGACTCGCCATATTACGGCAGCTATGATGCCGATCCGGTGACGCCCGGTATACAGCCCGTCCAGATCCGCAATCGGACCTTCGACAAGATCACCGGCCGCGCCGTACTCGACTACAAGGTCACCGACGACAACCTGCTCTATCTGTCCTATTCGCGCGGCTACAAGTCCGGCGGCTTCAATCCCGCGGTGCAGGTGCCCGGCCTCACCATCGCCGACGCCTTCGAGCCCGAGCAGATCGACGCCTTCGAGGTCGGGTCGAAGAACACGTTCGCCGGCGGCAAGCTGATGCTGAACCTCACCGGCTTCTACTACAAGTACAAGGGCCTCCAACTCAGCCGCATCGTTGCGCGGTCCTCGATCAACGACAATGTCGATGCCAACATCTGGGGCGTCGAGGCGGAGGCGGTGGTCCGGCCCGATCCGAGTGTCGTCGTCAACATCGGCGCCAGCTATCTGAAAACCGAGGTGACAACCAACGATCCGTTCATCAATCAGCGCGATCCGTCCGGCGGCGACCCGAACACCGTGATCGTCAAGGACATCGGCGCCGCCTTCAATTGCGTGGTGCGGGCCAATGCCGGCGGCGTGGCTGCCGCCGAAGGTTTCGTCACCGCGGTGAACGCCAACCTCGGGTTGCGCGGCCCCTCCCCTTACCCATCAGACGCCAATCTGGGCGCGCGCAGCGGTGCCTTTGGCCTGTGCAGCGTGCTGCAAACCGCAGCGGCGACAACCGGCGGCGCGATCAGCGTGCTCGACGGCGTAGGAGTCAGCATCAAGGGCAACGCGCTGCCGCAGGCGCCGGTGGTCAAGGTTTCGGCCGGCATCCAGAAGACGTTCGACTTCGCCAACGGCTGGTCGCTGGTCCCCCGCATGGACCTGGCCTATACCGGCGAAAGCTACGGCAATATCTTCAACGGCGCGATCAACAAAGTGCCCGGCTATGAAGTCGCCAACGCGCAGATCCAGCTCAATGGCGCCAGCGATCGGTGGTTCGTGCGCGCCTTTGTCCAGAACATCTTCGACAACAACGCGCTGACCGGCCTGTACCTGACGGATCAGTCCTCGGGCCTGTTCACCAACGTGTTCACACTTGAGCCGCGGCGTTACGGCCTGTCGGCCGGATTCAAGTTCTGAGGGTGCGCAGGGCCGCTCCTCCACGGGGGAGGTGACAAGCGGCCCGCCACGGCGCACAAGGGTCGGCACGCTCTCCCTCGGGCGTATGCATTCCCGTCGAGTGTTCGGCGTAACAGGAAGGAAGGACATGGCTACCAAGACCGGCGGCATTCACGCCCCCGTGCAACCCTCGGAAGAGCTCGGGGCCGTTGTCGGCACCGACCGGCTGCCGCGCAGCGAGGTGATCAGCAAGGTGTGGGAATATATCAAATCCAACAACCTTCAGAATCCCGAGAACAAGCGCGAAATCCTGGCGGACGACAAGCTGAAGAAGGTCTTCGGCAAGGACAAGGTCACCATGTTTGAGATGAACAAGTACATCTCGCAGCACGTGAAGGCATAAGGCCCGGGCGATCCCGCTGCGGCGGGGTCGCTTTCGGACGGCGTCGGGCTCTCGACGCCATGGACCGTCGGCAGGGCCAGCGACTGCGGACGGCACCGATCCAGGCAGCCGTCCCCCCGGATCCGGTCCGCATGCGACCTGCTGGTCGCGCGGGAACACACCATCATCTCACCCGAAGCGGAGCGGCGGCTTGACCGGTCCGCGTTTCGGCCGCGGCTGCCTGACCCGGCAGGCGTTCGCGATCGGCACCAAGGCCGTGCCCCGAAGTCGCAACATGATGCGATGCAGGTGCTGAGACGCACGCCGAATTTCGAAGCGAATGGCGGGTGAGTCGCTAACGGACTTCCCCACCGATGAGTTCGCCGCCTTTCGCGTGTTTCAAGCACAGTTGAGAAGCACAGCCAGGCCATCACCCCGCCACTCTTCCACTGGCGCTCAGACTCCCGCTTGACAGCAAATGGCCGCAAGACTAGGCCTGATGGTGATAGCGCTACCACATGGCGCCGCGACCTGCATCAGCAGGGGTGAAGAAAGGGGAGGATCGAATGGTTTCAGGTATTCGTGCGTTGCGTTGCGGCCTGCTCGGTGCGGCCGCGATTTCCGGCTTCGCCTATCCCGCGATCGCCGTGGCGCAGGACGCCGGCACGACCGCGGTCGAGAGCGCGCCGCCGGTCACCGCCCCTGAGCAGCAGGGCGCCACCAACACCCAGCCAACCGAGATGGACTCCTCCTCGCCCGATCAGCCGCCGGCCGATCCGGCCGCAGGCGAAGGCGAGGACATTGTCGTCACCGGCTACCGGGCCTCGCTGCAGAGCCAGACCAACGCCAAGAGGAACTCGGTCGGGTTTACCGATACCATTTTCGCCGAGGACATCGGCAAATTCCCCGACACCAACATCGCCGAGTCGGTGAACCGCATCCCCGGCGTCACCATCAGCCGCGAGGTCACTGGCGAAGGCGCCAACGTCGCGATCCGCGGACTGGGCACGAACTTCACGCGCGTGTTGCTGAACGGCGCGCCGGTGGCGATCGCTTCCGTCCGCTTCGACGCGCAGAGCACCAATCGCGAGGTCGATCTCGACCTGCTGCCCACCGAGCTGTTCACCCAGCTGACCGTCAGCAAGTCGCCCGTCGCGAGCCAGGTGGAAGGCGGCGCCGCCGGCACCGTCAACCTGCGCACCGCGCGGCCATTCGACAATCCCAAGCCGTACATCAGCTACGGGCTCCAGGGATCCAAGGTCAGCGGCGCGGACAAATGGGGCTATCGCGGCCACGTCCTCGCCAGCGCCACCTTCGGTGAATTCGGCGTGCTGGTCGGCGCCGCCGCGGTGCGCAACGAGTTTGCGGTTGATGGCTATGAGACGATCGGCTGGACCAATCCGAACCTGTCCGCGACGCAGCGCCCGACCGGCGCCAACCCGACCGGCGGCGGCAACTTCTCGATCCCCGGCGTCGTGCCGGCGAACGCAGGGAATGGCCTAACCCCGGGGACGGTGATCGATCAGGCGTTCCTGCTCGCCAACAATCCCGGCGCGACGATCGACCAGATCGACAACGGCCTGATCCCACGCCTCAGCCGCCCCCGTACCGAGCGCGGGTTCCGCGAGCGGCAGAACTTCATCGGCTCGCTGGAATGGCGGCCGAGCGACTCGCTGCGCTTCTACCTCGACGGCATGTACGGCCGGCGTGATACCGAGTTCACCCGCACCGCGATGAACTGGGTGGGCCGCAACGGCGCCGCCATCCCGCTCAACACCACCTATGATCGCACCGACTGCGCCACCGGCTGTGTGGTGACCGGCGGCACCTATGCCAATGCGCAGTTCTTCCTCGAATACCGGCCCTACAAGGACAAGCAGGACTTCTGGGGCGTAAACCCAGGTGCCGAGTTCACGGTCAACGACTGGATCAGCGGCGACATCCAGGCGAACTATACCAAGAGCACCTTCCGGCGCGAGAGCCCGACCGTGCTGGTGATTACCCCGCCATCGAGCGGCGTCACCGTCGACTACAAGAACGACGGCGGCATCCCGCAGATCTCGACTAACATCGACCTAAACGATCCGAACAACTTCGGTTGGGCGGGCGGTGGCCGCGTCAACCTAAATGGTGAGGAGCGCGAGACCGAGACCAAGGGGGTCCGCGGCAGCCTTCTGTTCGGCGATGCCCAGCGTTTCAGCGTTCGCATCGGCGGTGCCTATGACGACACCAAGCGCCGGATCACGCCGTTCGATGCCACGAACCCGTGGCAGAACCTGATCTGCGGCAACAATCCCAGCGTGAACCTGCCCACGCCGAACACCGCCACTACCCCCTGCACCGGCCTGAACGAGCCCGGCACGGTGCCGCCCGCCGGCTTCCCGACCTATCCGGGCTATGGCACCAACTTCACTGCGGGCGGCGCGCCGATCAGTTATGGTGGCTCGGTGATCCCCACCGCGGCAGTGCCGAGCTACCTGCTGCCGGGCAGCAACGGCTTCATCACCGTCGATTGGAACAAGTTCAAGAGCGCGACCAACTACGACCAGTTGCTCGCCAATGCCGACGAGACCGGCTCGGGCAGCAGCGGTGCCAATGGCGGTTTGATCCAGGAAAAGGTCACCGGCATCTTCGCTGAGACGAACGGTGTGATCGAGTTCGGCGACAACACGCTGCGACTGAACGGCGGCATCCGTTACGTCCGCACCGAGCAGATCGTCGGCGGCCGCGTCAGTGTGCCCGATCCGCGTAACGCCACCATCCCGGACGGCGGCCGCTACCCGAACCAAGTCACATTTCCGACCACTACCACGCTGTACTCCAACTTCCTGCCGTCGCTGAACATCGCCCTCGATCTGGGCGGCAAGGCGGTCGCGCGCGGCTCGCTGTCGCGGACGATGACGCGGCCCGATCCGAACGCGATGCTGCCGGGCGCCAGCTTCGTCCAGCCGTCGGCGGACGTCGGCACGGTGGGCAACAGCGCGCTTAACCCGTACATCTCGGACAATATCGACGTCGGCTTCGAATATTACACCGGGCGCGAGGGTGTGATCGCGGTGGCGGCGTTCCGCAAGTCGATCACCGGCTTTACGGTGAACGGCCTCCAGACGGTGCCCTTCTCCTTCCTGGAGCCCTACGGCATCACCATCGACTCGCTGACCGCGGCGCAGCGCGACGCGCTGGCCAGTCGCGCTAACGGCGGTCCGCTCACCGCTGTGCCGATCGTCATTCAGCAGCAGGTGAACGCGGACGGCAAGCTCAAGGTGAACGGTCTCGAGTTCCAGCTGACCCAGCCACTCGACTTCATCACCAAGTATATCGGCGTCGAGGGATTCGGCTTCCAGGGTAACCTGACGCTGATCGACCAGAAGGGCGAGGGCCAGGGTGCGCCGGCTGTGGCGATCGGCGTCGCGCCGACCACCTACACGCTGACCGGCTACTACGAGGGTAACGGCCTTTCGCTGCGGCTGACCCAGACCTTCAATGAAGGTTCGCAGGGGTCGGGCCTGAACCAGAACGGCATCCCGCAGGCGGCGATCTTCGGACGCGACTACAACCAGCTCGATTTCTCCGGCAACGTCGATCTCGCGAAGATTTTCAAGAATGATTACCTGCCGACCCTGGTGGTGAACGTGATCAACATCACCAAGGAAGCGCAGAGCAGCTACTTCCAGTTCGAGAACGCGACCTTCAACGAATATAATCCCGGCCGTACCGTCCTGGTCGGCATCCGGGGTCGGTTCTAAAGTCCCTCTGGGGCCTTTCGTGGGTCCTCTTAACGGGGCTGGTCGTTTTACGGCCGGCCCCCTTTTTTTGCCCGAAGGGGACGGACATGAACATCTTCCGCATCGCTGCCGCACTCGTGCTCACGCTTCCTGCTGCTGCTTATGCTGCGCCGACCTGTCCGGGCGCGGTGACTATGTGTTCGTCGGAACAGCCCGGCAGCTTCGCGCTGGTCCGCTCCGGCCGCCCCGCCACGGTGCTGGTGGATGAAGAGGCCGATCCGGCGGTGCGCCATGCCGCGGACGGCTTTGCGGCTGACCTCGCGCGGATCAGCGGCCAGCCCGCTTCCCGCGCGACAGCCATCACCGCGCCATCGGGACCGCTGGTCGTGATCGGCGTCGCAGGCCATAGCGCCGCGATCGATGATCTCGTCCGCCGCGGCAAGATCGCGGTCGCCGACCTCGCCGGCCAGTGGGAGGCCTATCGCCAGATCGTCGTCGACCGTCCCTATCCCGGCGTCGAGCGCGCGCTGGTGATCGTCGGCGCGGATCGCCGCGGCGCGGTATTCGGTGCCTATGACCTGTCCGAGAAGATGGGCGTCTCCCCCTGGCACTGGTTCGCCGACGTGCCGGTCACACGCCGCACAGACCTGTTCGTCACCGCCGGAGCGCGCCGCGACCAGCCCAAGGTGAAATACCGCGGCTTCTTCATCAACGACGAGGCCCCTGCCCTCAACAGCTGGGCCAAGAAGCGGTTCGGCGGCTTCAACCACCAGATGTACGCCCACGTCTTCGACCTGCTGCTGCGGATGAAGGGCAATTACCTGTGGCCCGCGATGTGGGAGCCGCAGGCGTTCAACGCCGACGACCCGCAGAACATGGTGCTTGCCGATGCGACGGGCGTAGTCATGGGCACCTCCCACCATGAGCCGATGACCCGCGCGCATGCCGAATGGCACCGCAATACCGACAAGGGGGTGACCGGCGGCAAGTGGGATTACGCCAGCAACGCCGCCAACCTGCGCACCTTCTGGCGCGGCGGGATCGAGCGGATGATGGGCAAAGGCGACGGCACGCCGTACGAGAACGTCGTCACACTCGGCATGCGCGGCGACGGCGACGAGGCGATGGCGGAGGGTACCGCGACCGAGCTGCTGGAGCGGATCGTTGCCGACCAGCGCAAGATCATCGCCGATGTCACCGGCAGGCCCGCCGAGCAGACGCCGCAAGTCTGGGCGCTCTACAAGGAAGTGCAGGACTATTACGACCACGGCATGCGCGTGCCGGACGACGTTACCCTGCTGTTCTCCGACGACAATTGGGGCCAGATCCGCCGCCTGCCAACCGCCGACCTCGATCGCAGAGGCGGTTACGGCGTCTATTACCACTTTGACTATGTCGGCGGCCCGCGCAACTACAAGTGGCTCAACACCAGCCAAATGGAAAAGACCTGGCAGCAGATGGACCTCGCCTGGGCGAAGGGCGCGCGGGCGCTGTGGATCGTCAACGTCGGCGACATCAAGCCGATGGAGTTCCCGCTCAGTTTTTTCATGAAGCAGGCCTGGGACCCGGAGGCGATGACGCTGGAGGCGATGACGCGCTTTCCCGCCGACTGGGCGGGCGCGACCTTCGGGCCGGCGCAGGCGAATGCGATCGCCGAGTTGGTCACACGCTACAGCCAATATGCCGCACGGCGGAAGCCGGAGCTGATCGACGCTGCTACGTTTACGCCCGAGGAGTTCGATGCCTTCGTCGGCGAATGGTCGAGGCTGGAAGGTGACATGGCCCGCGTCAAGGCGGCGCTGCCAGCCGACGGCCGCGACGCCTATCTCCAGCTGGTCGAACATCCGATCGCGGCGATGGCGAACCTGTATCGGCTGCACCGGGCGGTCGCCTGGAACCGTCGTCTCGCCGCGGCCAACGATCCGCGCGCCAACGGCTATGCCGACCAGGCCGAAGCGGCGTTCCGGCGCGATGCGGAGCTCACCGCCGCCTATCACGCCGCGAACGGAGGCAAGTGGGATGGCATGATGAGCCAGATCCACATCGGCTACACTAACTGGCAGCAGCCCGAGGCGCAGGTGATGCCGCCGGTGACGCGCGTGCCCGCCACGGCGGTCGCCAGGCCGGTGCCCACGGCCGCGCCGGCATCGACGATCGTCGGCATCGAGGCGCCGGATTATGCGCGCGCGGTGGACGGCGCCGGGCTGCACTGGCGCGTAATCCCCAATCTCGGCCGGACCAAGGGCGCGGTCACCGCATTGCCGCAGGGCCGTCCCGCCACCACCGAACGCGACGCCGTGCGGCTCGAATATGATGTGACGCTTCCCGCCGGCGGCGATGTCTCCGCCTGGTTGACCCTGGTGCCGACGCTCGACGTGTCGGGCAAGAACCAGCTTCGCATCGGCGTGTCGCTCGACGATGGCCCGGTGCAGGTGCTGACCGACAGCCTGATCCCCGCGCCGACCGACAGCCCGCTCCAGGCGCAGAAGGACTGGAACCGGGCGGTGGAAGACAATGCCCGCGTCCTTCAGGCGCGCTTCCCCGGCACTCCGGCGGGCCGGCACGTCCTCAAGGTCTGGCGGATCGACGACAATGTCGTGCTGCAACGACTGGCGATCGGCACCGGGGCGTTGCCGAAAGCCTATCTCGGCGCGCCCGCACGCCGCTAGCGAGCGCTTGTGCTCCCCCATCCCGGGATGGTAGCGCTCCCTTATGATGGCGGCGACGAACCGCGATACGCAGGAGAGGCACATGAAACGGATCGCCACCTTTGCCCTTGGCACAGCCCTTGTGGCGCTGACCGGCGCCACCGCACCTGTGAAGGAAGAGCCCCGCGCGCCCGATGGCCGCCGCTTCCTGTCCCAGCCGCTGGTGACGGAGATCTACACTGCAGACCCGTCCGCACACGTCTTCAACGGCAAAATCTACGTCTATCCCAGCCATGACATCGACGGACCAACCCCCGAAGACGATCTGGGCGCGCATTTCGAGATGCGCGATTATCGGGTGATCAGCATGGACAAGGTCGGCGGCAAAGTGACGCTCCACCCGGTCGCGCTCGACGTGAAGGACGTGCCCTGGGCCGACCGGCAGATGTGGGCGCCCGATGCGGCCTACAAGAACGGCACCTATTATCTCTACTTCCCCGCCAAGGATCGCCAGGGCGCGTTCCGCATCGGCGTCGCCACTTCCAAGTCGCCGGTCGGCCCGTTCAAGGCGCAGCCGCAGCCGATCAAGGGCAGCTTCTCGATCGACCCGGCGGTGTTCACCGACACCGACGGCAAGAGCTACATGTATTTCGGCGGCATCTGGGGTGGGCAGCTCCAGCGCAATGTGACCGGCACCTATGATCCGAACGGTTCGAAAACCGATCTTCAGGCCCCCGACAAGCCGGCGCTGATGCCCAAGGTGGCGGCGATGACGGGCGACATGCTGGAGTTCGCCGAGACGCCGCGTGACGTCGTGATCCTCGACGAGGCAGGCAAGCCGATCCTGGGTGGCGACACCGAGCGCCGGTTCTTCGAAGCAGCTTGGATGCACAAGTACAAGGGCAAGTACTATTTCAGCTATTCCACGGGCGACACGCACTTTCTGAACTATGCGATCGGCGAAAGCCCCTACGGCCCATTTACCTACAAAGGGCATGTGCTGCTGCCGGTCTTGGGCTGGACGACGCACCATTCAATCGTCGAGCATAACGGCCGCTGGTGGCTGTTCTATGCGGACAGTCAGCTCTCCAAAGGCAACACGCGGCTGCGCAACGTGAAGGTGACCGAGCTGTTCTACAACCCGGACGGCACGATCCGCACCATTGACCCGTTCGTGAAGTAGGCGCGCATGTTCCTCGGCATCGATATCGGCACCTCTGGCGTCAAGGCGGTCGTCCTGGACGAGCATGGCGCGGTGGTGGCGCAGGGCACCGCCGCCCTCACCGTGCAGCGCCCGTACCCGCTCTGGTCCGAGCAGGAGCCCGAAGCGTGGTGGACCGCCACGAACGCTGCGGTGCAGGCGATCGACCCGGCTGT
This sequence comes from Sphingomonas sp., assembly GCF_042096255.1. Taxonomy (GTDB): domain Bacteria; phylum Pseudomonadota; class Alphaproteobacteria; order Sphingomonadales; family Sphingomonadaceae; genus Sphingomonas. The sequence goes on along the minus strand of NZ_JBELLZ010000017.1, from coordinate 21,029 downwards.
GCGCCGCGCCGTGCGCGGGATCGGCGTCGCCGGGCAGATGCACGGCGCCACCCTTCTCGGCGCCGACGATCGCCCGCTCCGCCCGGCGATCTTGTGGAACGACGGGCGCTCGCATGTGGAATGCGCTGAGCTGGAGGGGGCGGCGCCCGAGCTGCGCGGCGTTTCCGGCAATATCGCCATGCCCGGCTTCACCGCGCCGAAGCTGTTGTGGGTCCGCAAGCACGAGCCGAAAGTGTTCGCCGCCACCCGCACCGTGCTGCTGCCCAAGGACCATGTCCGGCTGCGGATGACCGGCGAGAAGGCCTCGGACGTGTCGGACGCCGCGGGCACCCTGTGGCTCGACACCGGCGCGCGCGACTGGAGCGACACGCTGCTCGCTGCCACCGGGCTGACCCGCGACCACATGCCGCGCGCGGTTGAGGGCACCGACGTCACCGGCACGCTGCGCGCCGAAGTGGCGGAAGCCTGGGGCATGGCGCGCGTGCCGGTCGCGGGCGGCGGCGGCGACAATGCCGCGGGCGCCGCGGGCATCGGCGTGGTCCGCGACGGCAATGCCTTGCTGTCGCTCGGCACCTCGGGCGTGATCTTCGTCGCGACGCAGGACTTCCGGCCCAATCCGGCCCGCGCGGTGCACGCCTTCTGCCATTGTGTGCCCGGCCTGTGGCACCAGATGGCGGTCCACCTGTCTGCCGCCGCTTGCATCGACTGGGTCGCGCGGCTGATCGGCGCCAGCGGGCCGGCGGAGCTGTTCGCCAAGGCGGAAAGCGCCGGGCCGGCGAGCGGGCCGGAGATCTTCCTGCCCTATCTCTCCGGCGAGCGGACGCCGCACAACGACGCCGAGGTCCGCGCCGGTTTCCTGCGGCTCGACAATGACACGACGCCCGAGCGGCTGGCGCAGGCGGTGCTGGAGGGCGTCGCCTTCGCGCTGGCCGACGGGCTGGCGGTGCTGCGCGAGGCGGGCACGTCCGTGTCCTCACTCTCAGTGATCGGCGGCGGGGCGCGGTCCCGCTATTGGGGCGAGACGCTGGCGGCGGCGCTCGATGCCGAACTGGTCTATCTGCAAGGCGGCGAGGTCGGCCCCGCGCTAGGCGCCGCGCGGCTGGCGCAACTCGCCGTTGATGGCGGCACGCCCGCCGAGGTCTGCGTCGCCCCACCCGTGTCGCACCGGATCGCACCGGATGCGCAGGTGGCCGCACGCCTCGCCCCCAAGCTCGCCGCCTTCCGGAACTTCTATCCCCGCATCACCCCCAAGACCCTGTAAGAAGGACCATTCCCATGTCCGCCGACTTCTTCGCCGACATTCCCACAATCCGCTACGAGGGGCCCGAAACCGACAACGAACTCGCTTACCGGTTCTACGACAAGGACCGGGTGGTGCTGGGCAAGCGCATGGAGGACCACCTCCGCTTCGCCGCCTGCTTCTGGCACACCTTCGTCTGGCCGGGCAGCGACGTCTTCGGCGGCGGCACCTTCAATCGCCCGTGGCACCAGGGCGCGAACGACAGCGCCGCGGCGGCGAGCAAGCGTGAGGTCGCGTTCGACTTCTTCCAGAAGCTCGATATCCCCTTCTACACCTTCCACGACGTCGACGTGATGGCCGACGCGACCTCGGTCGCCGAACATCGCCGCTTCTTCGCCGAGGCGGTGGAGCATCTGGAGAAGCTGCAGGCCTCCTCGGGCCGCAAATTGCTGTGGGGCACCGCCAACGCGTTCAGCCACCCGCGCTACGCCGCCGGCGCCGCGACCAACCCCGATCCCGAAGTCTATGCCTTTGCCGCGATGCAGGTCCGCGACGCGCTGGAGGCGACCCACCGGCTGGGCGGCGCGAACTACGTGCTGTGGGGCGGCCGCGAGGGCTATGAGACCCTGCTCAACACCGACCTCAAGCGCGAACTCGACAATTTCGGCCGCTTCCTGAGCCTGGTGGTCGAGCACAAGCACAAGATCGGCTTCACCGGCACCATCCTGATCGAGCCGAAGCCGCACGAGCCGACCAAGCACCAGTACGACTTCGACACCGCGACGGTGTACGGCTTCCTCAAGCGCTACGGCCTCGAGGACGACGTGCGCGTCAACATCGAGGCGAACCACGCCACCTTGTCGGGCCACACCTTCGAGCATGAGATCGCCACCGCCGGCGCGCTCGGCATCTTCGGCTCGATCGACGCGAACCGCGGCGACCCGCAGAACGGCTGGGACACCGACCAATTCCCCAACTCGGTCGAGGAACTGACGCTGGCGATGCTGGAGATCCTGCGCGCGGGCGGCTTCACCACCGGCGGGTTCAACTTCGACGCCAAGGTGCGCCGCCAGTCCATGGACGCGGTGGACCTGTTCCACGGCCATGTCGGCGGCATCGACGTGGTGGCGAAGGGCCTGCTCAACGCCGCGGCGCTGATCGAGGACGGCCGGCTGGATGCGGCGCGGAGCGAGCGTTACGCGGGCTGGACGGGCGACTTCGGCGGCAAGCTGGCCGGGCTCGACCTGGCCGGGATCGCCGATCTGGCGGTGGAGCAGGCGATCGATCCCAAGCCGCGCTCGGGCCGGCAGGAGCGGCTGGAGAATCTGATCAACCGGTTCATCTGAGCGAGCCGCTACTCCAGCGCGGCTCACCTCAACCGTTCGTGCTGAGCGAAGTCGAAGCACCTGGCACGCGTTGCGCTTGCCCTTCGACTTCGCTCAGGGTGAACGGGTGAGGGGCGTCCGGCGATTTCTATCGCAACGCTTCGAGCGGCACCGCTTCGGCCATCGCGCGGAATCCCGCCGGGTTCGGATGCAACCCGTCGCCGGTATCGTACGCCGGCAGCAGGCGATCCGGCCGCTTCGGATCGCGCGTCACCCGATCGAGATCGATCACGCTATCGAAATGCCCCGGCGTGCGGATCCAGGCGTTGATCGCCTGCCGCGCCGCCTCGGCATCAGCACCGGGATGGTAATATTCGTTGCTGGCGAAGGGCAGGATCGTCGCGCCATGCACCTTGAGGCCGCGGGCACGCGCGCGGGCGACGATCTGGGCATAGGCACCGGTCAGCCGCGCCACGAGGTCGCGATACTCGGCCGCGCTCGGCTGCCGGTCGCGGCCGAGCGTGCCGAGGTCGTTGACGCCCTCCAGCACGATGAGGTGGCCGACGCCGGGCAGCGCCAGCACGTCGCGGTCGAGCCGCGCCATCGCGCTCGGGCCCAGCCCGTCGAGCAGCACGCGATTGCCGCCGATCCCCTGGTTGATCACCGCCGCCCGCCCGCCCAGCCGGCGCGCGAGCACGTCAGTCCAGCGATCATTGCCATCGGTGGTCGAACCGCGGCCGTCGGTGATCGAGTCGCCGAGCACGACCACGCCGTCGCGGGCGGCACAGCTCTCCACCTCGATGCCGGAGAGGAGGTACCAACGTTCGATCGGAGTCGCGGCGGGCAGATCCGCCGCGGCGGTCGCATCGCCGCGGACGACCCAGGAGGTGGCGCGCGAACCCGGGTGCGCGGTTTGCGAAGCGGGCACCTGCGCGACATGGAGGCTGACCGCCATGTCGCCGAACGCGGCGACCGGCAGGTCGACCGGATCGCTCAGCCAATCCGCGCCCGACGGGATCACCGCCCCCGCTTGGCCGGCGAAGCGCAGCGAGCGCAGGCTGCCGTCCGCAATCCGCGCGGTGCTGTTGCTGGCGGAACGGGCCAGGGTCGCGGCGGTGATATGGAGTGGCGTATCGCCAAACGCATTGGAGACGCGCACCCGCAGCCGTTTGCCGGCGATCGACAGGCGGACGATCTGACGCAGCGTCGTGTCGGTCAGCGCCCCGGCGGGCAGCGCATTGGCAGCGTCGGGCTTCAACTGCGACGAACCCCAAGCGGCGCGCCACGGGCAGGTCTGCGCCAGCACCGGCGTCGCCGACATTAGGGCAGCGCTCACGAGCAGCCACCGGATCATGCCCGCACCCCGATCAGCCGCTCGATCGCGGCGCGCGCGCTGCCGCGTTCGAGCGCGGCGAAATGCTCGGCGATCGTGCCGCGGGCGCGGCGGTCGAGATCGGCGCCGAGCAGGGCAAGATAATCGTCGACGCCGCCTGCCTCGGCGAGCCGCGCGGCGATCGGATCGTCGATGGTGAAATGCTCACCGAGATCGGTCACCCCTGCCTGCCAGCGCATCCAGGCGGCGACCGCGAGCGCCAGCGCCTCGACCGGGAGCCCCCGCGCGCGCCGCTCGGCCATCGGCGCGATCAGCCGTTGGGGCAGCTTCTGCGAGCCATCCATGGCGATCTGGCGCGTACGGTGCTGGAGCGCGGGATTGGCGAAGCGCGCCATCAGCGCGCGGCGATAGGCAGGCACATCGAGCCCGGCGGGCGGATCGAGCGTCTCCGCTGCCTCTTCCCACAGCGCCTCGACCAACGCCCTGCCCTCCGGCCTCCCGACGAACTCATGCACATAGGTATCGCCGGCGAGCCCGCCGAGATAGGCGATCGCCGAATGCGCGCCGTTGAGCAGGCGCAGCTTCGCATCCTCCCAGGGCGCGACCGCATCGGTGAGCTGGACGCCGAAGGCGGCAAGGTCCGGGCGCGGCCCGCAGAAGCGGTTCTCGACCACCCATTGCAGGAACGGCTCGGTCTTCACCATCGCGCGATCCTGGACGCCCAGCCGTGCGGCGAGCACCGCGACATCGGCGTCGGTGGTGGCGGGGACGATCCGGTCGACCATGGTCGCCGGGAACGCCCCCTCCGCCGCAATCCATTCCGCGAGCGCTGGATCATGCGCCTGCGCCATCGCCAGCACCGCGTCGCGCAGCAAGGCGCCGTTGTCCGGCAGGTTGTCGCAGGACAAGGCGGTGAACGGCGCCAGCCCGGCGGCGCGGCGTGCAGCAAGCCCGGGGACAAGGAAGCCCGCGGCAGTACGCGGAGCCTCCAGCGAGGCAAGGTCATGCGCCACGTCGGGATCATCGCGCAGCAGGCCGCCGCCGGCGCGATCGAGCTTGTAGCCCTTCTCGGTGATCGTCAGCGTGACCAGGTGCGTGTCCGGCGAGGCCAGCGCGGCGACCACCGCGGCAGGGTCCTCGGGCGCGACCAACACCTCCCTCACCGCGCCGATCACCTGTGTGCGCTCGCCCTCCCCGTCGCGCACCAGCAACGTGTAGAGCCCGTCCTGCGGCGCCATCTGGTCGCGCACGCCCGCCGAGCGCAGCGACACGCCGGTGACGCCCCAGCGCAGGTCGCCCGAAGCGAGCGCCGCCTCGAAGATCGCCGCCTGGTGGGCGCGGTGAAAGGCGCCGATGCCGAGATGGACGACGCCGCGCCGCACCGCGTCGCGGTCATAACGCGGCACCGCGACATTGGCGGGCAGCCGGTCGAGCGTGGCGGCGGAGAGTCTCACAACCGGTATGCCGCCTTGACGAGATCATAGGCCAGCGCGCGCGCCACCTCATGCGCCTCGTCCTCTTCGAGGCGATGGTCGGCGACCAGCCCGGCAAGGAAAGCACAGTCCATCCGCCGCGCCACATCGTGCCGCGCCGGGATCGACAGGAAGGCGCGGGTGTCGTCGTTGAACCCCACCGTGTTGTAGAAGCCGGCGGTCTCGGTCATCCGCTCGCGGAAGCGGCGCATGCCCTCCGGGCTGTCGTGGAACCACCAGGGCGGGCCCAGCCGCAACGCCGGATAATGTCCCGCCATCGGCGCCAGCTCGCGCGCATAGACATCCTCGTCGAGCGTGAAGAGGATGAGGGTCAGCCGGGGATCATTGCCGTATCGATCGAGCAGCGGCTTCAAGGCGCGGACGAACTCGCCGGGCAGCGGGATGTCGCCGCCCTTGTCGCGGCCGAAGCGCGCCAGCACCTCGGCATTGTGGCTGCGGTAGACGGCGGGATGCAACTGCATCACCATCCCGTCCTCCACCGACATGCCGGCCATCTCGGTGAGCATCTGGGCGCGGAACAGCTCGGCATCGGCGGGCGTCGCGCCGGCGAGGACGCGCGCGTAGAGCGCCGCGGCATCCTCGCGCGACAGATTGGCGGTGGCGGCGGAGGGATGGCCGTGGTCGGTCGAGGTCGCCCCCGCCGCGCGGAAGCGCGCGCGGTGGAAGCGATGCGCGGCGAGATAGCCGTCCCAGGTCGACACGTCCGTGCCCGCAGAGTCGCCGAAGCGGCGGACGTTCGCCGCGAAGCCGTCCGTTTCGGGATCGACCACCGGATCGGGGCGATAGGCGGTCACCACCCGGCCGCTCCACCCGCTCTCGCGGATCGCGCGATGATGGTCGAGCGGGTCGAGCGGGCTTTCGGTGGTGGCGATCACCTCGATGCCGAACCGCTCGAACAAAGCGCGCGGGCGGAAGGCCTCGGTCTTCAGCGCCGCCTCGATCACGTCATAGTAATGGTCAGCGGTCGCCGTCTCCAGCCGCACGTCGATGCCGAAACACTCGGCGAAGACCCAGTCGAGCCACATCCGCGTCGGCGTGCCGCGGAACAGGTGGTAGTGCGCGGCAAAGGTACGCCAGATCGCGCGCGGATCGGTCTCGGTCGGGCTGCCGTTCACCGTCGGCACGCCGAGCGCGTCGAGCGGCACGCTTTGGCTCATCAGCATGCGGAAGGCGTAGTGATCGGGGACGATCAGCAGGCTGGCGGCATCGCTGAACGGCTCGTTGCGCGCGAACCAGGCCGGATCGGTGTGGCCGTGCGGGCTGACGATCGGCAGGTCCTTGACCCCCGCATACAGCGCCCGCGCGATCGCGCGCGTACCCGGATCGGCGGGGAACAGCCGGTCGGGGTGGAGGGTCAGCGGTTTGGTCATGCGGGGGGGCTCATCTTCACGTCGGCGTAGCGTGGGTTGATCAGGTGGGTGACGAGCAGCGCGACCAGATAGGCGAGCCCGCAGGCGACGAAGAACGGTCCGTAGCTGCCCACCGTGTCGAGCAGCACGCCCAACGACTTGGAGGCGATGAAGCCCCCGACGGCGCCAGCGAACCCGCCCAGCCCGATCAGCGTGCCTTGCGCATAGCGCGGGAAAGAGTCGCCGGGCAGCGCGAAGACGTTGGTCGAGAAGCCCTGGTGCGCCGCGCAGGCCATGCCGATCAGCGCCACCGCGATCCAGATGTTGCTCGCCTGCCCGGCGAACATCACCGGCAGCGCGAACAGCGCGCAGAAGAACATCGCCCGCTTGCGGGCGCGGCCGGTGGCAACGCCGCGCTTCAAGAGGTGCGAGCTGTACCAGCCGCCGACGATCGCGCCCACGTCTGCCAGGATGTAGATCAACACCAGCGGCGGACCGAAGCTCTTGAGGTCATAGCCATATTGCTTGCTGAAGAAATCCGGCAGCCAGAACAGGAAGGTCCACCACACCGGGTCGATCAGGAAGCGCGCCGCCATATATGCCCAGGTCTGTCGATAGCGGAGCACGCGGCCGAAGCCGGCGCGGCCCACCTCCTCCACCGGCTCCGCCTCGATATAGGCGCGCTCCTCGGGGGTGAGGCGCGGATGCTCTGCGGGCTTGCGGTAGAAGACCCACCACGCCGCCAGCCAGACGAGGTTGAACAGACCGGTGATGATGAACGCCCAGCGCCAGTCGAGCAGCAGTCCCGCGACCAGGAACGACACCAGCAAAGGCGTGACGATCGCACCCACATTGGCGCCGGCGTTGAAGATGCCGATCGCCAGCGCGCGCTCTTTCTTGGGGAACCATTGCGAGGCGGCGGCGAGCGCGGAAGGGTAGGTCCCCGCCTCGCCCAGCGCCAGCGGGATGCGGGCGATGGCGAAGCCGGTGGTGCTGGTGACCAGGGTCTGCGCGAAATGACCCGCGGTCCAGGTACCCATCGCGATCAGGTAACCCACGCGCGCGCCATACCGGTCGATCAGCCAGCCGAAGCCGAGAAAGCCCAGGCCGTAGCAGACCTGAAAATAGCCGGTGACGTCGCCATAGCCCTGGTTGGTCCATCCATAGAGGGCGGTGAGCTGCGGCTTGAGCACGCCCAGCACCAGCCGGTCGATGTAGGACAGCACCACCGCAGCGAACAGCAGCCCGCAGACGATCCAGCGCACACGGCCGCGGGGCTTCTCCACGGCATGGATGGCGGCCTCGTTCGCCTCCGCCGCGACGTCTCCGAGCCGGCTCACCAGTTGTACATCGTGCCGTCTTCCAGCCGGTTCACCGGCAGGAAGGCGCGTTGATACGGGTATTTGGCGGCGAGGTCTTCGTCGATGTCGACCCCCAGCCCGGGCGCGTCGCCGGGGTGCATCATACCATCGGCGAAGGTGTAGCTGTGCGGGAAGACCGCGTCGGTCTCATCGGTGTGGCGCATATATTCCTGCACGCCGAAGTTGGGCACCGACAGGTCGAAGTGCAGCGCCGCGGCCATGCACACTGGGGACAGGTCGGTTGCCCCATGGCAGCCGGTGCGGATCTGGTAGAGGTCGGCCAGCGCGGCGATGCGGCGCAGGTGGGTGATGCCGCCGGCATGGACCACGGTGGCGCGGATATAGTCGATCAGCTGGTTCTGGATCAGGTCTTTGGCGTCCCAGATCGAGTTGAAGATCTCCCCCACCGCCAGCGGCGCGGTGGTGTGCTGGCGAATCAGGCGGAAGGCTTCCTGGTTCTCCGCGGGCGTCGCATCTTCCAGCCAGAACGGTCGATAGGGTTCGAGATCACGGCCCAGCCGCCCCGCCTCGATCGGGGTCAAGCGATGGTGGATGTCGTGGAGCAGATGGACGTCCCAGCCCAACGCCTCGCGCGCGGCGGCGAACAGCTCGGGCACCACGCGCAGATACTTCGCCGTGTTCCAGACATTCTCGGTCGGCAGGTTGGCGTCGGCCGGCTCGTAGAAATAGCGGTCCTTGCCGACGCCATAGGTGCTGGCCATGCCGGGCACGCCGCACTGGAGGCGGATCGCCCTGTAGCCCTGCTGCTGGTAATCGAGCGCGACGTCGATCGTATCCTGGATCGAGACGCCATTGGCGTGGCCATAGACCATCACGCCCTCGCGGCTCGCCCCGCCGAGCAACTGATAGACCGGCAGCCCGGCGAGCTTGCCCTTGATGTCCCACAAAGCGGTATCGACCGCGGCGATCGCGGTCATCGTCACCGGTCCGCGCCGCCAATAGGCGCCCTTGTAGAGATACTGCCAGATATCCTCGATCCGGTGCGCGTCGCGTCCGATCAGACAGGGCACGACATGATCGGAGAGGTAGCTCGCCACCGCCAGCTCGCGGCCGTTGAGCGTGGCATCGCCGATGCCGGTGGTGCCGTCGTCGCACTCGATCTTGAGCGTGACGAAGTTGCGCCCCGGGCAGGTGACGATGACACGGGCTGAAACGATCTTGGGCATCGGGCTCCTCAGGCGATCTCTAGCGTGGCGGTCTGGAGGGTGCGGCTGTCCGCGCCGGTCATGATGTCGAACAGGCCGGGCTCGACTACCTCGCGCATCTCATCGTTCCAGATGGTGAAGGCATCGGGGTTGAGCGTGAACTTGACAGTGCGGCGCTCGCCCGGAGCAAGCGTCACCCGTTCGAACCCCCTGAGCGCCTTGAGCGGCTGAGTCACAGAGGCGACCTGGTCGCGGATGTAGAGCTGGACCACCTCGTCACCGGCGCGCTGGCCGACATTGGCGACGTCCACCTCCACCGTGACGCTGCCGGCGACGCCGATCTTCGGCGCGGACAGGCGCGGCTTGCCCAACTCGAACTTCGTGTAGCTGAGCCCGAAGCCGAACGGGAACAGCGGTTCCGTGCCCTCGAACAGATAGCCGCGCCGCGCCGAAGGCTTGGCATCATAGAACACCGGCAGCTGGCCGACATGCCGCGCGACGCTGACCGCCAGCTTGCCGCCGGGATTGACGTCGCCGAACAGCGCGGCGGCCATGGCGTGGCCGCCCTCCTGCCCCATGTACCAGCATTCCAGCAGCGCGTTCGCCTCTGCCGCGACGGTGGGCCAGGACGGCGGACGGCCGTTGATCGCCACCACCACCACCGGCTTGCCGGTCGCCTTCATCGCGGCGAATAGCGCATTCTGCTCGCCGAGGAGATCGAGACTCGCGCGGTCGCCGAGGTGGTTCTTGGCATAGCCCTCGCGGCTGGTCTGCTCGGTATCGCCGATCGCCAGCAGGATCAGGTCGGCGGCCTTGGCCACATCCACCGCCTCGGCGATCAGCTGGCGGTTGCGGGCGGGATCGGCGAGCAGCACCTCATTGGCGCCGCGATCCTCGCTCTGGGTGATGAACACGCCCTGCGCATGCACCACCTCCGCCTTGCCGGCGAGGCGCGCGCGCACGCCATCGAGCAGCGACACCGGGTTCTTCGGGATCGAGGAATAGCCGCCCAGCCGCGCCACCGCCGCGTTCGGACCGATCACCGCCACCCTTTTGTGCGCGCCCGCCGCGAGCGGCAGCGTGCCGTCGTTGGTGAGCAAAGTGATCGCCTTGGCCGCGGAGTCGCGCGCCAGCGCCAGCGCCTCGGCATTGGCGGTCAGTCGTGCCGCCGCGCGCGGGTCGACCGGCCCCGCCTCGAACAGCCCGGCACGGAACTTCATGATAAGCATGCGCGCGCAGGCGGCATCAATCAGCGAAACGGGCACCTTGCCGGCACGGACCTGGTCGGCGAGGCCCATATAAGCCTCGCCATCGGGTAGGTCGCAGTCGACACCGGCGAGCAGCGCCAGATGCGCCGCGCCGCCCAGATCGGGCGCGATCTTGTGGAAGGTCGCCAGTTCGCCGATCGCGGCATAGTCGCTAACGATTGCGCCGTCGAAGCCCCATTCGCCGCGCAGCACGTCGCTCAGCAGCCAGCGGTTGGCGTGGCTCGGCACGCCGTCGATCTCATTGTAGGACGGCATCACCGCAGCGATGCCGGTTTCCTTCACCACCTTGCGGAACGGCGGAAAGAAGCGCTCGCGCAGCTCGCGCTCGGCGAGCGGTGCGGGGGCGACGTTGACCCCGCTCTCGGGCTGGCCGTGGCCGGTCATGTGCTTGAGCGTGGCGAAGACCTTGCCGGGCTGAAGCATCTTGCTGTTGCCCTGGAGGCCGCGCACGGCGGCGACGCCCATCTCGCCGCACAGATAGCTGTCTTCGCCGAACGTCTCCTCGATCCGGCCCCAGCGCGGGTCGCGGGCGATATCGACCACGGGCGAAAGCGCCAGCACGGTGCCGTGCGCGCGCACCTCGCGGCCGATCACCGCGCTGACCCGCTGCATCAGGTCGCGATCGAAGCTGCCGGCGAGCGCGATCGCCTGCGGGAAACTAGTGGCCTCCGGCGCCATATAGCCGTGGAGCGCCTCCTCGTGGAACAGGATCGGGATCCCGAGACGGGTGCGCTCGCGCGCCCACTTCTGTGCGGCGTTGACGAAGGCGATCGTGTCGGCCGGCTTGCGCCAGCGCCCGGTGCTGTCGGCGGCGGCATCGTTGGCAGTCGCCGCGCCGCCGCGATCGGACGGCCGCGCGATCTGGCCGATGCCGTGCGGGTGCGCCGCATCCGCCTTGGCCGGATCGAAGGCGAGCGCGTCGGTCATCACCTCGCGCTTGCGCCGCGACAGCGTGGTAAGCTGCGCGACCTTCTCGTCCAGCGTCATGCGCGCCAGCAGGTCGCGGACACGCAGGTCGATCGGCGCGCGCGCGTCCTTGTAGATGGCGGGAGCGGCCGCGGCGCGCAGACCGGCGGGCAGGAAGGCGAGCGTGGAGACGATGCCGGCGGAGCGGAGCAGATGCCGGCGCGACAGTTTCGCTGCACCCTTTGCAGCCCGATCGTCGCGCATCCTCAGCTCCTCCGCCTAAACAGTGTGCGCGGCATTGCTGTCGATGCCGTCGTCGTGATAGCGGTAACATGCACAAGCGGCTTGCGGGTTGTCAACCCGACGAGCGCAGAACGGTATAAGGGGAAGAGGATGAAAGCGCGCGTTGCGATCCGGGCCATGGCCCTGCTGGCGAGCGTCTCGATCGGCGTGCTGGCCACGCCCGCGGCGCTGGCGGAAGACGGCTATGCGCTGTGGATGCGCCAGGCTGCGCCGGCGTCTTCGGTTGATGTCACCGTTCGCGGCGAGACACCCGTCCTCGCCACCGCCGCCGCCGAACTGCGCCGCGCGCTTCCGGCGGACGCCGGCCCCGTGCTGCTCGCCGCTGCGGCCGATCCCGAGGTCGCGCGCCTGCGCCTGCCGACCGCCACGCTAGGCGACGAAGGCTATCTGGTGCGCCGCGCCACGATCGGCGGGCGCAGCGTCACGTTGGTGACCGGCAACGGCGATCGCGGCCTGCTCTACGGCGCCTTCGCGCTGCTGCGCCACCTCGCAACCGGCGGGACCGCCGCCAGCGTCGACCTCACCTCGGCGCCGGCGGTGCAGCTGCGCGTCCTCAACCATTGGGACAACCTCGATGGCCGGGTGGAGCGCGGCTATGCCGGCCATTCGATCTGGGACTGGTGGAACCTGCCCGACGTCCGGGACCCGCGCTACACCGATTACGCCCGCGCCAATGCCTCGATCGGCATCAACGGCACCGTGCTCAACAACGTCAACGCCAAGGCCGACAGCCTGACCGCGCCGTATATCGCCAAGGCAGCGGCGGTGGCGGACGTGCTGCGCCCCTATGGCATCAAGGTTTATCTCTCCGCGCGCTTCTCCGCCCCCATCGAGATCGGCGGGCTCAAGACCGCCGACCCGCGCGATCCACAGGTCGCCGCCTGGTGGAAGGCCAAGGCAGACGAGATCTACCGCGCCATCCCCGACTTCGGCGGCTTTCTCGTCAAGGCGAACAGCGAGGGGCAGCCAGGCCCGCGCGATTACAACGCCAGCCATGCTGACGGCGCCAACATGCTCGCCGCCGCGGTGAAGCCGCATGGCGGCATCGTGATGTGGCGCGCCTTCGTCTATGCCGACACCGACCCTGACGATCGCGCCAAGCAGGCCTATACCGAGTTCAAGCCGCTCGACGGCAGCTTCGCCGACAATGTCATCGTCCAGGTGAAGAACGGCGCGATCGACTTCCAGCCGCGCGAGCCCTTCCATCCGCTGTTCGGCGCCATGCCCAAGACACCGTTGATGATGGAGTTCCAAATCACCAAGGAATATCTCGGTTTCGCCAGCCACCTCGCCTATCTCGGGCCTTTGTTCGAGGAGGTGCTGGACGCGAAGACCGGGGTCGGCCGGGAGACGGTGGCGGGCGTGGTCACCGGCGCGGCCGAGCGGCACAAATTGAGCGGCATGGCCGGCGTCGCCAACATCGGCGACGACCGCGACTGGAGCGGATCGACCTTCAACCAGGCGAATTGGTACGTGTTCGGGCGGATGGCGTGGGACCCTGCGCTGTCCGCCGAAGCGGTGGCGCGCGAATGGGCGGCGCAGACCTTCGGCACCGATCCCGCGCTGCTCGACCAGATCACCGCGATGATGATGGAATCGCGCGAGGCGGTGGTGGACTATACCGGCCCGCTCGGCCTCGCCCATCTGATGGCGACCGGGCATCATTACGGGCCAGGGCCGTGGGTGGCCGATCTCCAGCGGCCCGAATGGAACCCGGTCTATTATCATCGTGCCGACAGGAACGGTATCGGCTTCGACCGCACGAAGACCGGCAGCAACGCGGTCGCGCAATATGCGCCGGCGGTGGCGCGGCTTTATGCGAGGCCGGAGACGACGCCGGTCGCCGAATTGCTGTGGTTCCACCACCTTCCCTGGGACTATCGCCTGAAGACCGGCCGGACGCTCTGGGCCGAGCTGGTCGCGCGTTACGATCGCGGTGTCGCCACGGTGAGCGACCTGCGCCGCCGCTGGGATGCGCTCAAACCCAAGGTGGATGCCGAGCGCTGGCAGAAGACCGCGTCGCTGCTGGCGGTGCAGGAGCGCGAAGCGCGCTGGTGGCGCGACGCGAGCCTCGCCTATTGGATGTCGGTCAACGGCCTGCCCCTGCCCGCCGGAGTCGCGCCGCCCGGGCACGATCTCGCCTGGTACAAGGCGCAGAGCTTCCCCTTCGCTCCCGGCAACCCGCACTGATCCTCAGCAATGCCGCCCCGCCGCCCAGCGGATCGCATTGCCGATCAGCCGGCGGTGGAGCGGCTCGGCATAGCTTTCGGCGCGATGGCCGAGCGCGGAGAAGATCGCCCGGCCCTTGGCGACGCAGCGCGTCCAGACGATCGGGTGGCGGCCCATTCTCTGCTCGGGCGCGGGGCGGTAGCTGCCCTCGTCCAGCGTCGCCAGGATGCGGGTGCCGGCGCCAATCGGCACGCGATCGAAGGCATACCATTCCTCCACGCGCTGCCAGACCTTCGGCAGGCCCTGCATGGCGGGATGGTCGGGCGCCTCGACGTGGATGTCGCCCTGCTGGAACTGATCGGGCGTGGAGGTGTGGCCGATGAACTGCGCGCCGAGCAACGTGTCTCGATACCAGGCCCAATCGTAGCGATGGTCCCCGCCCGCGCCGTGGAGCAGCACCACGCCGCCGCCACGCTCGATCCAGGCGCGGAGGGCGGCGCGCTGCGCCTCGGTGAAGATCGTGCCGCTGGTGGAGTTGAGCACCACCACGCGGAAGCGGGCGAGATCGCGCGGGTTCATCACCGCCGCATTCTCGGTGGCGAAGACGTCGCGTCCGCCCTCGCGGGCGATCTCTTGCACCGCGCTTGTGGCGGCGACGATCTGGTCGGGATCGCGAAAGCCATTGGTCTTCGACAGGACCAGCACCGCCCCCTTGCGCAGCGGCGGAATCGCCGGCGCCACCTGGTCCATCACCGGGGTGGGCCAGTTGCGCGGGTTCTTGACATAGGGCACCGCCTGCGCCGCCATCAGCGCCACCGTCATCAACGTGATCATCTTCTCTCTCCCAATCTTGCCGCATCGCGGTGCCGCGCCTTAAGCATCGGCGCGAAAGGACTTGCATGAAGGATCCCCGCGGCGCGCGGCGCCAGCGCAACATGCCCACGATCAGCGACGTCGCGGAGCGCGCAGGCGTGTCGCCGATGACGGTCAGCCGCGTGATCAACGGCCAGAACACCGTGCGCGAGGAAACGCGGCTGCGCGTCGAGGCGGCGATCGCCGAGCTCAATTACGCGCCCAGCACCGCCGCACGTACGCTGGCGGGCGGCGAGGAGATCCGCATCGGGCTGCTCCACGCCAACCCGTCGTTCGCCTATCTTAGCGAGTTCCTGGTCGGCGGGCTGGAGCAGGCCAGCCGCAGCAACGTGCAGCTGGTGGTGGAGAAATGCGACGAGGAAGACGTGCTCGACGCAGACGGCGTGCCGGCGATCGAGCATCTGCTGCGCGGGCGCATCCACGGCATCGTCCTGCCGCCGCCGCTGAGCGACTCGCCCCGCATCCTGGCGGCGCTGGAAGGACGCGGCGTGCCCGTGGTGGCGGTGGCGACCGGCCGTGCGCCGGACTGGGCCCTGTCGGTCAGCATCGACGACCGGCGCGCTGCCTACGACATGACCCGGCACCTCGGCGCGCTCGGCCATGTCCGCATCGGGCTGATCACCGGCAACCCGAACCAGACCGCCAGCGGCGAGCGGGTGGAGGGGTATCGCGCGGCGCTGGACGACATGGGCATCGACTTCGATGCCGAGCTGGTGGTGGAAGGGCTGTTCACCTATCGCTCCGGGCTCGACGCCGCGGACCGGTTGCTCGAACTTCCCGCCCCGCCGTCCGCCATCTTCGCCTCCAACGACGACATGGCGGCGGCAACGGTGGCGGTGGCGCATCGCAAGGGGCTGGACGTGCCGGGCGACCTCACCGTCTGCGGCTTCGACGATACTGCGCTGGCGACCACCATCTGGCCCGAGCTGACGACCATTCGCCAGCCGGTGACCGAGATGTCGCGCACCGCGGTGGACCTGCTGGTGCGGCAGATCCGCGCGCATAACGCGACCGGTGAGGGCGTCGAGCAGAAGCACCTCCTTGCCGACTACGAGCTGATCCGCCGCCAGTCGGACGCCGCCCCGCGCCGGCGGCCACCGGCGCGGAACGGGCGCTGACCGATCAGCCCTGCATGTCCTCCAGCTCGCGCCCGCTGGTCTCGTTGACCAACGCCTTGACGAAGAAGAACGAGATCGCCGCGAACGCCGCATAGCCGGTGTAGGTGACCGCCAGGCCGGGCGACACCGCCAGCGCGGGGAAGCTCACCGACACCGCCGCATTGGCGATCCACTGCGCGAAGCCCGCCACCGCCAGGCCGGAGCCGCGGATCTGGTTGGGGAACATCTCGCCCAGCATCACCCACATCACCGGGCCCCAGGACACGTTGAAGAAGACGACGTACAGGTTGGCGGCGACCAGTGCGATCAGGCCGTTGTTGCCGGGCAGAGAGACGCCGCCGTCGACACCGGTAACCGCGGTGGAGAAGGCCCAGGCGACCACCGCCAGCGTCATCGCCATGCCCGCCGAGCCGATCAGCAGCAGCGGCTTGCGCCCGACACGGTCCACCACCGCCATGGTGACGAGGCAGGCGCCGATCGAGAGCACGCCCGAGAGGATGTTGATCTGGAGCGCATTGTCCTCGGTGAAGCCAACCGCCTCCCAGAGCGTCGCGCCATAATAGAAGACGACGTTGATGCCGACGAGTTGCTGGAACACGGCGAGGCCGATGCCCGCCCAGACGATCGGGCGCACTTTGCCCGAGACCTTGTCGACCAGATCCGACAGCTTGGGGCGATGCAGGTCGCTCGCCAGGCTGGCGCGGATCTCCGCGACCTTGCGGTCGGCCGCGGCGGCGCCGAACAGCCGCTGGAGCACGCCGCGCGCCTCCTCGTCCCGGCCGCGCGCGACCAGGTAGCGCGGGCTTTCCGGAATGCCGAGCAGGGCGATGAGGTAGATCGCCGCGGGGATCGCCTGCAGCCAGAACATCCAGCGCCAGGCAGGGAAATCGAGCCACAAGGGTGCGGTCGATTCGCCAGCGAAACGCGCGAGGACGAAGTTCGCCACGAACGCGCCGGTCAGGCCGGTGATGATCATCACCTGCTGGATGCTCGACAGGCGGCCGCGGATGCCGGCCGGGGTGACTTCGGAAATATAGACCGGCGAGATCACGCTCGCCGCGCCGACGCCCAGGCCGCCCAGAATGCGCGCGACGATGAACACCGCCGAGGAGCCCGCTGCGCCTGCCAGCAGGGCGCTTACCAGGAACAGCACCGCCGCCAGCATCATCACGCCGCGCCGGCCCATGATGTCGGCCAGCCGCCCCGCGCCGAACGCGCCGATCGCCGAGCCGACCAGGATTGCGCCGACATTGACGCCGATGCCGAGCTTGCCGAGGTCGAACGCGCTTTCCAGCCCCTTCTGCGTGCCGTTGATCACGCCCGAATCATAGCCGAACATGAAGCCGCCGATCGTCGCCACGCTGACGATGCCGGCGATGAACCGCATGTTGACCTGATCGCTGCCGGCCGTTGCCGCCGTTGCCATTGCCACCCTTCTCCCGATCGTAGTTTGTTGTCGTTAGACCCTTGCCGGCGTGACGGACAGCCCCGCGACGCCCGGATCGAAGGCGAACAGGTCGCCGGCATGCGGCTGGGCCGCCAGCGCCGCCGCATCGAGCCCCTTGCGCGCGGTGGTCGCATAGGCCGTGCGCAGGCCCTCGCCGCCGAACGCCATCTTGGTGACGTTGGCCACCGGGAAGCGGACGGTCACCATCAGCGTGCCCGCCGGATCGTAGCGCCGCACGCCCCAGCCGCCGAACAGCGCCACCCAGAGGCAGCCTTCCGCGTCCGTAACCGACCCGTCGGGATAACCCTCGCCGTCGATGACGATGTGTCGCTCAGGCGCGCCGAGACTGCCGTCGTCGTTCACGGGTACACGCCAGATCGTCTTGCCGAGCGTATCGGTGTGATAGAGTGTCCGCGCGTCGGCGGCGATCGCCGGGCCGTTGGTGATGACCACCGGCGCCAGCCCGCTGTCTTCGCAGCTGCCGTCATGCCGGTAGAGCCGCCCGGTCGCCTCGGTCTCGGCATCGTCCATGCTGCCGAACCAGAGGCGACCGTGCCGGTCGGTCGCGGCGTCGTTGAGCCGGTTGCCGGTCAGTGACGGCTCGGGATCGTGGAACGGTGTGAAGGCGCCCGTCGCGGGATCGAAGCGGTGCAGCCCCGTCTTCACGCCGGCGATCATGTCCCCGGCCGTTGACGGCAGCACCCAGCCGACCTGGTCCGGCGCGCTCCACTGCCTGGCATCGCCGGTGACCGGATCGAAGCGGTGGACCAGCCGGCCCTTGATGTCGACGAACCACAGCGCGTCGCCGGTCCACACCGGCCCCTCGCCCAGCATCGCGCCGACCGGGAGGACCGGATCGGCGGTCATCTCAGCGCCAGCCCGCATCGACGAAATAGGCGTGGCCGGTGCACATCTGCGCATCGTCCGAGGCGAGGAACAGCGCCATCGCGGCGATGTCGGCCGGCTGGATGCGCCCGTCCAGGCATTGCTCGGCGACGATCTGCGCCTCGCCCTCGGGCGTGTACCATTGCTGCTGCCGCGGCGTCTGCACGTTGCCGGGGACGATGGTGGTGACGCGGATCGCGTCCCGCCCCAACTCGCGCGCCAGGCTGCGGGTCAGCCCCTCGATGCCCGCCTTGGCGGTCTGGTAGAGGGTCAGCTCGGGCAGGCCGAGATGCCAGCTGATCGAGCCGAGGTTGATGATCGCCCCGCCACCGGAGGCGCGCATGCCCGGTGCCACCGCCTGAGCGGCGAAGAACAGGTGGCGCAGGTTGGTCGCCATCCGCTCGTCCCAATAATCGGGCGTCACCTCGTCGATCGTGTGCCGATCGTCGCTGGCGGCATTGTTGACCAGCACGTCGATCCCGCCGAGCTCGCTCGAAACGGTCGAGATGCACCCCCGCAGCGTCTCCACCTCGCGCAGGTCGCAGCGCAGGAAGCGCGTGCCTTCGGTCCGCGCGGCCAGCGCCTCACCCGCCTCGCCATCAATGTCGAGAAAGGCGACGCGCGCGCCCTGAGCCGCGAACGCCTCCACCAGCCCGGCGCCGATGCCGCTCGCGCCACCGGTGATCAGCACCCTCTTGCCGGCAAGGCTGGGGTATCGCGCGTGCATCGAGGTCACTTGGTGGCTCCCAGCAGGCCGCGGCCGCCCAGATTTGCGATCAGCGCGGCGATGCCCGTCTCCCACGACGCCGCGTCTCGCGAGGTGACGACGCGGTTGGCGAGCGTGCCGAGCCGTTCGCTTGCGATCGCCACGGTGTCGCCGATCTTGTGGGTGAATCCCCGCCCCGGCTCGTCGCGATCCTGCACCGGCGCGAACAGGGTGCCGAGGAACAGCACGAAGCCGTCGGGATATTGATGCTCACTCAGCGTCTGTCGGACCAGCTCCAGCGGATCGCGGCTGATCTCCGCCATGTTGCTGGCACCTTCCAGCAGATAGCCGTCCTCGCCGCGGATGGTCAGCGACACCTCGGCGCGGCGCACGTCGTCGATCGTGAACGTGTCGTCGAACAGCCGCACCAACGGGCCAAGCGAGCAGGACGCATTGTTGTCCTTGGCCTTGCCGAGCAGCAGCGCCGAGCGACCCTCGAAATCACGCAGGTTCACGTCGTTGCCAAGGGTGGCGCCGACCGCCTTGCCGCGGCTGTCGACCAGCAGCGCGATTTCCGGCTCCGGATTGTTCCAGCTCGAATCGGAGCGGATGCCGATCTCCGCATCCGGTCCCATCGTCGCCAGCACCGGCGCCTTGGTGAACACCTCCGCATCCGGACCGATCGCGACCTCCAGATATTGCGACCACAGCCCGTCCTCGATCAACGCCGCCTTGAGAGCCGCCGCCTCGGCCGAGCCGGGCACCACCGATCGGATCGAGCCGCCCATCCGATCTTCCAGCCGCTCGCGGATTGCCGCCGCCGCGGACCAGTCGCCGCGCGCGCGCTCCTCGATCACCCGCTCGATTGCGGACACCGCAAAGGTAACGCCGCAGGCCTTGACGCATTGCAGGTCGACCGGGCTGAGCAGCTGGTGCGCTTCAGGATCGAAGCGGCCGAGCGGCGTGCCGCCCGCGCCCGAGAAGTCGCCGCGCTCGACGAGGTGCGACACCGTGGGTACCACCGCCGTCATGTCGTGGAGGATGCCGCCGACCAGCAGGACCGGGCTCGGCCCCGCATTCGTGCGCAGGCGGCCGACAAAGGCGCCGCGCTCCCAATCGGCAGGCAGCGCCGATGCTGCCCCGCCTGGCGAGCCCTTCATGATCCCTCCCCTCGACAACCGTGTTTGATAGCGCTACCAGCATGCAACTGCGCCGCTTGTCAAGGGCGCGCGCAACAAAGCGGAAACAGGGGAGGACGGGATCGCCATGAGGCATGTGCTTTGCTTTGGTGAGATCCTGCTCAGGCTCTCGGCGCCCGGCGGCGCGCCGCTGTTCCACGAACCCCGGCTCGATGCCAATTTCGGCGGAGCGGAAGCCAATGTCGCGGTGGCGCTCGCCCGGCTGGGCGTGCCCAGCGCGATGCTCTCGGCCCTCCCTCACGGCCAAGTCGGCGATGCTGCGCGGGACGGGTTACGGCGGCACGGCGTGGACGTGTCCCGCATCGTCCGCGGCGATGGGCGGCTGGGCCTCTATTACCTCACGCCCGGCGCGGGGCTGCGCGCGTCGGCGATCGTCTATGACCGGCTGGACAGCCTGTTCGCGCGCATGCCGGCGGAGGCCTATGACTGGCCGGCGCTGCTGGAAGGGGCGTCCTGGCTGCACCTTTCTGGGATCATCCCCGCGATCGGGCCGGAGGCGGCGCGGGTGAGCCTCGCCGCGATCGCGGCGGCTCGCGCCGCGGGAGTGCGGGTGTCGTTCGACGGCAACTTCCGCGCCTCGATGTGGGCGCGCTGGTGCCCCGATCCGGCGCCAATCCTGTGCGACCATGTCGCGGGCGCCGACCTGCTGTTCGGCAACCATCGCGACATCGCGCTGATGCTCGGCCGCGACTTCGGCGGCGACGGGCCCGAGCGGCGGCGGGAGGCGGCGGAAGCGGCGTTCGCGCGCTTCCCGCAACTGGCGCACATCGCCTCCACCGCGCGGCAGGCGATCCATGCGCGGCACAACAGTCTGTCGGCGCGGGTCGACATGCCCAAGCAGGCCTTCGAAACCGAGGCGCTCGACATTGCCGACATCATCGACCGGAT
>NZ_JBELLZ010000016.1:0-50796 GCF_042096255.1 Sphingomonas sp. | reverse complement strand
GCTGTTCGTTCCCCGCGCCCGCGCGGGCCGACCGCAATGACCGGCGGGCTTCTCGGATCGTTGGTTCCCCTCGGTGAGAAGGGCGAAGGGGCAGGAAGGAGTTGGAGGGGACGAGGGCAAGATACAAGGCACGCCCCGTTCAGCCGAAAAGCCGAGGCTTTTCCGTGGCTTCACATGGGGGCGTCGGTCGACGAGCGTGCCGCTCGGACGGAAAAAGCTAAGGATTACAAAGCGCCGAACGGCACGACGGCCGGTTTTCGGCGGAAAACGGCCCGGCCATGAGCGAGGAGCGCGAATTCCGCGTCCGGCCGGGCAAGGCCAAGCGCAGCAAGGCGCAGGGCCGCAATGCGCGCGGGCTGGTAGCCGAGGTGCTGCGCATCGCCGCGATGAGCGGCGGCAGCCAGCGTGCGGGCTGGGGCGGATCGCGCCGGCGCGGCCAGTCGAGTTTCGGGAGGGGACGCACGGCCTTCGCGCGCAGCCGCCTGTTCGGCTCCGGCCGGCGCGTGATGGTGAAGGCGCTGCCCGTCAACCACCGCGGCCGGGGCGGATACCGCATGGCGCCGCTGTCCGCGCATGTCGCCTACCTTAAGCGCGAGGGCGTGACCCGCGACGGCTCGCCGACCCGCATGTTCGATGCGGCTGGCGACAACGCCGACGATCGGGGTTTTACCCAGCGGTGCAAGGATGACCGGCACCATTTCCGCATCATCGTCTCGCCTGAGGATGCGGCCGAGCTGACCGACCTGCGCGAATACACCCGCGACCTTGTGCGCCAGATGGAGGCCGACCTGGAGACGCGACTCGATTGGGTCGCGGTCGATCACTGGAACACCGACAATCCGCACGTCCATCTGCTCGTGCGCGGCGTCACCGACCAGGGCGCCGATCTCGTCATGTCGCGCGACTATATCAGCCACAACCTGCGCTCCAACGCCGAGGAGCTGGCGCAGGCCGAGCTAGGTCCCAAGCCCGAGCACGAGGTTCGGCGCAGCCTTGAGCGGGAGGTGACAGCCGAGCGCTGGACGCGGCTCGATACCGAGATCAAACGCGCATCCGACGAACTGGGCGTCATCGACCTGCGCCCCGAGCGCCCCGGCCCGGACGACCCGCAGCTCCGCCGATTGATGGTCGGGCGGTTGCAGCACTTGGATTCGATGGGGCTTGCCGCCGAGGGCGAGCCGGGCCAGTGGGCGGTCGCCGAAGGGGCTGCGGCGAAGCTGCGCGAGCTGGGCGCGCGCGGCGACATCATCCGCACCATCGGCGCGGCGCTTGAACGACGCGGCCAGGACCGGCCGCTCGACAGCTACGCCGTCGTGAGCGGCGCGCCCGAGAAGCCGATCGCCGGCCGGCTGATCGACAAGGGGCTGCACGACGAGCTGACCGGCACCGCCTATGCCGTGATAGACGGCACGGACGGCCGCACCCACCATGTCCGGCTGCCCGGCATCGAAGCGCTGGAGCAGAGCCCAAAGCTCGGCGGCATCGTCGATCTGCGCGGCGTCGGCCGGCCCGGCGAAGCCAAGCCGACGCCGGTTCTCGCCACGCGGTCGGACCTCGACCTTGCGGCACAGGTCAAGGCGCCCGGCGCGACGTGGCTCGACCATCGCCTGATCGAGCGCGGCGCCAGCGTCGCGGACGGCGGGTTCGGCGCGGAGGTGCGCCGCGCGATGGACGCGCGCACCGACCATCTCGTCAAGGAAGGGCTGGCCCGCCGGTTCGGTGAGCGGACGGTGTTCGAGCGCGGGATGCTCGACACGCTGCGGAAGCGCGAGCTGGACTCGGTTGGCGCGAAGATCGCGGGCGAGACCGGGCTTGCCTATCGCCCCGCCGCGTCCGGCGACAAGATCACCGGCGTCGTTCGCCAGCGCCTCGCGCTCGCATCGGGGCGCTTCGCCATGATCGACGACGGCCTCGGCTTCCGGCTCGTGCCCTGGGCCAGCACCCTCGAACAGCAGCTCGGCCGTCAGGTGTCCGGCGTCGTCCGGGCGGGCGGCGGCATCGACTGGACGCTCGGCCGCAAGCGCGGCCTCGGCATCTGAATCAGGAGACCTCCATGTCCGCGACCAAAATCCTCTGGGGCCAGATCATCATCGTGTTTCTTATCGTGCTCGCCGGCGTGTGGGGCGCGACACAGTGGACCGCCGCCGCACTCGCCCATCAGCCCGAGCTGGGGCCGCCGTGGTTTGTGGCCTTCGGGTGGCGCATCTATCCGCCACCGGCCTTCTTCTGGTGGTGGTTCTCGTTCGACGCCTACGCGCCCCGTATATTCCTGACCGGCGCCTATATCGCTGCGTCCGGCGGATTCGCGTCGATCGCGGTCGCCATCGGCATGTCGGTGTGGCGCGCGCGCGAGCTGAAAAACGCCGAAACCTATGGCTCGGCTCGCTGGGCGAGCGAGCGGGAGGTGCGCGCGGCCGGGCTGCTCGGGCCGAACGGCGTTGTGCTCGGCAAGCTCGCGCGCGACTATCTCCGCCACGATGGCCCCGAGCATGTGCTGTGCTTCGCCCCGACCCGTTCGGGCAAGGGCGTCGGCCTAGTCGTGCCCTCGCTGCTGACCTGGCCGGCATCGGCGATCGTCCACGACATCAAGGGCGAGAACTGGACGCTCACCGCCGGTTTCCGAGCGCGGCACGGCCAGGTGCTGCTATTCGATCCGACCAACGCCGAGTCCGCCGCCTATAATCCGCTGCTGGAGGTGCGGCGCGGCCAGTGGGAAGTCCGAGACGTGCAGAACGTCGCCGACGTTTTGGTCGATCCTGAAGGCTCGCTGGAGCGCCGGAACCACTGGGAGAAAACGAGCCACAGCTTGCTGGTCGGCGCGATCCTCCACGTCCTCTATGCCGAGCCCGACAAGACGCTGGCTGGCGTTGCGGGATTCCTGTCGGACCCCTCGCGCACGATCGAACAGACCCTGGCCGCGATGATGGCGACGCCGCACCTGGGCGAAGCCGGCGTGCATCCCGTCGTCGCCAGCGCGGCGCGCGAGCTGCTCAACAAGTCCGACAACGAGCGATCGGGCGTGCTCAGCACCGCCATGTCGTTTCTCGGGCTCTACCGCGATCCCGTGGTCGCGCAGGTAACGCGGGCGTGCCAGTGGCGCATATCGGATCTGGTCGAGGGCATGTCGCCGGCGACGCTCTATCTGGTCGTGCCGCCCAGCGACATCTCGCGCACCAAGCCGCTGATCCGCCTCATCCTCAACCAGATCGGCCGCCGGCTGACTGAGGAGCTGACCCCGAACGGCAACCGGCATCGCGTGCTGTTGATGCTCGACGAGTTCCCGGCGCTCGGCCGGCTCGACTTCTTCGAGTCCGCCCTGGCGTTCATGGCCGGCTACGGCCTCAAGGCGTTCCTGATCGCGCAGTCGCTCAACCAGATCGAGAAGGCTTACGGCCCGAACAACGCGATCCTCGACAACTGCCATGTGCGGGTGAGCTTCGCCACCAACGACGAACGCACCGCCAAGCGGGTGTCGGACGCGCTCGGCACCGCGACCGAGATGCGGGCGATGAAGAACTATGCGGGACACCGGCTTTCGCCGTGGCTGGGCCATCTGATGGTGTCGCGGTCGGAGACCGCTCGCCAGCTCCTCACGCCGGGCGAGGTGATGCAGCTCCCGCCCGATGACGAGATCGTGATGGTGGCGGGCGTCCACCCGATCCGCGCGAAGAAGGCCCGCTACTATCAGGACCGCCGCCTCTCGGAGCGGATCGAGAGTCCGCCGACCCCGCTCGCGGCGAAGGCGCGGCCCGACGACTGGACCGGCCGGCAGGCGTCCGCCGATCCGAAGCAGGTGGCGCGGATCGTTCGCGACGCGGAAGACGCTGCCAATGGCGGGCTGCGCCGGGAGCCCGAGCTGCCAGAGCATGTCGCCATCGCGCCGGAGGCGACGGCACCACCCGCGCAGGAGTTCGCCATCGTGGACGACGATCCCGATGATGCCGCCAGACAAGCCGCCGTGCGCCGCCGGATGCAGGGGTTGGCACGGCAGGCGTCGCTCGATCCCGGCGACGGCATCGAGTTGTAGGAGACCGCCATGCGCACCCGGCTCAACGTCTATTTCCCGCCCGCGCTCGCCAAGCAGGTCGACGAGCTGGCGATCCGGCGGCGCATCTCGCGATCGGCGATCGTGGAGGCGGCGGTCACGTCCTACTTGTCGCCGGACGGCGCCGACCGGATGGAGGCGGCGTTCGCACGCCGGCTCGACCGCCTCTCCCGGCAGATGCAGCGCCTAGAGCGGAATACCGGCCTCTCGACCGAGGCGCTGGCGTTGTTCGTTCGCTTCTGGCTGTCCGTCACGCCGCCGCTGCCAGATGAGGATCAGGCGGCCGCACAGGTGAAGGGCCGTAAGCGCTACGAAGGGTTCGTTGAGACGCTCGGCCGACGTTACGCCAGCGGCAAAACCTTGATGGACGATATACCTGAGGACGTTTGCCCGCGTGCGTCAACGGACCCCGAATGATGCACCCACCGGCCGATAACCTGAGCGTCACGCTTCAAGTTGCATCCGCCAGATGACACGCCAGCCGTCATCGGTTCGCGTGAGGATCAGGATTTCGCGCCCCTTCGCCTCATGGTCGGCACCCTGATCGGCCCAGGCCATGTCCCAGCCATATTCCACCACCGCGGTCGCGCCGCGTTCCGTGACGACATAATCATCGGCGTGGAAGCGCGCGACAGACGAGCGGCTCATGAAATCCCGGTAGCTCTCGACCGCAGCAGTCAAGCCCTCGGCGCGGTGCGCACCGCCGGGGGCGATCATGACGACATCATCGGCGATGTAGGCGGAAAGGTCATCGAAGCGGCTCTCCATCCAGCAACGATCCATCTGGCGTGCGAAGGCGATGAGTTCGTCATCCATGCTCTTCCAATAGCCAACTTGAAGCACGACTCGAAGCGCGCTTGATCGCCACGGTTTCTGTCCGACGGCGGTCGGGGGAAGTCTTGGCCGATAGTCTGCTCCGCCACCGGCAACGTATCTGCCGCCGCCTCTACTACGCTCGCAAGTAGCTGTTGCGACACGACTATTCCTGCGTCTCTTGATGTGCCCCGACAGCCGGGCGGCGGTTCGCCCGGCTCACTTGAGGGGCCGATCCTTGACCGTCCATCCGATCCGATCCGAGGCGAAGGCACGCGGCGTGCGAATGCTGCGCACGGCGCTCGGGCCGTCGATCGCGGCCTGGCTGGACGACCCTGCGGTTATAGAAGTGATGCTCAACCCGGACGGCCGGCTGTGGCTCGACCGGCTCGGCGAGGGGATCAGCGACACCGGCGAGCTGTTGAGCACGGCCGATGGCGAACGGATCGTGCGCCTGGTCGCGCACCATGTCGGCGTCGAGGTTCATGCGCGATCCCCGCGCGTGTCCGCCGAATTGCCCGAGGGCGGCGAGCGGTTCGAGGGGCTGCTGCCGCCCGTTGTCGCCGCGCCGGCTTTCGCGATCCGCAAACCCGCGGTCGCGGTGTTCACGCTCGAGGACTATGCGGCGGCCGGAATTATGTCATCGGCCGAGGCGGCGGCGCTGCGCGAGGGCGTGCAGACACGCGCCAACATCCTCGTCGCCGGCGGCACCGGCAGCGGCAAGACCACGCTGGTCAACGCGCTGCTGGCCGAGGTCGCGAAGACCACCGACCGCATCGTCCTGATCGAAGACACGCGCGAGCTGCAATGCGCCGCGCCCAACCTCGTCGCCATGCGGACCAAGGATGGCGTCGTATCGCTCTCGGATCTCGTCCGGTCCAGCCTGCGGCTGCGGCCCGACCGCATCCCGATCGGCGAGGTGCGCGGCGCCGAGGCGCTCGACCTTCTCAAAGCCTGGGGCACGGGGCACCCCGGCGGCATCGGCACGATCCACGCCGGCACCGCGCTCGGCGCGCTGCGCCGTATGGAGCAGCTCATTCAGGAGGCCGTGGTCACGGTCCCGCGCGCGCTGCTGGCCGAGACCATCGACCTGATCGCGGTCCTCGTCCGCGACGGCCACGGCCGCCGGCTCGTCGAGCTGGCCAGCCTCAGCGGGCTCGACCCGGCCACCGGCGATTACCGCATCACGCCGCTCACCACCCCCCAGACCGGAGACCTGCCATGATCCATGCCTTGTCGCATGGCGCACGCCGCGTCATGCTCACCGCCACCGCCAGCGTGATCGCGCTGACCTTCGCCGTCCCGGCGCACGCGGGCGGCTCGTCGATGCCGTGGGAAGCTCCGCTCCAGTCGATCCTCGAATCGATCGAGGGGCCGGTGGCGAAGATCGTCGCGGTCATCATCATCATCGTGACCGGCCTGACGCTCGCGTTCGGCGATACGTCCGGCGGCTTTCGCCGCCTGATCCAGATCGTGTTCGGTCTCAGCATCGCGTTCGCGGCCAGCTCATTCTTCCTCAGCTTCTTCAGTTTCGGCGGCGGAGCGCTGATCGCGTGACCGGCGCCGGCGATCCTGTCGAGCCGATCCCCGGCTATTACGCGCCGGTCCACCGGGCGCTGACCGAGCCGATATTGCTCGGCGGCGCACCGCGGGCGCTTGCCATCGTCAACGGCACGCTGGCGGGCGCCATCGGTCTCGGCCTCCGGCTCTGGATCGCCGGCCTGGTCATCTGGGCGATCGGGCACGCGATCTCCGTTTGGGCGGCGCGGCGCGACCCGCAGTTCGTGGACGTCGCCCGCCGCCACCTCCGCTTTCCGACATGGATGCAGCCATGATGAGCTTGCGCGAATACCGCAACAAGGCGGCGCACCTCGCCGACTTTCTGCCCTGGGCCGCGCTGGTCGGCGAAGGCGTCGTGCTCAACAAGGACGGCAGCTTTCAGCGCACGGCGCGCTTTCGCGGTCCCGATCTCGATAGCGCGACGCCGGCTGAGCTGGTCGCCACGACCGCGCGGCTCAACAATGCGCTGCGCCGGCTCGGATCGGGCTGGGCGATCTTCGTCGAGGCGCAGCGCACGCCCGCGCTCGACTACCCGGACTCTCTGTTTCCCGATCCCGTCTCGGCGCTGGTGGACATGGAGCGGCGCGAACAGTTCCGCGAGGAAGGCGCGCATTTCGAGAGCGCCTATTATCTCACGCTGCTGTGGATACCGCCGGCCGAGGAAGCCGCGCGCGCCGAAGGCTGGCTCTACGAGGGCCGGTCAACGTCCGGCGTCGATCCGTGGGAGCTGCTCAAGAGCTTCACCGATCGCAGCGACCGCGTGCTCAATCTGGTCGAGGGCTTCGTGCCCGAGGTCCGCTGGCTCGATGACAGTGAGACCCTGACCTACCTGCACAGCACCATCTCCACCCGCCGCCAGCGCGTGCGCGTGCCGGAAACGCCGATGCACCTGGATGCGCTGCTCGCCGACGAGCCGCTGACCGGCGGGCTCGAACCGCGCCTGGGCGACCATCATCTCCGCACGCTGACGATCACGGGATTCCCTAGCGTCACGTTCCCCGGGCTGCTCGACGAGCTGAACCGGCTCGCCTTCGAGTATCGCTGGTCCACCCGCGCGATCATGCTCGACAAGACCGACGCGACCAAGCTGCTCACCCGCATTCGCCGCCAGTGGTTCGCCAAGCGCAAGAGCATCGCGGCGATCTTGAAGGAGGTGATGACCAACGAGGCGAGCACGCTGCTCGACAGCGACGCTTCGAACAAGGCAGCCGACGCCGACACCGCCCTGCAGGAGCTGGGGGCCGATTATGCCGGCATGGCCTATGTCACCGCGACGGTGACGGTATGGGACCGC
Source organism: Sphingomonas sp. (assembly GCF_042096255.1). GTDB lineage: Bacteria > Pseudomonadota > Alphaproteobacteria > Sphingomonadales > Sphingomonadaceae > Sphingomonas. Next base: position 43,084 of record NZ_JBELLZ010000016.1, on the reverse strand, counting down.
GACCTCGCCATCGCCGCCGAGAAATTGCGGCTGGTGGAGAAGGTCATTCAGGGCCGTGACTTCACCGTCATCCCCGAGGGCATGAACGCGATCGAAGCATGGCTGGGAAGTCTTCCCGGCCACACCTACGCCAACGTCCGCCAGCCCCCGATTTCTACCATCAATCTCGCCCACCTGATCCCCCTGTCAGCAGTATGGGCGGGGCCGGAACGGGACGAGCATTTCGGTGCGCCCCCCTTGCTCTATGGCAAGACCGAAGGCTCGACCCCGTTCCGGTTTTCCCTTCATGTCGGCGATGTCGGCCACACGCTGATCGTCGGCCCGACCGGCGCGGGCAAGTCGGTGCTGCTCGCGCTGATGGCGATGCAGTTCCGTCGCTACGAGAATGCGCAAGTCTTCGCCTTCGACTTCGGCGGCAGCATCCGCGCCGCCGCGATCGGGATGGGCGGCGACTGGCAGGATCTCGGAGGGATGCTCGCCGACGAGGCCGGCGACGGCGTGCAGCTCCAGCCGCTCGCCCATATCGACGATACGGCAGAACGCGCATGGGCGGCCGAATGGCTGGCGGCGATCCTCGCGTCCGAAGGCGTCGCGGTTGATCCGCAGGCCAAGGAGCATCTGTGGTCGGCGCTCGGTTCGCTTGCCAGCGCGCCCGTGCCGGAACGCACGCTGACAGGGCTCGCGGTCCTGCTCCAGAGCCAGCAGCTCAAGCAGGCGCTCGCCTCCTATTGCCTCGGCGGACCGTGGGGCCGGTTGCTCGATGCCGAGGCCGAACGGCTCGGCGAAGCGTCGGTGCAGGCGTTCGAGACCGAGGGTTTGGTCGGCGCCGGCTCGGCCGCCGCTGTGCTGTCCTACCTGTTCCACCGGATCGAAGGCCGGCTGGACGGTTCGCCCACGCTCATCATCATCGACGAGGGCTGGCTGGTCCTCGACAGCCCGGACTTCGCGGCCCAGCTCCGCGAATGGCTGAAGACGCTGCGAAAGAAGAACGCCAGCGTCGTGTTCGCGACGCAGAGCCTCGCCGACATCGAGACGTCGAGCATCGCGCCGGCCATCATCGAGAGCTGCCCGACACGCATCTTCCTGCCGAACGAACGCGCGGTCGAGCCGCAGATTGCCGCCATCTACGAGCGGTTCGGGCTCAACGCGCGGCAGATCGAAATCCTTGGCCGGGCGACGCCCAAGCGCGACTATTATTGCCAGTCGCGGCGGGGAAACCGCCTGTTCGAGCTGGGGTTGGGCGAGGTCGCGCTGGCCTTTGCCGCCGCGTCGTCGAAGACCGACCAGCTCCGCATCGCCGAGATCACCGAAACCCACGGGGCATCCGCCTTCGCGGCCGAGTGGCTGCGCCATCGCGGCTGCGCCTGGGCCGTCGAGCTTCTTCCCCCCAGCCAGCAGGAGTTACCGCTATGAAGACCAGAATCCTGCGCCGCGCCATCGTGGCCGGCGTCCTCGCCACGTCGGGCGTCATCGGCATCACCGCCGCGACTCCGGCCTACGCGCAGTTCGGCGGGATCGTCTATGACCCGACCAACTACGCGCAGAACGTGCTGACGGCCGCACGGTCGCTGGAGCAGATCAACAACCAGATTCAGCAAATCCAGAACCAGGCAACGAGCCTTATCAACGAGGCGCGCAATCTGGCCTCGCTCCCATTCAGCTCGCTCCAGCAGCTCCAGCAGCAGGTGCAGCGCACCCAGCAGCTTCTCGGCCAGGCGCAGCGCATCGCGTATGACGTGCAGAACGTCCAGCAGGCGTTCACTGACCGCTACAAGGGCACGGCGCTTTCCGGCACCAACGCGCAGATGGTCGCCAACGCCAATGCGCGTTGGCAGGATAGCGTCAGTGCGTTCGAGGATGCGCTGCGCGTGCAGGCTGGCGTCGTCGGGAATATCGACGGCGCACGCACGACGATGGACGGCTTGGTGTCGTCCAGCCAGTCGGCGACGGGTGCGCTTCAGGCCGCGCAGGCAGGCAATCAGCTTCTCGCACTGCAATCGCAGCAGCTCGCCGACCTGACCGCACTGCTGGCCGCGCAGGGACGCGCGCAGACGCTGGACGCAGCGCGCAAGGCGGCCGTCGAGGCCGAGAGCCGCGAGCGCCTCCGCCGCTTCCTTGAGCGGCCGACCGGCTATCAGCCGGGCAACGCACAGATGTTCCACGACTGAGCCGATGGATACCAAGCTCTTCGCGCGCATCGGCGCTGTCGTCTTCGTCGCCATCGCGATCACGATGACCGCGATCGAGATGAGCCGCCCGCCTCGGCCCGCGCGCGAGGAGCCGACGGCCGTCGCCGACACTTCGGCGAAGGCCGATCCGCTGTTGATCGAGCTTCGTCGCTGCCAGTCGCTCGGACAGGCCGGCGCGAGCGACGCCAACTGCCTCCGCGCCTGGGCCGAGAACCGTCGCCGGTTCCTCGCGCCCGGCGCGCCCCCCGCTGCTCGCATCGCCGACGGCATGTCGGCACAGGAGAATTAAACATGGGCGGCACCGGCGTCGTCGATCGTTTCCTAGAGGTCTTTACCCGCTACATCGACAGCGGGTTTGGTCTGCTTGGCGGCGAGGTGGCGTTCATCGCCACCACTCTGATCGTCATCGACGTGACCCTAGCGGCGCTGTTCTGGACCTGGGGCGAAGGCGACGACATCATTGCGCGCCTTGTCAAGAAGACCCTTTTCGTCGGGATCTTCGCCTACATCATCGGCAACTGGAACAGCCTTGCGCGGATCGTCTTCGAGAGCTTCGCCGGCCTCGGCCTGAAAGCGTCCGGCACCGGCTTCACCGCCGCCGAGCTGCTCCAGCCGGGGCGCGTCGCCCAGGTCGGGCTCGATGCCGGCGAACCGATTCTCCAATCGATTTCCGATCTGATGGGCTGGGTCGCGTTCTTCGAGAACTTCATCCAGATCGCGGTGCTGCTGTTCGCCTGGGTGCTGGTCATCCTGGCCTTCTTCATCCTGTCGATCCAGCTCTTCATCACCCTGATCGAGTTCAAGCTGGCGACGCTCGCAGGCTTCGTGCTCATCCCGTTCGGCCTGTTCGGCAAGACCGCCTTCATGGCCGAGCGTGTGCTGGGGCTGGTCATCTCCTCCGGCGTCAAGGTGCTGGTGCTCGCTGTCATTGTCGGCATCGGCTCGACGCTATTCGACGAGTTCCGCGCCGGCTTTGGCGCCGCGCAGCCGAGCATCGAGGATGCGATGGCAGTCGCGCTCGCCTCGCTCTGCCTGCTCGGCCTCGGAGTCTTCGGGCCGGGCATCGCCAACGGCATCGTCTCGGGCGGTCCGGCGCTCGGCGCTGGCGCAGCGGCTGGAACCGTACTTGCGGCCGGCGGTGCCCTGGTCGGCGGCGCAGCCGCCGCCCGTCTCGGCGCGGGTACGGCCGCTGGCGCGATCGGCGGTGTAGCGCGCGGCGCGGCCTTTACATCCGGTGCCGCCAACAGCGCCTATGCGCTCGGCTCGGCCGGGAAGACTGGCGCGGCCGCCGTTGCGGGTGGAGCCGCCGGCGTCGGCAAGGCCGCGGCCGGCGCAGCCATGTCGCCGCTCCGCCGGGCTGCCGCCTCGCTCAAGGACAGCTACCGCTCGGGCGGTCGCGCCGCCGTGTCCGCTACCGGCGGCACGATCTCGGGCGGGCCGCCGACCCCGTCGCCGTCGCCGGACGGTCCCCCCGCCTGGGCGTCCGCGATGAAGCGCCGCCAGACCATGACCCACGGCGCGACCGTCGCCGCTCACACGCTGCGCTCCGGCGACGGCGGGGGCAGCGGCGCATCGGTCGACGTCAGCCAGAAGGATTGATCCATGTTTAGACGCCCCTCCATCCGCTACGGCCAGACGCCCGAACCCACGACGCCTTACCAGCGGGCGGCCCAAGCCTGGGACGATCGCATCGGCTCCGCGCGCGTGCAGGCGAAGAACTGGCGGCTCGCCTTCTTCGGCTCGCTCGCCCTATCGGGCGGCCTGGCCGGCGGCCTGATCTGGCAGTCGGCACGCGGCCACATCGTGCCGTGGGTGGTGCAGGTCGATCGGCTGGGCGAGGCGCAGACCGTCGCACCCGCCGAGGCTGGCTACCGCCCGACCGATCCGCAGGTGGCGTTCCACCTGGCGCGCTTTGTCGAGCAGGTGCGCAGCATCCCGGCTGATCCGGTCATCGTCCGCCAGAACTGGCTCCGCGCCTACGACTTCACGACCGACAAGGGCGCGCTGTTCCTCAACGATTATGCGCGCGCCAACGACCCGTTCACGCAGGTCGGCAAGGTGCAGGTCGCGGTGGACGTGTCGAGCGTGATCCGCGCCTCGCCCGACAGCTTCCGCGTTGCATGGACCGAGCGCCGCTATCAGGACGGCAGCCTTGCCGCCATCGAGCGCTGGTCCGCAATCCTCACCGTCGTCGTGCAGCCGCCGCGAACGCCCGACGCCCTGCGCAAGAATCCGCTCGGCGTCTTCGTCAATGCCCTCAACTGGTCGAAGGAGCTGTCGCAATGACCGCCAGTCCGTTCCGCCGCGCGGTGTCCGCTGCGCTGCTCGTCTCCGCATCGGCACTTGCTGGATGCGCTACCATGTCTGCGAGGCCGCCGGCGATCGCCTACGACGATCCGCCGCGTGAGATCGCGGCGACGCCCGCGCCCGAACCCGCGCGCGCTGTCGAGGTGGTGACAACCCCCGAGCCGCTGCCGCTGCCCGGCCAGTTGAAGCCGGTCGGGAACACCGCATCGCCGCCGGAGCCTGCCGATCCGCGCCGCCGCGTCGGCGCCGCCAACGCCGCCGCCCGCGTGCAGCCGGTGCGCGACGGGTTCCTCAACGCCATCCAGCAATATCCGTGGACCGATGGCGCGCTCTATCAGGTCTATGCCGCACCCGGGCAGGTAACGGACATTGCCTTGCAGGAAGGCGAGCAGCTCGTGGGGCCGGGGCCGGTCGCGGCCGGCGACACGGTGCGCTGGATCATCGGCGACACGATCAGCGGCAGCGGCCCGACCGCGCGCGTGCATATCCTCGCGAAGCCCACGCGGCCCGACATCGCAACCAACCTCGTCATCAACACCGACCGCCGCACCTATCACCTCGAACTGCGCGCGACGCCTTCGACCTACATGGCGTCGGTATCCTGGACCTATCCGCATGACCAACTCATCGCGCTGCGCAGCGCCAACGCGGCGGCAGCATCCGCGGCACCCGCAGCGAGCGGCGTGGACGTGTCCGCGCTCAATTTCCGCTATCGGATCGACGGCGACCGCGCGCCGTGGCGCCCCGTCCGTGCGTTGGATGATGGCCGACAGGTCTTCATCGAGTTTCCCGCCGGCATATCGCAGGGCGAGATGCCGCCGCTGTTCGTGACCGGCGCGGCTGGCGGTGCCGAGCTGGTCAACTACCGTGTTCAGGGCCGCTACATGGTGGTCGATCGCCTGTTCGCCGCCGCCGAGCTGCGCCTCGGCGACCGGCGCGCCGAGCAGCGCGTCAGCATCGTGCGCGACGATGGGCGCAGGGGGCGGCCGTGAGCGAACCTGCCGACACCGCGCCCCAGCCGCCCGCCGCACAGCCGGCCCCGGCCGATCCGCACGCCTTCCAGCTTCGCGGGCCGCCGCCGCGCGTCATGCGCCTGTCCCGCAAAGCACTTACCGTCGTCGGCGTCGCCGCCGGCTTAGGGATCGGCGGCTCGCTGATCTACGCACTGAGGCCAGCCGGCGAGCGCAAGGCGCAGGAACTGTACAACACCGACAGCCGCGCCACCGCCGAGACCATCACGTCGGGGCCGCGCGACTACGCGCAGGCGCCGCGTCTCGGGCCGCCGCTTCCCGGCGACCTCGGTGGACCGATCGTCTCGGCCCAGCAGCGCGGCGATGCAGTGCCCGTCCCGCCGGTCGGCGCGCAGGCAGCGCAGCCCGATCCGCGCGTGCAGGCCGCCGAAGCGGCTCGCCAGCGCGCCCAGCAGGAGCGCGACGCGGCCCGCACCAGCTCGGTCTTCCTCGGCAGCGGCGAGGGAGCCACGTCGTCGTCGCCGCCGGCCGCGCCGAGTCTTGCCGCAGCAGCCCCAGCGGCCCCGGTGTCGGCCGATACGGCGGCGCAGGGCGACCAGGCCGGCAAGCGCGCCTTCATGGCGCAGGCATCGAATCAGCGGACGGTCAGCGTCGAGCGGCTGACGGCGCCGGCGTCGCCTAACATCGTGCAGGCCGGCAGCATCATCCCGGCCGCGCTCATCACGGGCGTCCGTTCCGACCTTCCCGGCCAGATCACCGCGCAGGTGACGGCCAACGTCTATGACAGCCCGACCGGGCGCATCCTGCTCATTCCGCAGGGCGCGCGACTGATCGGCGAGTATGACAGCGAGATCGCCGCCGGGCAGACTCGGGTGTTGCTGGCATGGGATCGCCTCATCATGCCGGACGGCCGCTCGATCGTTCTCGAGCGCCAGCCCGGCGCGGACGGATCCGGGTTCGCGGGCCTTCAGGACCGCGTGAATCAGCACTGGGGTAATCTCCTGAAGGCCGCAGCCGTCTCCACGTTGCTTGGCGTTGGCGCCGAGCTGGGTGCAGACAGTGAGGACGACCTGACCCGCGCGCTGCGCCGCGGCTCGCAGGACACCATCAACCAGACTGGCCAACAGATCGTGCGTCGGCAGCTCAACGTGCAGCCGACGCTTACTATTCGGCCGGGCCATCCGCTGCGCGTGATCCTGACCCGCGACCTTGTGCTCGAACCGATCGGAACTGCACGATGACGAAGTTGAAGCTAGGACCGCTCGCCGACGACCGGCCTGTCAAGTTGACGGTCGAGCTGCCCGCTGCCGTTCACCGCGATCTCGTCGCTTACGCCGCTGCGCTGGCGGCGGAGACCGGCGAAGAGACCATACCTCCCGAGAAGCTCGTCTCGCCGATGTTGGCGAAGTTCATGGCGAGCGATCGGGGGTTTTGTCGGCGTCGACGCTCCGCAAAGGACTGACCCGACCCGGAGGAGTTCAGTTGCCCAAGAACTTCCGCCGACGTTCGGCGGCTTCAACTTTGGTGATGGCTTCCTCGGCGGTGGTGCATTCACCGCCGCGCACCGAACCGTCGCGACACCCGGCCACGACCTGCCGCGCCTCGTCGATATGCGCAACGAAATACTGCGTACCACGGGCTTCGCTCGACACCGCGGCGGCCGGTATGACAGCGGCGACCGCCTCGGCTTGTTGCATCGGTAAAATCACCGGCCGCAAGACAAACCCACCTGCGAAGCCAACGATCAAGGTGACGAGTATGACGATGACCGTCTTGCCTTGCGACATGTCGATGAACTCCATGAACTATCCGCATATATGTTATTGGAATACCTGCGATAAATCAAAGGACAGAGCGTGCCGCGCCTTGATGAATCCAAGGAAGCGCCGCAGCGCAGGATTGCCGTTGTCGTCTCGCCAGCAACCCGAATAGCCGGTCAGCGCCGGGCCTTGTTCGCCGTGGATCGGTCGATAGACGACATCGGGATAGATTGCTCCGGTCGATCCCTCGCAGACGATGCTTACGCCCGAGCTGCCGCCGAGAATACTGAGGACCGTCTCGCGACTCACTTGGGACATTTGGATGTCGGGCTTGCTGCCGGAGACCGCTAGTCGACCGAACAGCATGTCGCGTATCTCGGGACCGGGATCGGCCGCCGGCAAAACGAAACGTTCACGGCGAAGGTCCGTCCAGTGAACCACCTCGCGGTCCGCCAGCACATGTGAGGCGGGGAGCGCGACTAGCATCCGCTCGCTCCAAAACGTCTCGCAGCGGAACCCGTCATGCCCGGCTGCGCCCATCAGGATCGCGATGTCGATCTCCCCGGTGTCGAGTCCGGCGAGCAGCACGCTCCGATCGGCCTCGACGCAATCAACCTCGACTTGAGGATGCGCCTCGCGCCAACTCACCAGGGTCGCACGCAGATTGCCTGCGGAGACCGAGCTGTTGTGCCCCAGCCTCAGCCCTCCGGCGCAGCCCTGACCGGCTGCACGCATCATCGCCACCAGCTTATCAGCCGTGGCGACCATCGGCCTGGCGCCGCGGATGAATACACTTCCCGCCAGCGTCATTGTGACACCCGAGCGCGACCGCTCGAATATTGGCGCTCCGATCGAACGCTCCAGCTTCGAGATATTGCGGCTAAGAGTTGATTGCTCGATTTCTAGCGCGCGGGCCGCTCGGTAGAAGCTGCCGTGATCCGTCGCGGCTATGGCATATCGAAGCTGACGGATATCAAAAGGCAAGCCAGTCTCCGTAACAGGTACTCAAAATCTAGTTGTATCGCCCACATCTTTTTTGGCGCAGGATCAGTGACGTGTTAGTAGAAAAGTGCGCTGGCTCGACGTGACGAAGAAAGTCCGTCGAAATCCGCCATTCATCCGACGGCAGTTGAAGACCCGACGCAGCGTTGCCTTAGAAAGACGATTTTTTACGGCGCACCGAACAGTGTGCGTCCTAATCCACGACCTCGTTTGGCGAGGATCTCGCTTGCCATGATCCGCCACTCGCGAAAGGCGATCGTTAACGGATTTGCGGTCGGCATTCGATGCGCAAGGCCGTAACGGACAGGCTCATCGGCACATTCGGTAGCGAGCGTACCGAAGAGGCGATCGTAGATTATGAGGACGCCGCCATAGTTGCGGTCGATATAGGGGGCGTTGCAGGCGTGATGCAGCCGATGGTGTGCCGGCGTGTTGAATACCCACTCCAGCGGCCCCAGCTGGCCGATCAGTTCGGTATGGAGGAACGTCTGGAAGCGCAGGTTGAAGACTAGCAGCCCGACCACCAAGCGCGGATCGAAACCGACGAGCACCAAGGGGGCATAGAACAGCCATCCCGCCGAAAGCAGGCTGGTCCACCCCAACCGGAAGGAAGAAAGCAAAGTAAGCTGCTCGGCCGAATGATGCACAGAATGCGACGCCCACAGCCAGCGGACACGATGGCTGGCACGATGGAACCAGTAGTAGGCCAGCTCGACGAGAAGGAAGCCAGCCACCCACGTCCGCCAGTCATCGAGCGGCAGGTGGACGGGCGCCACGGACCAAAGGGAGGAATAGATCGCCGCGATGACCAGGCCGTTGAAAGCCGCAAACGGCACGCCGCCGAGGATCAGGCCGAATGAGGTGAGTGCCGTGCCCCGATCATAGCCGCGACCGGAACGCAGCCTCAGAAGCGCCTCCGCCATCACCATCGCTGCCACGAAGGTCAGCCACAGCGGCGATTTTCCCATCGCTTCCATGTCAGCGTTCGTTGTCCAGCGCCTGGCGCAACACGGCGAGTTCGGCCTTGTCCACCACGCCGTCGCGATTGACGTCTGCGCGCTCGAACAGAGGCGCGGGCGAAGCGGCGAATTCGGGCTTCGTGACTCGGCGATCATGATTGGCATCCGCCGTCTGGATCAACATGTTGAGCCGCTGGCCGATTTCCGGACGGAATTGAGCGATGCGCCCGACATCGGCCTGGGAGATGGCCCCGTCGCCGTTGCGATCGAAGCGGTCGAACTGCCGTGTCCGCGCCGCTTTGAACTCGGCCAGGGTGATGAGACCGTCGCGGTTCGCGTCAGCGCGTTCGAACACTTCCATCTGGTTGGATTGGGCAAATGCCACTACGGGCGTGGACACCAGGATAGCAGCAATGAGAAGGCGGAATTTCATGGCTTGTCCTTTCAAGGGAGGCCGCGCGCACCGGGGGGCTTATGGAAGTGCGGCGCGGCCTCCACGCGGCCTCGGGGGCAAGGGCGGCCGCGAATGAAGCAGTTGATCAGGGGATCGTGGTTCCGCTGACAGCGGCTGTACTACCATCGAGCCGGGTTCGGGACGCCGAATAGGTGATGCTGCCGTCGGCGTTCTTGGTAGCCGCGGCGGAGTGACCGACCGTGCGACCGTCGTTGAGCGTGGTCGACCGGCCGCCTGCATAGCTGCCGTCGTCCCAGTTGCGGCTCGAACTGGTCGCCGCGCCGCGACCATCATTGCTCGTGACAGTGCCGTTGGTCGAGGAGTTGCCTGCCTGGCGCGAGGCGTAATGGGACGCGGAATATCCGTATCCATCGTTTGTCCGCAGGCTGCGCGACGATGTCAGGCTGCCGTTCGATCGACTGGCCGAACGCTGTTTGACATAGCCGCCGCCATGGGCGCCTTGCACGCTGACGGTGCGACCCCGGGCCTGTGCTTCGGTCGCTGCGGGGATACCTGACGTCAGTGCGGCAAGGCCGCCCGCGATCAGGAGACTTCGTTTCATCATGCACTCCTTTCGGCTTTGAGGGCCGGGTGTGCTGATGGAAATGAAGCACTTGCGTAAGCGGAATGCTGCACAGGGAAGACATAGTGTAACGGAGTGTTACTCGGCGCCGGTGCGGATGCTGCCTTGGCCGCAACATGCGTGAGAAACGACGCGTCGCCGCCGCCATTGCGACCCGAGCGAACCCGCTACGGTTTCAATCCCCGCAACGCTGAGGACAAGGTGGCCTCCAGTAGTTCGTCAGCCAATTTCGTCTCGTCCGGAACGGCACGGGAGAGGATCAAAGCTCCGACCATGGCGGCCACAAGCGCAACCGCCTGCTGACGCGAATGCTCGGTCTCGTTATCTGGCAGGCGCTGCCGGATGGACTCGATCATTTCCTCGAGACCGCCAGCGAAGGCGGTTCTGACGGCGTCCGATTGTCGCGCGACTTCGCCCGCAAGCGCCGCCGCGGGACAGCTCATGCCGGGACTGTCGCGCGTCGGGCGCGAGAGATAGGCCATCAGGAGTCGCGACAGATCGCTTGCGGTGGCGCGCTCGGTGGCCATCTCCGACCAGGCGCTTTCGAGGGCCTCGGTCGCAAGCGCGTCCTTGGTGCTGAAGTGATTGTAGAAGCCGCCGTGGGTGAAGCCGGCCGTCTTCATCAGGTCGGAAACGCCAACGCCTTCGAACCCGCGTTCGCGAAACAGTCGGGAGGCGGTTTCGACCACTTTCTCCCGGTTTTCCCTCGCTTGCTCCTTGCTGATGCGCATCCGCGCAGGCCCTCCGTTCAGACCTGCCGATTATGATGATGCGTGACATCATTGACAAGAGGCGTGGCTTTGAACATCAATGATGACGATCATCATCATTGAGTCGTTCGCCCGAGGAGAACCGCCATGCCGCTTTGGAATGTCTTCCACCCAGCCGGAGCCTTCAGCCGCGAAGACAAGGAATTGCTCGCCGCGCGCATCACCGAGCTCTACAATCCGCTGCCGAAATTTTATGTCGGCGTGGTCTTCCAGGAAGTCGCCGAGGATTGCTTCTACGTCGGCGGTCGCGGGCCGGTCGGAAACTTCGTGCGGATTTGGGTGGACCATATCGCACGGACCATGCCCACCGCCGAAATCCGCAAACGCTTCATCGGCATGTGCAACGAGGTGCTGACGCCCTTTACGACCGGGCGCGGCCTGGATTGGGAATTTCACATCGACGAGACCGCCTTCGACCTTTGGTCGATCAACGGGCTGGCGCCGCCACTCCCGAACAGCGACGAAGAGAAGCGCTGGCGCGAAGCCAATCGGGCACTCCCCGCCCAGGCCGCATAGATCTCGGCCATCCCATACGACCAATCGGAGACACCCTATGTCCCCTGTTCCCGAAAAGGGCACGGCGCTGGTTACCGGCGCCTCTTCCGGCATCGGCGCCGTCTATGCCGACCGGCTGGCGCGGCGCGGCCATAATCTCATCCTCGTTGCCCGCAATTGCGCGAATCTTGCCCACGTCGCCGAACGCATCGGCATGGTGACCGATCGTTCGATACGAACGGTCGCGGCCGATCTCACGCATGCGCCCGATCTTGCAAGGATCGAGGAGGTTCTGCTCACCGATCCGGCGATCACGCTGCTCGTCAACAATGCCGGAATGGGCGCGATCGGTCCGCTGATCGGCTGCGACCCGGAGACGATAGCCCGCCTTGTCAGCCTCAACGTCGCCGCGCCGACGCGCCTCGCCCATGCGGCGGCAGTGGCCTTCGCCGGGCGCGGCGCCGGCGCGATCATCAACATCTCCTCTATCGTCGCGCTCGCGCCCGACATGCTGAATAGCGCCTATAGCGCCAGCAAGGCCTATATGCTCGCCTTCAGCCAGGCATTGCAGCATGAACTGGAGGCAGAGGGCGTTCGTGTGCAGGCAGTACTTCCGGGCATCACCGCGACCGCATTCTGGGATCAGCTCGGCCGGCCCGCCGACCAACTGCCGGCGAGCATGGTCATGCGGGCGGAGGATATGGTCGATGCCGCGCTCGCTGGCTTTGACGTGGGAGAGACAGTGACCATCCCTTCGCTGCCCGAGGTGGCCGAATGGCAGGAATTCGAGACAGCGCGCAACACGCTCCGCCCCCATTTGTCGCGAGCGGTGCCCGCCACGCGCTATCTGCAGCACCGCATCCAGGCCTGATCGCAACCCCTTGCGGGCGGCAATCCCCGCTCCCGCTTCCAAAGCATCCTGTCGAACGGATCGGCCGAGCGGGGTGTGCGTGACGACTCTGACAAACTCCGCCCCGTCTGACGATGGGTTTACGGCTTTCGGAACATGGCCGTAGCCAAGATATGCGCGGCTTCGCCATGGGATGCCAAAGCGCAACAATTCTCATCCTGTCGAGTGCGTGCCGTGAAACGAACGTCTGGCGTTCACGGCCGCCACTGGAGGCTCAGGAAACCGGACAATCCGCCCTCGATTTGTTGCGAGGCGCCAATACCGAGGACCAGCCTGTCCGCGACCGGTAGGCCGACTCCGGCCTCGACCGACCAGGGATTCACATATTTTTGAGTGATACGGACCTCATATTCCTGATCGCCGACGATCTTGGTCCGCCGCACGTCGCGAGTCAGCCAGTTGTAGCTGGCGCCGATGCGGAACACACCGGGAATGCCACCGCTCGGATCGACGGCATAGGCGAGCCCGGCGCTGGTCCGCGTCGCCCTGGACACGACTTCCGATCCATTCAGATTGTTCCACAAGTGCTGGAAGCTCGCCCATCCGGCGACACGATCCTCTCCGATGCGCGCGAGCGGAACGAACGCGTTGGCGCCCAGGCCGAGCGAATAGCCGTTCACATCATTTTCGGCATCGGTGACCAGTTCGATCGGTCCGTCGACGAAATCGCTGAGCGCTCCGGTCGGCGTGCCCTTGATCGTCACCCCCGTCGCGGCGCTGCCGAACGAGAGCCCAGCCCGGGCTGAGACCTGCAGGAACGGCAGCACACGATAGCCGACGCTAGCCGAGACAATCTTGGTCGAGACCGACAGCTTGTCACTGATCGTGACTTCCATGTCCTCAAGAGGCGCGTCGGCAGGCACATCGACCTTGCTGTCCACGACTTGCAGCTTGGCGTTTGTCAGCGCTACGTTCGCCGAGACGGTAAGCTTCCTGTCCTTCAACGGACCGTCCCAGGACTCGCCCATATCCTGGGCCTGCGCGGCAGCCGAACAGCAGGCGAACGGCATCAGGAAACAATATCCTATGGATTTCATACTAGTTGCACCTCCCTTATTTCAAGATGAACGGTTGTGGCTGGACCGGATCGGCCGCACTCTTCCCGGTTGCTTCCGATACAATCCGACCGTCCTCGAGTTCGATCACGCGGTCGAACAGGTCGAGCGAGCGCGGATCGTGCGTGACCACCATGACGCAGGCCTCCCGCTCGATCGCGATACGGCGGAACAGTTCCATCACTTGCCGCCCGCGCACGCTGTCGAGCGCGGCGGTAGGCTCGTCGGCCAGGATCAGCGGCGGATCGTTCGCAAGGGCGCGGGCGATCGCGACGCGCTGCTGCTCGCCGCCGGACAGGCGCGCGGGACGGTTTTCGACCCGGTGACCGAGATCGAGCGCCTCGAGGAGTTCCACCGCATAGTCATGGGCGGGCTGCGGCGCGACATTGGCGATCTCCAGCGCGACCGCGACATTCTCGGCCGCTGTCAGGAAGGGGATGAGATTGGCCTTCTGGAACACGAAGCCGATATTGTCCCGCCGGAAAGCGCGCAGCCCGTCGAGATCGGCATCGGGATAGGAGACCTGCCGGCCGCGGATACAGACTTCGCCATGGGTGGGCGGCTCAAGGAGACCGCAGATCAGCAGCAGCGTGCTCTTGCCCGATCCGCTTGGTCCCGTGATCCCGATCAGTTCCCCGGCATGGGCGTCCAATGACGCATCGTCGAGCGCGCGAACGATGGTATCGCCGCTCTGGTAATGGCGCGAGGCCCCACGCACGCTGAGCAGGGGCGCGCCGATCACGACAGAACTTCCTGCGCCCGAACCTTGAGCGCGCGGGAAATGCCGAACCAGCTCGCGATCACACAGATCACGCAAAGGATCGCGAACAACATGCCGAGATCGCTCGGCAGCATGACGATGCGGCGCGGGAACCAGGGGAATATAGTGTTGGCCAGCAGTAGCGAAAGCACGAACCCGAACAGCCCGATCAGCGCGGCCTGCTGCAGGATCATCGAGACGATCCGGCTATTGGCCGCGCCCAGCAGCTTCATCAGCGCGATCTGATGCAGCTTCTCCATGGTCATGGTGTAGAGGATCAGCGAGATCACGATCGCCGTCACCAGCAGCAGCACCGACGTGAAGGCGAGAATCTGAACGCGCAGCCGCCACAAGCGCTGGTTCAGAAGCAAATCGCGCTGCTCGGCCTTGCTGATCACATTGGCATCACCCCAGCGCATCACGGCCGCTTTCACTTGGCCGGCATCAGCGCCCGGCCGGAGCGTCACCAGCACGGCGGCGATCTTGCTGTCCTGCGGGACCGAGCTTTCGCCAGAGCCGGCCGCCTGCGCCGCAGCGGTGCCGTTCGCCTCGCGCGCAAGCAGGACCTGCTCACTCGGGCGACGCGAGGCGATCGTCATCGCATCGTTGATCGAAACGAACATCAGCCCGTCGCCGGCGGAGTCGACCAGCCCGCGGGTCAGGCCGACCACGGTATAATCGTCCTTGGCGAGCCGTACCTTGGCGCCCAGCGGCAAGCCGATGCTGACATCGGCCACCGCCTCGAAATGCGCTGCTGCAAGGTGGCGCCCTTCAGTAACGGCGAACCAGTCGCCACGATCCTTGGGATAGTCGAGGCCGGTAATCGTGGCGCGCAACGGTCGGCCCGCATGATTGAACTGCTGGCTGAACTGCACGAAGCGGCGAACCGCATCGACCCCTTGCACGCCCTCGACGCGGCGGTCCATCGTGCCCGACACTGAGGAGCCTTCCGCAAATGGCCCCACGCGTTCGCCCTGCACGACCCACAGGTCTGCTCCGATCCGGTCGATCACGAGCAAGGCATCGGCGACGATGCCGCGATAGAGGCCCAGCGCACCGATCGCGCCCATTAGCAGAAAGCCGATGCCGAGCGCGGTCAGCGCGAAGCGGGCGAAGTTGAAGCGGATGTCCTTGATCGCGAGATTCATGGCGCACTCGCTTCCTGGCGCGCTACCCGCATCCCTGCATAGACGTCCTGGGGCGCCGCGATGACCTCGCCGGACGCAAGACCCTTGCGGACTACGACCAGCGGTCCGCTTCCCGCCGCTGCTTCAATCGTTCGTCGGTGGACGCGACCGTCGTCGACTACCCAGACGCTTGCGGTCTGGCCCTCGCGCATAACGAAGGAAGCCGGGACGGCTATGCTCGCCGGCCCGGTCGCATAGAGAATTTCGACGTTCGCGCGCTGGCTGAGCGCCCAGTTTTCGGGGAGATGATCGACGACGATGTCGACCGTGAACTCGCGCGTTTCGGGGTCGACCTCGCGGCTCAGGCGGAGCACGCGCCCTGTCAGCGCTCGGCCGGGATCGGAGACGAACCGGATTCGTGCGCGCTGTCCCACGCGAACCGAGCCGATCACGCTTTCATCGAGGCGCGTGGTCAGGACGATGCTCGCCGGATCGACGATCTCCATGATCGACGCACCGGCGCTGAGGACATCGCCGACGCTGCGATTGCGCACCGCGACCACGCCGGCGAACGGCGCGCGTACCGTCGCCATGGCCAGCTGGGCCTCGTCGGCCGCCAAGTTCGCTGCCGCCGCGCCGGTCTGCGCGCGGGTGCGCTCGACCGTCTGGTGCATGGCCGCAAGCTGCGCCTCGCTTTGCTTCAGGCTGGCCTGCGCCTGATCGTAGCTCGCGCGCGACACCCAGCCGTCCGCGCGCAATTCGGCTTGCCGATCAAAGGTCGCGCGCGCGTTCGTCACTGTCGCCTGGGCGCCGCCAACATTGGCTACTGCCTCGCGCTGCGCGCCCTCTGCCGCCAGCAGATTGGCGCGTGAGGCCGATACCTTGCTGCGCAGGTCATCCTGCTCGATGAAAGCAATCGGCTGCCCGGCGGACACGACAGCATTGCGGTCCACGAGAATGCGCGTGAGTCTGCCGGAGATGCGCGAGCTGACATTCGCCTTGTTGATCGCATCGAGCGTCGCCGGGCCGGAAACCGTCTGCTCATAGGGCGCCCGAACCGCAGCATAGGTTTCCACAGGATGGGGCCAGACATAGCGCCAGAGCACCCATGCAAGAAGAAGGACCGCAAGCGCGCCCACGCTCCAAAGAAGACCCCGGCGCTTGCCGCGGTGACGCGCCGGCGGCCGCTGCAAAGATAGTTTTCCAGCAGATGCGGTTTCATTCATCGGTCGGGTGCAGCTCGCGGAGAAATCGGAAGGTTGAGGTCGATGAACTTGTCATCGGCCGGCATCTCTCACCCCGAACTGTAATCGCAGCGCTTCACGGAGATTGCAGAGCGTAACGAAGAGTAACCGAGCCGGCAGACCTGTTTTCTTGTGCATGCCAAGGCGGCAATATGGCGCTCATGGAAAACAGTCTTATCGCAGTCGTCGAGGACGACCGGGAAATCCGGACAATGGTTGTCGAGCTGCTCGCGCGCGAGGGCTTCGCGCCCGCCGGCTGCAAGTCCGTCGAGGAGTTCGACCGACTGCTTGAACGCCAACGCGTCGATCTTGTCGTGCTCGACGTCATGCTACCCGGTGAAGACGGGTTGTCGCTGTGCCGGCGCCTGCGATCGCAGACCGGCATCCCGGTGCTGATGGTCACCGCGAAGGCCGAAGACGTGGATCGAATCGTCGGCCTTGAGGTCGGCGCCGATGACTATTTGCCCAAACCCTTCAATCCTCGCGAACTGATCGCCCGCGTCCGAGCGATATTGCGCCGGACGCGCGAGGCGAACCGCGTGACGGCCCCGCTCAGCGTCGAACGCTACCGCTTCGCAGGCTGGAACTTCGATGCGGGGTGCCGGTCCCTGCTCGACCCCGACGGCACGTCGATCGAATTGACGGGCGGCGAGTTCGACCTGCTGGTGAGCTTCGTGACGCATCCCCATCGCGTGCTAAACCGGGACCAACTTCTCGATTGGACGAGAGGGCGCAATGCGGTGCCCTATGATCGGTCGATTGACGTGCAACTCAGCCGGCTGCGCCGCAAATTGGCGCAGCATCCTTCGGGCGAAGCGCTGATCAAGACAGTCCGCGGCGGCGGCTATGTGTTCGCCCAGCGCGTCGACAAGGTCTAGCCCGTTGAGCGTTTCACGCAATCTGTCGCTTCGGTTCGCCACGGTTCTCATCGCGGGATTCGTGTTGCTTCAGATCATGGTGACGCTCGCTATGCTGCTGCCGAGCCAGGTCTACCAAAGACAGGCATCCAATCTTCCGCCACCCGATCAAGTCCGCGCCATGGCTTTCACCCTGGAGACCATCGATCCCAAGCTCCGCTCGGCAGCGCTCGCGACGTTCGACGACTCTCTGTTCCAAGTCCGCGTGGCGGAGGAGCTGCCTCCGGTGACCTCGGAGAAAACCGGCCATGTCTCAGGCCAGCGCCGCGCCTATCTGGCGGCTCTCGCCGACCGGCCCGTGCTGTTGTGGCGTGACGATGCCATCATCCATCGGCCTTTGGGCGATCGGCCGGGACCGCAGAATTTCATCGACCCCACCAGGCTGGCGGTCGGTTTGCGCGACGGGCGATGGCTGCTCATCGACAGCAGGCCGTCGGTCGTCGTCCAGCGTTACATGCGCGTCCGCGCCTATGCCGGCATGGTGCTGGGAACATTCGTGCTGCTCGCACTCGCGATCGCTGTCCGTCAGACGACCCGGCCGCTGGTCCAGCTCTCGCGCCGAATCCGGACCTTCGCGGCGGAACTGGATGCGCCCGACTTGCCGCAGGAAGGCGCCCAGGAACTGCGCGATCTCAGCACTGCCTTCAACGAGATGAAGGGCCGCATTCGCGGTCTTGTCGCCGAACGGACGCGATTGCTCGCCGCCGTCGCGCATGACATGCGGACCTATCTGACGCGCCTTCGGCTCCGCGCCGAGTTCATCGACGACGCCGAGCATCGTCAGCGGGCGATCAACGATATCGCGGAAATGCACGACCTCCTGGAAGATACGTTGCTGTTCGCACAGCAGGAGGCGATGCCGGCGCCAACCCGGCTGCGGGTCAACCTCGCCGAGGAACTGACCCGGATCGTCGAAATACGAACCGAGATCGGCGACGCTGTCACGCTCGACCTCGCCTCTGGTCCCTTGATCGTGGAGAGCGACCCCGTGGCGCTGCGGCGGATCGTAGCCAACCTTGTCGATAACGGCCTACGCTATGGAGACAACGTCCGCATTGACGTCGCCGCTGTCGGAACGTCCATCAGGATGATGATCGAGGATGATGGTCCGGGCGTCCCGGAACAGGCGCTGACGCGTCTCGGACGCCCGTTCGAGCGGCTCGATCCGTCCCGCGACCGGGAAACGGGCGGCGCGGGCCTCGGGCTCGCGATCGTTCTGGCGCTGGCCGAACGCAACGGCATCGAAGTCGGCTTCGAAAATGCCGAGACCGGCGGTCTTCGCGTCATGCTGGTCTTCGCCCCGGCGCCTCAGTCAACCTTGAGCGATCCTCCGGCGGTTTCATAATAGGCGGCAATTCGCCGCGCCAGCGCTTTGGAGACATTTCCGATATCTCGGCCCGGTCCCTGGTTGGACTTGGTGGCAACGCCTATCGCGCCCCCGACCGCAGCGTTGACAATCTTGCCAGTAGCGGCGCCGATGCCGGCCGGTAATATCAGTCCGGGCCGGCCGCCGCTGCTTGCGCGGCTGCCGAGATCGAGAAGCACGCCATCCGGCGTCGAAAGAATCGCGCGGACCGCGAGCGTGGACTTGCCCGCGCCAAATCCGATCAGCATGCGCATTGCGGCGTCGCCGCGCCGGTAGTCTTCGATCCGAAGCTCCAGTCGTGTTGCAGAGCGAGCGGCCGACGGCGCGGCCATCGCTGGCAGACCGCGTCTACGCAGATCCGCGACAAGCTGCCGTTCGAGTTTGTGGGCCGCCTCCAGGCGACTGGCTTCCTGCGGCCCGGGCGAAGTCGCTTCGACGACGATGGTCGCGGGCGGCGCGGGGGGCGGCGCGAGCGCTGCGAATTGGGATATCTTCGCGCCGGCACATCCTGCAAGGACGAGGGACAACGTCAGGGCCGCCAGCCTACGACTGCGGCCGCTGGCCGATCGGCACGCTCCTGCCGCTGGCCGACAGGCCATCTGCGACGCAGGACAATTCTGAACGGTCGCGCGGCGATCGGTGGCGGCACTCACGGCTTGCCACCGTCCGCGATCGGCGCCGCTTCCAGGCCCAGTTCGACCGCCGATCGCGGGAAAGAGAACTTGCTGGACATCGTCTCGATGCACCCCTGTCCGACCAAGGGGCTTTCGCCCTCTTTCGCCAGCGCTTCGGATAAGGCATCGCGCCATAGGATGGTGGCAGCCAGGCTGCCGTCGGCGGCTTCCACCAGAACGGAAGCCGCCGCGCCATGGTCGCGGCGCAAGGTGAGCATGGTCATGTGCCAGGCCAGCCGGAACTGCGGCCTGCTCTCATCCTCGATCCAGAAGCGACAGAGTTCGAGCCTGGGCTCGCCGACGAATGTCATGTCCGCATCATCGGTCCGTCTGGTGAGGGACGGCACGCCTTTGGTTGGTATCGAGCCCGTTGCCATGGCGATCACCAGAAGACCGGCCCGACCCTGACGACTACGCCCGTGTGGCCTACCACCAGCACGACCCTGTTGCCCGCGAATATCCAGTTGTAACCGATCGGAGCAGGGGGAAGGCCGTAGACCGCTGGAACCGGGACATAGTATCGGCGCAGGCCGACCGGCACGACCGCGCCGACCGCCCAGGTCCGACCATAATAGGCAGGGGGCACGGTATAATAGCCATAGCCGGGCGCATAATGATATCCAGGGCGAGCGCCACGATACACGGGCGCGGGCGGCGGCGCCCGCCAGGCATCGCCCGAAACCTCGCGCGTCGCAGTGCCGCCATTGGGGCCGGTGACGGTCGTGCGCGCGTCATAGCGGCCACCACCCCAATAGGCGTCCCTGGAGATACTGGCCTGCCGCCCGTCGTTGGTGGTGATTTCGCGGTCGATGGACCGGCCGCCGGGACCCGCCTGAACCGATCGCTCCGCGCTCCATCCCCGCCCCTCAGGGCCGCGGACGCTGATGCTGCCCTGCCGCGCCTGCGCCGCTGATGCGAAGAGGGCCGAGGTAATGACCGAGAAGGTCAGGATGGCTTTAATGCGAGACATGATTGTCGCTCCTTGATGCTCGACTGTCCCCTGCTGGCTAAGGAATGGCGAAGCGAGGTAACCTCATTGCTGCGCCAGGGTGTCCGATGGTGACAAAGTGTATCGCCGCTCTACTTCGCGCTATTGCTGGTCCCGAGCTGCGACCGGTCCTGTGTCCTGCGCCGGTAGTGCGACTGTTCTGGAAGCGGTCGGAGCAGGCTCGGGGTCGAAGGAAAAGTCGCTAAGCTTGCCGCGAACACGCGCGTAGTTGGGCGCAGGATCGTAGCCTGCCGGCACATCCAGCCCCAGCTCCCGCGCATCGGCATGGCCCGTGGCCGCCAGGAGCGAGAAAGCGGCGACATAGGCGTCGCGCCGTGCGGCGATCAGCTGCACCCGCGTGTTGAGAAGCTCTTGCCGCGCGTTCAGGACATCGAGGATCGTCCTATTGCCGACCGAATTTTCCGCCTCGACGCCTTGCAAAGAAAGCTCGGCCGCGCGGATCGCAGAGCGGACCGACAGCATGGCCTCTTCGGTCGACCGCCAGCTCGCATAAGAGGCGCGAACCTGCGCGATGACTTCGCGCTCGACCGCGATCGCCTGTTCAACAGCCGCGGATTCTCGGGCGATCGCCTGACGTTGCGCGGCGGCGGGCCGGCCGCCCTGATAAAGAGGCACGCTGATTGTCAGTCCCGCCGCGGCGCTGTGAGTCGTGGGCGGAATGAACCGCGGATCCTCGCTGCCCAGAAAATCGGTGTAGCTGCCGTTGGCGAAAGCCGAGACGCGCGGCATCACCGTCCCGCGAGCAGAGCGCACATCATAGCGCGCGGCGGCGGTCGCCATTCGTGCCGCAGCGATGTCGGAATTATCCGACAGGGCCATATCGACCGCGATGTCGGGTGTGGCCGGCAAGCCGGCAAGGGGCGGTGGAATCGCAAGATCGCCAGGTGGCGAGCCGACCAGCGCCAAGTAGTTCTCCTTGGAATTCACAAGCTGGGCGCGCGCACGCTCCAGGTCCGCTCGCGCCGAATCCAGCCGCGCCTGCGATTGCGCCACATCCGTGCGTGTTACGTCCCCGGCCGTATATCGATCCGACGTGGACTTGAGACCGACTTCGAGCGTGTCGACGTTCTGGCTGTTCAGCCGCACGATCTCGCTGTCCCGGATCACATCCATATAGGCCCCCACGACGCGCGAGAAGACGGATGCCTCCGTGCCGCGCAAATCACTCTGCCCCGCTTGAACGCGCGCCTCGGCGGCCTTGATGGCATTCCGGATAGAACCGCCATTGTAGAGCGGGACCGAGATTGAGGCCTGTCCCGTGAACGACCGAGCCGGCGTCGTCTGGACGAGCGCCGCGGTTCCCTGGACCGGCTGCGCGGTTCGGGCGAGCTGCTCGGTATAGGTCGCACCCGCGGTGGATAGCGGCCGGCCATCGGCCTTGGCGAGCGGGACGCCTTCGTCGATCGCGCGCTGGTTCGCTCGAGCGGCCGTGAGCGTGGGATTGGTCCGGTAAGCTTCGAGGAGGGCATCGCTAAGCGTTTGAGCATGAGCCGCTTGGGAGAAAGCGGCCAAGGCGCTCGTGCCGACCGCCGCTATTAGAATGGCTTTCCGAATCGCCCGCCATTTCGGGATTATGGGGTCGAGGGGTAAGGGTGTTCCTGTCTTGGGCATGGGGCGTTCCTGCCGATGGGGTGCTTTGCCCCTTCGCCCTGGCGGCCTTCGGTCACCGCAGTGCTGCGCCATCGTGACCTATCGTTACGAAGTGTATCGCGTCGCGCGGCATGCTGATGTCGATGGCGACGCGGACGGGCCGGCAAATCCGAGATGGGGGGAGACGTTTCGTTACAGTCGCTCACACTGCCGCAACGCTGATCCGGTCAATCGCTGCTCGATCGAAGGAGAAGACAGCATGCGGGCCGTGGTATTGGCGCTTGCCATTGCGGGTGGTTTCGGGACGCTGGCGTTTGCGCCCGCGGCGGTTGCCAGATCGAAGGCCGAGCAGAGTGGGCTGTTCGTCAGTCCCATGGGTGAGCCTTTTCGCGTATCGGCTGGATCGGACGAACGTCCTTTCATGGCCTGGTTCGCCTCGGCTGATCGCAACCAGGATGGCAAGCTGGACGGCTCGGAGTTTCGCGCTGACGCCGAGCGCTTCTACCACAATCTGGATGTGGATGGCGACGGCAGGATCGGAGCGGTGGAGATGCGGCGGTATGAGGACGAGATCGTCCCTGAAATCCATACACCGACCTTGGGCCGATCGCAGCCGTCCATCGCTTCGCTCTTGAAAGGCGCCGGTGGCGCAAGTGGTCGACGGTTGGGAAGGCCTGACCCTGAGGAACTGAAGAAAAAGCTGCGAGAACTCGACGCGAAGCGTCCGCAGGGGCTCGAATTGTTCGGATTGCTACCTATTCCACATCCTGTGGCGTCCGCGGACAGGAACCTCAACTTCGTTGTCGAGGAGGCCGAATTTGCGAGCGCCGCAGACCAGCGTTTCGCTTCCTTGGACCGTGATGGTGATAGATTCTTCACCCCTGACGATGCGCGCGAGATTATCAAGGAACGTCGGAGACGTTAGAATTCAGGGCATTCGGAGTCGGCGCGGAAGTGAGCACGAACTCGGCAATCGTCTTGATGGGCGTTCACCACCCTCTGCAAGCAGGAGCGCGATCAGCCCCGACCATCCGATCATTTCCGCTCGAGGCGATCGCCACCACCCACGCGCGCCTGAAGCGCGCCCGGATCGTCGAGCATCGACTTAGCGGTGCGATCTCCCATCAACGCCCAACGCCAGAACGCGATCGTCGTATCGATCACCGCCCTTCGGACATGCTCGTCCGGTCCTTGCTGCCGCATGCCGCCGGCATTGCCGCTGAAGTCGGCGTGCGTCGCGCCTGCGAGCACCAGCAGATATTTGTCACCGGGCGGCATCGCGCGGAAGGGGCGCTCGCGATCGGCGGCGCTGACGCCGGCGGCAGCGGGCGTCGTGTCCTCGGTGCCGCTGATCGAGAAGAACGGCTTGTGTACATTCGCCATGGCTTGCGCGTCCGAGCCCATGCTCGGAGGCGAAGGGCTGAACGCGATCGAGGCGCTGATACGGGGTTCCGCCGTGTCCGTAGTCGTCCGGCTAAACGTCTGCCCCGCCAGCGCCTGCGTCGTGTGCGCTCCGAAGCTATGGCCCGACATGCCGACATGGGCGAGGTCGGCACGGCTGAGTGCGCAGCGTCCTTCGCGGGGATGACGCGGAATTTCGTCCAGCACGAACTTCACGTCTCGAACGCGCGCGTCGAGCTGCTCGGGCGTCATCGCCGCGCGCAGCGCGGCGCCGAGGTCGCCGCCGCCGTTTCTCATCTGGCGGAGCATTCCTAGCCTGCTGCGGCGACCGCCGTCTCCCGACTGCAAGATGCTGCGATCGCTGCCGGGGTGCTGGAGGTGGACGACGACGAACCCCGCATCGGCCCAGGCCCGCGCCCACAGCGTCCCGCCATCGAGCGAGCCGCCCAGGCCGTGGCTGAACAGGATCAGCGGCGCTCTTTCCTTGCCTTCGGGCATGCGGATGCGAACGGGTACATCGCGACCGCGCGTCGCGTCATGCCAGACCGCATCGCAGACCCGCCCAGCCGCCATCGCACCCGTGGGAGCGATGCCGCCGAGAAGCACGGCGAGGATGACAAATCGGGCTCGATGCATCGTTGATGCCTTCCTACCGGACCTGGATCAGCGCGCGCGCCTTCGCCCGCCATCCGCGCGCGGCTATAAAATCGCGGAACATCGCAACCCATTCCTGGAAAGCGAGCTTCACCGGGTTGTTCTCGCGTGCCTTGCCGGCGAGCCCGTAGAGCTTGGGCGTGTCGCTCTCGGGCGCGATCGTGCCGAACAGCCGGTCCCAGACGATCAGCATGCCGCCATAGTTGCGGTCGAGGAACTCGGGGTTGCGGGCGTGGTGCGCGCGGTGGTGGTGGGGCGTGTTGAACACCCATTCGAGCGGCCCCAGCCGCGGCACCGATTCGCTGTGCAGGAAGAACTGGTAGTTGAGGTTGATCGCGAGCAGCGCGACGACCAGGCGCGGATCAAAGCCGAGCGCGATCAGCGGCAGATAGGTGAGCCAGCCGAGCGACAGGATGTTGGTCCAGCCGAGCCGCAGCGAGGCGAGGAAGGTGAGCTGCTCGGCGCTGTGGTGGACGGCGTGGCTCGCCCACAGCCAGCGGACTTCATGGCTGAAGCGATGGAACCAGTAATAGGCGAACTCCACCGCGAAGAAGCCGACAAGCCAGCTCTGCCACTGATCGACGGGAAAACGATGCGGCACCGCGGCCCAGATGGCGCCATAGACGCTGCCGAGCACAAGCGCGCGCGGCGCCCCCGCGATCACGTTTCCGGCGACGATGCCGAGCGTGGTCAGCGCCGCGCGCCCGTCATAGCCGCGCCCGCTGCGCATCCGCCAGACGAGCTCGCCCAGGACCGCGATCAGCGCGACCGAGAGAAACAGCGGCCCATGCTGCCTGATGTCCATGATGGATCCTCAGTTCCGGCTCTGCTGGATGGCATCGCGCATCCGCGCGCGGCCGGCATCATATTCGGCCTGGGTGACCCGGCCGTCCCGGTTCGCGTCGGTCCGGTCGAACATCACGGGCGGCGCCTGCGCCAGTTCGGTGCGCGAGATCGCGCCGTCGCCGTTGCGATCGGCCCCGCCGAGCGCTTCAGTCAATCGGGCAAACGCCTCCGGCCTGAGGCTGGCGAGCCGCGGGAAGTCCGCGGGGCTGACGACGCCGTCGCCATTGCGGTCGAGCCGGCCGAAGTTGGCGTCGCGATACCGCACGAACTCGGCGCGGCTGACGGCTCCGTCGCGGTCGGCGTCGGCGGCGGCGAACCAGTCGCCGCCGCGCTGGGCGAGCGCCGGCGAGGCGAGGCCGGCCAGGGCTGCGGCAAGAAATGCAATGCTGCGCATGGGGATCGGTCTTTCAAGTGGATGTCGGCCGGGCCGGCGCGTCGCGCACCGGCCCGGAAGGGGATCAATCGCGCGTCACGGTCGTCGAGCGGCTCGCCGTCGAGCCATCGGGACGGGTGCGCACCACCGAGCCGCTGTAGCTGCCGTCTCCGTTGTTCGTGATGCTGGTGCTGCGACCCCAGGTCGTGCCGTCGTTGGTCGTGTGGGTGGCGCCGCCGGCATAGCTGCCGTTGCCCCAGCTTGCACCGCGGCTGGATGTGACGCCGCGGCCGTCGTTCGCCTGGAAGCTGCGATCGGCCGACACCGAGCCCGGCTCGCGGTCAACCGAGCGGTTGTAGGCATAGCCGCGGCCATTGTTGGTCTGGAGCGAGCGCGACGCGGCGACGTCGCCTCCGGAACGGCTGTAGCTGTTGTTGTAGTTGTAGCCGCGACCGCCATTGGTCTGGACGCTGCGGCTGGCACTGCGGTAACCCGGCTGGCGCGTGACGCTGCCCTGGCGGACGTAGCCGCGCCCATAGGCGCCCTGCACGCTGACGCTGCGGGCGCGTGTCTGCGCCTCGGCTTGACTGACGAAGGCGAAGCTGCTGCCGGCGAGCGCGAGCCCCATCGTGGCGGCCGTGAGGATCTTGTGCATCGTTCAAACTCCTGATTCGAGGTTGTGCCCCTCGAGGCCGGAGGTAGGTTCGTGAGGTAAGGCGAAGACGAACCGCTGGATTCAAAGAGTAACGAAACGTAACAGCGGTTGCGGGCATTCCGCGCATCGGCATGATCGCCGTCATGATCACCGCAGTGGACACGCCGGACACTCCTCACATCGCCCTCATCGAGGACGACGACGAAATTCGCGATCTCGTCGAAGGGCTGCTCGCGCGCGAGGGCATGTCGGTCCATGCGTGCCGCACCACCGCCGAGTTCGACATGCTGCTGAGTGAGCGGCCGGTCGACCTCGCCATCATCGACATCATGCTGCCGGGCGAAGATGGTCTGTCGTTGTGCCGGCGGATGCGCGCCATCGGCGACCTGCCGATGCTGATCGTCTCGGCGCGCAGCGACGACGTCGACCGGATCATCGGCCTCGAAGTCGGCGCCGACGATTATCTCCCCAAGCCGTTCAATCCGCGCGAGCTGGTCGCCCGCGTCCGCGCGCTGCTGCGCCGGTCGCGCGGGTCCGAAAGCATGATCGTAGCGCCCGGCGGCCATCGTTACAGCTTCGCAGGCTGGACCTGGGACGCCGATGCGCGCAGCCTCATCAGCCCGGACGGCATCGCCATCGAGCTGACCGGCGGCGAGCACGATCTGCTCCACTGCCTCGTCACCCGTCCGCAGCGGGTGCTCTCGCGCGAACAACTGCTCGACTGGACCCGCGGCCGCGAGGCGGCGCCGTTCGACCGGACGATCGACGTGCAACTCGGCCGGCTTCGCAAGAAGCTAGCCGTCCATCCCCAAAGCGAGGCGCTGATCAAGACGGTGCGCGGCGGCGGCTATGTGTTCGTCGCCCCGGTGCGGCGCGGCTGAGCCGTGCGCGGAACGCTCTCCTTCCGGATCGGCGCCATCCTGTTGGTCGGCTTCGTGCTCCTCCAGCTGCTTCTCGTCGTCGTGCTCCAGCTGCCCGGGCGCATCGACGATCGCGGCCGCTACGGACTTCCTTCGCCGCCCGCATTTGCCGAGCTGGTGCGCGCGGTCGAAGCCGCAGGCCCGGCAGGAGGCGCCCGGCTCGTCGAGAATTTCAACGGATCGTTGTTCCAGATCGAACTGAGGCCGGCCGCGCCGGACGACTTTCACGAGGTGCCCGAGCGGATGAAGGCGCTCGCCCTCGACTATCGCCGCGCGCTCGCCGACCACAATGTCACCGTCGACGGCGGCCCCGGCCGGCTCAACGCCATGCTCGGCGACCGTGCGCGGCCGGTCAGGTTCCTGGTGCCGATCCGGGTGACGGTCTGGCTGCGCAGCGGCGAAGTGCTGGTGCTCACCGGCCGGCCGGCCGACGGGTTGCGCGCCTATCTCGCCCAGCGCAGCATGGTCGGCTTGCTCGGCGGCACCGCGCTGCTGCTGGTCCTGTGGGTCGCGCTGCGCCAGACGACCAAGCCGCTGCAGCGGCTGACCCGAAGCGTCCGCGCGCTCGGCGAGAATCTGCAGGCCGATGATGTCGGCTTGGAGGGCAGCCGTGAAGTCCGCATCCTCGCGCAGGCCTTCAACGACATGAAGCATCGCATCGCGCGGCTTATCGAGGAGCGAACCTTCATCCTCGCCGGCATTGCGCATGACCTGCGCACCTATCTCACTCGGCTGCAGCTGCGCGCCGAGTTCATCGAGGATGCCGAACAGCGCGCCCGCGCGACGCGCGACCTGGAGCAGATGTCGGTGTTGCTCGAAGACAGCCTGCTGTTCGCAAGCCTCGGACAGGGGCAGCGCCGCGAGCTCGAGGTCGTCGATCTCGCAGCACTGACGCGCGATCTCGCGGCGCTGCATCCGCACGACGCCCGCATCCACTTGAACATCCCGGTCGCGTGTCCCGTGCTCGGCAATCCAGCCGGGCTGGAGCGCGTGTTCGGCAATCTGGTCGACAATGCGCTGCGCTACGCGTCCACCGTCACGGTCCGCATCGAACGAGCGGGCGCGCGGACCATATGGTCGTTCGAGGACGACGGGCCGGGCGTCGCACCCCATGATCTCATGGTGCTCGGCACGGCCTATGTACGGCTCGATCCTTCGCGCGACCGGCGGACCGGCGGGGCCGGCCTCGGCCTGGCTATCGTGCGCGCCCTCACCGAAGCGATGGGCGGCAAGGTCTCCTTCCGATCCGAAAGCGGCAAGGGGCTTCGTGTCGAGATCGCCTTGCCTCCGGCTGATGTAGCGGACTGAGGTCGGAAAAGCACGTCGGGCGCCCTTTGCCGTTCGGTAGCGCACCTTGAGACCTGCCGGTCAAGAGAGCCGGACTTTTGACGTGCATAGGATCGGGGGCACCGGAATGCGGCGCACGTCGGTAGCAAGCGCCAAGCAGCGGTTCTATAGTAGTGCGAACGGCGAGACGTACTCGTTATGTTTATCCTGCGCGGGGCGCCAAATACCGCCGATTGCCGCCGTCTTCTACGCAGGGACCGCAGCGGCTACGACCAATCAAACCGCTGGGCGTTCAACGTAGTAGGGGCGGCGTAGCGCTTCGGTAATTTCGTTCGAATCGCTCCGGGTGAAGTAGCGGATTCTGATTTCACACCCGTCGCTGGACAGACTTTCTCAATAATCCTGATGCGGGCATCATTCTGGTCGGGCCATCCGCCCCTTTATCGCGCTTGACTGCATCGTCAAAAATGACGATGAGTGCGCGCATGGGATATGCGGGCGGAAAGGGGCGGCTCTGGCAGGACATCGTGTCCCTGATGCCGCCGCACGACACTTATATCGAAACGCACCTCGGCGGCGGCGCGGTCATGCGCAATAAGCGCCCGGCGCGGGTCAGCATCGGCGTGGATATCGACCCGCAGGTCGTCCGGGCGGCGAGCGCCTGGAACGTGCCGGGGCTCGTGCTGCATACCGGCGACGCGCTCGCATTTCTCGCCGGCTACGCCTTCGACGGCGGCGAACTGCTCTACGTCGACCCGCCCTATGTCGCGGCCACCAAGAAGAACCGCCGCTACTACCGGCATGAATATACCGACGAGGATCATTGCAGGCTCCTCGATGCCCTCCTGAAGCTCGACTGCCGGGTCATGATCTCCGGCTATCCCTCGGCGCTCTACGAGCAGGCGCTTCAGGGATGGGAGGTCAAGGAACTCGTCAACGTCAGCCATGCGGGGCCGCGCCGCGAACGGCTATGGGCGAACTTCGAATTCTCGCCCGACCTCCACGACTATGCGCCGATCGGGGGCAGCTTCCGCGAGCGGGAACGCATTCGCCGCAAGACCAGCCGATGGGTGCACAAACTCGCCCGGCTGCCCGACCTCGAGCGCCGCGCGGTGCTCGCCGCGCTGATCCAGTCGTCGGACATCGAGCCTGGCTTCGCCGAGCGCCTGCTTGCCGGCCGGCGCCGAGGATGCGCGGCATGACGGAATTCTGGCGCGCGCCCCTGGCGGAGACGGTTCGGACCTCGCAGCGCCTGGCTCGCCGCCGAGTCGCACTGAGCGATGTCGGCAACTGGCTCGAATGCTATGCCGAAGCCGCGCCGACCTCATCGAACCAGGGCGCGGCCAACATTCCCTTCCAACGGTGGTTCCACTTCAAGGAAGCCTTTTCCCCCAAGTTCGTCGCCGACACTCTGGGCGCGCTGCCCTACAAGGTCGATCGATGCCTCGATCCGTTCGGGGGCAGCGGCACGACCGCCGTGACCTGCCGCATGCTCGGCATCTCGTCGGATGTCATCGAGGTCAATCCGTTCCTGGCGGATCTTATCGAAGCTAAGCTTACGCCCGTGCCGGCCGCCAGCTTCTGCGCTTCCTATGATCGCCTGCTGTCGGACCTGGAGAGCGAGCCCGGCGACAGCCTTCCCATCGAGGGCATGCCACCGACGATGGCCGAACCCGGCGTCAAAGGACGCTTCGTCTTCGCCGCCGACGTCTATGCGACAGTCCGCGCGATCGTTCGGGCATCGGCCGCCCTGCCGCCCGACGAGGCACGACTGCTCAGGGTGCTGCTGGGGTCCGTGCTCGTCCCCAACAGCAACGTGACCATCAATGGCAAAGGCCGGCGCTACCGCCGCGGCTGGGAAACGCGGCCTCGCTCGGCCGCCGACCTCATCGCCAGCCTCGACGATGCGGTCGACATGGCCGCCGCCGACCTCACCTCCTATGCCGGACCGCGCCGAGGCCGCCATGTGGTCCATCGCGGCGATGCCCGGAGCACGCTGGCGAACGTCGACACGGCGGACGTCGCAGTCTTCTCGCCGCCTTACCCCAACTCCTTCGACTATACCGACGTCTATAATCTCGAATTGTGGATGCTCGGCTACCTGAAGTCCGGCCCCGACAATCGCACCTTGCGCCATCAGACCCTGCGCTCGCACGTGCAGATGAAATGGCACGAGACGCAGCGCGTAGCCGCCTCGGCAGCGCTTGAAGATACGCTCGGCGCGCTGCGCCGCGCCAGGCGCGACCTGTGGAATCCCCACATTCCCGAGATGATCGGCTTCTATTTCGACGATCTCGCCATGATCTTCGCGCAGCTCCGTAGAATTCTTGCGCCCGGCCGGCACGCCGTCGTCGCGATCGGCGACAGCCAATATGGCGGCATCCACGTCGATGTCGCCTCCATTCTCGTCGAATGCGTGCAGCCTCTGGGCTTTCGCCTGACCGAGAGCGGCGCTATCCGATCAATGCGCAACAGCTCGCAGCACGGAGGGGGATTCGAGTTGTCCGAACACTGCCTGGTATTCGAGCGCGTGTGACGCGGAGTTGAGGGGAGACGCCAGGTGCCTGACATTGCCGATCGCAAGATCTCCCTGCCGACGATCGCGCGGGTCGCGCTTGCGAACTTCGACCTCTATTCCAACGAGCCGAATGCCCGTGCCGAAATCGAACGTCCGGTCTTCTGCCTCATCGGCGCCAATGGCCTCGGCAAGTCCACCTTCCTGAACACCATCAATTTCGCGATCACCGGCGCGATCCCCGATCCCAGCCGCAAGTTCCAGTCAGCCCACGACTATCTCCGCAACGCCGGGCGCGCCGACCGCGCCGACGACTATTTCAGCGGCCGCATCAGCGAGCATGCCCGCCCGATCGCAAGCGTCACCGTCGACCTTGCCTGGCCGACGACCACCGTGAGCGTCACCCGCGACCTGTTCGGCACCGCCGGAGTCACGCGCCTGGCAATCGCCGACCTGGCCTCCGGCGCGACCGACGTTCGCCAATCGAGCGACGATGACGGCAGCGACCTGACCGGCCTCTATCAGGCCAAGGTTCTCGCGCTGGCCGGCCTCGAGGATTTCGCGCAGTTCGTCTTCCTCATGCATTTTGTCGCCACCTTCGACGAAGGCCGGCATCTCTTGATGTGGGACGACGCGGCGCTCACCAACGCGCTGTATCTTGCGTTCGGCGCCGATCCCGTCGCGGCAAAGGCCGCGGACAAGCTCCAGCGCGACATGGACCGGGAAAGCTCGCGCGGCCGCAACGTTCGCTTTTCCGCGCGGCACGTCGCCGATCGCATCAAACAGCTCGCCGATCTGCTCAAGGGCACCGAAACCGACGATCATACGACCGGCGCCGAGCTTCAGGCCCAGCACGACGCGCTTGTCAGCCGGCAGGCCGAGGCCGAGCAGCGCATGCGCCGCAAGCAAGCCGAGTTGCGCGACGCCGACCTCAAATGGACCGACCTCAGCGCCTCGCTTACCGAAACCCAGCTCGAATATCGCCGCCTGTTCTCGAGCCGGCTGCAGCAATCCTCCTCGGTCGACCATCATCCGATCGTCCGCGCCACTCTGTCGGAGGATCGCTGCGCGCTTTGCGGCACCGTCCATGTCGCCGCGAAGATTCAGGCCGCTCTCGACAGGGGCGATTGCCCCTTGTGCGACAGCGTTCTCGACCGATCCGGCGCCGATGCGGACGCCATCGCCCAACTGCAGCGTCTCGATCGCGAGATCGCCCAAATCCGCGACGACCTCGCCACGATCCTGAACAGCCGCGCGCGCATCAGCGACGAATTCGCCGCCGCCCAGGCGAGCGAGGAGGCGGCAGCCGAGGAGCTTAGGCAGTTCGAGGAGAAGGAGGCGGCGGGCCTCGCCAAGGTGCAGAGCGGGTCCAGCTTCTCCGCGATCCAGCAGGAAATCGACAAGCTCGAGAAGGAACGCCAGGAATTTCTTGCTCAGAGCGAGGCGCACTACAAAAAGCGCGACGAGCTGCGCGATCAGCTTCGCGTCCACGAGAAGGCGCTCAAGGCGCAGTATGAGGCGGGTTCCGAGCGCTTCGTCCCCAGGTTCCGCGAGCTCGCCGAGGACTTCATCGGACTGCCGATCGACGTCGAGTTGGAGCATCGCCAGGGCGCCAACGATTCCGGCTTCGGCCTGCGCATGCGCATGGACGACCAGTTGCGCGCGCAGCCCGATACCGTGTCGGAAAGCCAGCGCTTCTTCATCGACATCGCGCTGCGCATGGCACTGTCGGAATATATGGCGGACGGCGCCGCCACGCTCCTGGTCGACACGCCCGAAGGCTCGCTCGACATCGCCTATGAGGCGCGCGCGGGCTCGATGTTCTCGAAGTTCGTCGCCGAAGGCAATCGCGTGCTGATGACCGCCAATTTGCGCAGCTCGCAGCTCGTGCTGCGTCTCGCCGGGCTTCAGAAAAGCGCGGGGATGCAGATCGTGCGCATGACCGACTGGACCGACCTGAGCGAGGTGCAGCAGACCGAGGAAGCGTTGTTCACCCAAGCCTATGACGCGATCGACGCGGCGCTCACTTGACCAGCGCGGCCGACATCATTCCCGAAGCGTATTTCGACGCCGTGGCGATCGCCGCCGATGCGCCGGCGTCGGTCATGCCGATGACGGTCATCGAAGCCCATCTCTATGCCTATCTCGGCTGCATCCTCGGCCTCTTCAAAGGCCAGGCGGTTGGCGATTGGGGCTATCCGTTCGCGGTCACGTCCGAAGGATTCCCGTTCAGCGTCCAGTTCGAGACGGCACGGTCGATGGTCGTCGCGCGCGGCTTAGTCGACGAGGATGGAGCGGGCTTGATGAGCGCGCGCCACGACGAGCTGGCGGCGGAGATCGGCAGCCTTCTGACCCTGGGTTCCTGGGTCGACCGGCGCCAGTGGCTGCGCGCGGCGACGCAATGCGCGCTCGCGCTTCCGGTCGGCTCGATCCGCCATGCGATCGGCCAGACGCCGGGCTTAGCCGCCTCGGTCCGGCTAGGCCAGCGGCGCCTCCTGCTCCAGGCCGACGACATCGAGCTGCTCTACGAGGAATATGGCATCGTCAGTTCGGTGCTCGGTGCCGACGTGAAGGATCTGCTTTCACCCGCAGTTATCTGGCTGTGTGCGCGGATCCTGCGGACGGAGGACGCGCCCGTTGATTAACCTCGAAAACGTCCAAGCGCTGGTGCGCATGGCCTATCTCCCACACGCGAGCGAGGCGTTCGGCGAGCCGGGCGCGCGCGCGATCACCGCGCTCCTCGATGCCGTCAAGCTGATCTATCAGCGCTATCCGCCCGAAAGTCTGGGCGGGACGCTGACGGTGATGATCGGCATGAGCGCGACGCCGGCGACGCCTATGGTCGCGGCCTGGGGCGCACCGTCAGCGTTTCAGACTTATGAGGAACTCGGCACCGCGCTCGCCTGCGCGGATGCCGGCGCGCACTGCCTGATCGAACTGGTGCCGGATGGCACTTTCCGTTTCCTTCAGCTCGGATCGGATATCGACCTCAAGGCGGCCGCCGCCGACGCGCTAGTCTATCGCTACGACAGTGGCGTCGATCGGATTCTCGCCAAACACCACGACGACTATGTCCAGAAGGTCTCACCGATCCTAGCCAGCAATTTCGCCAATGCTACGCTGAACAGCCTTGAGGAGGCGCTTTCGCGCTACAGCGAATTCGCTCGGGAAACGAAATGCCGCATCCTGGCGGATGTCTGGGAAGGCGGCGTCGATGGTCCGCGGCTGGTCCTGGTCAACCGGCCCGAATCGATCATGCGGGACTCGCTTATCCAGGCGCTGCAACTGGTCCTGCGCGACGCCAATGCTCGGCCCGAGCACAACACCGACGAGACCAAGCCGGTCGATGTCCGCGTCGAATGGTTCGCCTCCGGCGCCTCCGCGCTAATCGAGGTCAAATGGCTCGGACGGTCCACCGCGCGGTCCCGCAACCCCGCGCCGGAGCCCACTTATACCGACTATGGTCCGCCCCGCGCCCAGGAAGGGGCCGACCAGTTAGCCGACTATCTCGACCGCGAGGTGCGACACACCGCCAGCACCGCGACGCGCGGCTATCTTGTGGTCTTCGATGCGCGCCGCCGAAACATCCGCAGCGCGGCCGATCCGCTCGTCGAGGCGGACGCGATGCACTTCGCGAACGACGTCCTTCGCTATGATCCAGATCATTCGCAATCGCGCGACGATTTCGCGCCGCCGGTGCGATTCTTCCTAAATCCGAGAAGGTCGCACTTTGCGCCTGTCTGATTCGAGACCAATTATTGCGCAGTAAGACTAATGGCTTCGCAGTACGGCGTAGGGCGATAGCCGGCATCTGGCGGCGGTCCTATAGTAGTATAAACGGCGACTCATATTCGTCAGGTTTATCCTGCGCGGGGCACCATTGTCGCGGCTAGCTGGCGGCCCGCAATCGGTCGGTGAGTTCGCCGAGCTTGCCAAGCGTGACCTCGCTGACATGGTGCTCGATCCCCTCGGAATCGGCATGTGCCACCGCCTCGTCCAGCCCGAGCGCGATCAGGAATTCGAAGACGATGCGGTGGCGCTCGCGCGAGGCGTCGGCGATCGCCTTGCCCCGATCGGTGAGGAAGATCGCGCGATAGCGCTTGTTCTCGACCAGCCCGTCGCGCCGCAGCCGCGCGATCACCTTCGAGGCGGTCGCCTGGGAAACGCCAAGCCGTTCGGCGATGTCGGTCAGGCGGGCCTCGCCCTCTGCGGCGATCAGGTCGCCGATCAGCTCGACATAATCCTCCGCGACCTCGGTGAGATGGGCCTCGCGGGTCTTGCGGAAGGCGGCGGCGCGATCGGCGGCGGGCAGTGGCATCGACGCAGTCTAGATCGCGGAGTCGAGGTCGCCAACGGACTTGCGCCTGCGCTTGAGACTTAGCTATAGCTAAGACACTCAGCAGGAGGTGATTGGTGGACGCGATCGCAGCGGCATTGGCGTGGGCGGCGGCGGGTACATCGGTTCAGGCCGCAGCGCTGGACCAGTCGCCCGTTCGTGACGATGCGGTGGTCGTGACCGGCACGCGCACGCCGCGTACCCTGCGCGAGGCACCGGTGCGGACCGATGTGATCGGCCCTGCGGTGCTGGAGCGCGCCGCGCCGCGCAATCTTGCCGATGCGATCGATTTTCTTCCTGCGGCCCGGTCGGAGAGCAACTGCCAGAACTGCAACACGACCGAGATCCAGCTGCTCGGCCTGCCCGGCGCGTACAACCAGATCCTGCTGGATGGTCTGCCGCTGGTGACGGGGGTGGCTGCGGTCTATGGGGTCGAGCAGATCCCCGCGGTTCTGGTCGAGCGGATCGAGGTGGTGAAGGGCGGTGCCTCCGTCCTATACGGTCCGGGCGCGGTCGCCGGTGTCGTCAATGTGATCCCTCTGCGGCCGGAAGGGACTACGGTTCGCGCGGCCCTCGACACGCAATTGATCGACGGACACTCGACGGCATTTGGGTCGCTGCTTGCCGGCAAACGCTTCGAACGGGGTTACGTGAACCTGTTCGCGCAGGCCGACTACAGCCCGGCAGTCGACCTGAACGACGATGGCTATAGTGAGCTTGCGCGCCGCAAGCTGGCCATCGCCGGGGCGCGCGGCGAATGGCGGCCGGCGACCGGCACCACGATCGCGCTGGACTATCAGTTCACGGCCGAGCGGCGCCGGGGCGGCAACCGCCTCGAACGCCCCGCCTACCTCGCCAATATCGCCGAAGCGATCGACAGCGACGTGCATCGCGGGTCGATCAGCATCGCGCAGCAGCTTGGCCCTGATACGCGCCTGATCGGCACATATGCGATGTCGCATCTCAAGCGCCATAGCTTCTACGGCGGACTAGGCGACGTCGAAACCGACGCGTCGGCGCCCGGCTTCGACCCGAGCGCCTTAGCGGAAGCGGTCGCGCTCAGTCGGAACCAATATGGCCGTACAGCCGACACGCTACACTATGGCGAGGTGCGGCTGGAAACGCTGTCCGGCGGTCACGCGCTGCTTGGCGGCGTTCAATACCGCAGCGAACATGTGGCCGACCATGGCGAGACCGTCGATGGCAAGCGGCTCGCGACGATCGTGGATGACGGCTTCCACACCCTCGGCGGATTCGTGCAGGACGAGTGGACGCTTGCCGAAGGCTTGCGGCTGGTGCTCGGCGGCCGTGTCGACAAGAGCTCCGAAATCGACGGGGTGATCGTGTCACCGCGCCTCGGTCTTTGGGCATCGCCGCACCCGGCGCTGGTGCTGCGCGCCAATTATTCGACCGGCTATCGCGCGCCGGAAGTCTTCAGCGAGGACATCCATATCGACGTGCTCGGCGCGGCTCCGATCCGCATCCGCAATGCGCCGAGGCTCACCGCCGAGCGCGCCGACAGTTTCGCGCTCGGGTTCGACTGGCGGCCGACCTTTGGCGACGGCGCCTTCACGCTGGACGGCCAGGCATATCTCACCCAGCTACGCGACACATTCTTCCTCGGCGAGATCGAGGAAACTGTCGATGGCACGCTGTTTCGAACGCGATCGAATGTAGGCGGCAGCCGCGTGGCCGGGGGCGAGATGACCGCCGGCTATCGTTTCTCGCAGGTGCTGAACGCCAGCGTAGGCTTCGCTTTCATCGAAGCCCGCTACAACGATCCTCAGGTCGTGTTTGACGACGGCGCGACCGTGATCGCGACGAGGCGCTACCTCAAGTCGCCGCGCTTGACCGGGGTGAGCCAGCTGGTCTGGCGTGCGGCATCATCGTTCGATGTCCTGCTCGCGGCGCGATATACGGGAAAGATGGATGTGCTGAACAACAGGGAGGGAGCGATCCGGCGGAGCGACGACTTCCTCGTGCTCGATCTTACCGGCACGCGCCACATCCGGGTGGGGGACGAGGGGCAGGAGGTCGACGTGACGTTCGGCATCAAGAATCTGACCGACGCACGTCAGCGCGACCTGGAGAGCGGCGCTACCCGCGATAGCGACTATGTCTATGGACCGCGCCTGCCGCGCACGCTGTTCGTGCGGATCAATGCGCGCTTCTAGGCTGCTGCCGCCGCTCGTTGCGGCAGGCATCGCCGCGGCCGCGCCGGTGCCGCTCGGCAACGGGTTCCACCGGCTCGATCATGGCCGCGTCACCCGCGCGGCGCTGCCGGACGAGGCGCGGACCGTCGCGGTCTATTATGGCGCAAGCTGGTGCGGTCCGTGCCGAGTTTTCGTGCCCGAACTCGCCGCCGCCTATCCGCACCTGCGCGCCCGAGGCATCGAGGTGGTGTTCGTCAGCGACGATGCGAGCTGCGCCGCTGCGCTCGACTATGCGCGTACCAGCCGGATGCCCTGGCTGCTGCTGCCCTGCGACCACGAGCGTCGCCGCCGCCTGCGTGCGCTCGGCGGCGCGGCGCTGCCCGGCCTCGTCACGCTCGACCGGACGGGGCGGCTGACGGGCACCAGCTGGCACCCCGACGGCAGCAGCGCGCCGCGGCGCATGTTGAAGGCGTTGCTCAGCGCCCAGCCGCTTGGTCAGTCGTAGCGATACAGCCGCACGCGCTGGATCGAGAAGTGATCGCGCGGGAACTGGACGCGCCGGCCCTGGTGGGTCTGGTCGCCGTTGAGCAGGCGGCCGCGGCGCCACTGGCCCGCCTCGAACCGGCCCTCCCAGGCACTCTCGATGCCGGCGATGTGCGGGCCGGGGCCGACCGGCGTCGGCGTGATCCACAGGCCGCTGCCGGCGATCAGGAACTCGTCCTCGCCGACCTGGAGGATCATGCCGCCATGCGTCGCGAGCTTCTGTTCGGCCAGCGGCGTCCACGGGTCGGTGAAGCTGACGCTGAAGCGATAGCCGCCCAGCTCCACCACCTGCGGCTCCGCGAGGATGGTGCCGTCGAACATCACCGGTGCCTTGACGCCCACCGCGCGGCCCTGCGCCTGCGCGGCGAGCAGCGACGGGGTCAGCTGCGCGAGCACGTCATAACCCTGCGCCAAGCGGCTTTTCGGTAGCTTCTCCAGATCGTCGATCGCGAACGGGCTGTAGCCGATCGCGCGATGGTTGCCGAAGGCTAGGAACGCCTCTGCCGCGCCCTCGTCGCGCCCGGCATTGTTCGCCTCCGGGATAAACAGCGCATTGTCGGGCCGGTCGTAGTGGGCGATCAGCTGGCCGAAGTTCGGGAAGTAAATGTCGGGCGAGAGCATGTCGAGCGAGGGCGCGCCCGCCTTCCACACGTCGATCAGATGGGGCAGGGGCCCGCCGCTCGGATACTCGCCGGGCAGCTTGCCTGGTCGATTGAAAGCGACATTGGCGTACATCGGCAGGCGATAGGCGGCCTTACCCGCGGCGGTGACCGCCTCGGCGTAGCGCGCGTAATGCCAGGCGGTGAACACCTCCTCGGCGGCAGGGCCGCGGCCGAACACCTCGGCCCAGCTGCCGCTCGCTTTGGCGCCATTCTCCTCCCACAGCTTGCGCAACGGCGGCACCAGGCGCGTGCGATTGGCCTGGAGATGCGCCAGCAGTTCGGCCGGCACGGGCGCCGCGAACGCACGGTTCGCCTCCACGCCATATTCCCGCGCGGTCGGCAGCATGCCGATCTCATTCTCCACCTGCACCAGCACCACGGTGTTCTGCGCGGCGTCGATCGCCTTGATGTGCGCCATCAGCGCGGCGAACGCCTTGGCGTCGGCCTGGATGTTGGCGGGGTGGAAGGCGGAAAGGATCTCTTGCCCCTCGCCATTGGCGATCTGCACGCGCGGGAAGCGCGCCTGGTCACGCTTCACCCAGGCGGGAGCGTAGCTGGACATGCTGTTCTTGAAACTGCCGAACCACAGGATCACCAGCTTCATGTCGTGCGCGCGTGCGTCGCGGATGAGGCCATCGACGCTGCCGAAGTCGAACCGGCCCTCGGCGGGCTCGATCAGCTCCCAGGAGACCGGCGCCACCACCGTGTTCATGTGCGCCGCCTTGAAGTCCGCCCAATGCGGCCGGAGATAATCGAGGCTGGACGCGCTGGAGTTGGCGAGCTCGCCGCCCAGCATCAGGAAGGGCTGGCCCTTGACGACCAGTTGGTGCGCCTGGCCCTCGCGGCGCAGCTCCACCTGCGCGAGCGCGGGCGCCGCCGTCACCAGCAGCGCCGCCGCCAACATCCCCTTGATCATCGCACGTCTCCTATCTCGATCTCGAACGGACCCGCGGGCAGACCCGCACCGTCGAACAGATTGACGCTGGGCGTATCGGCCCAGCCGTAGCGGACGCGAGTCACCGGCGCGGCGTCGCCCGGCAGCGTGACGCGGCTGCCCTCCGTGCGGCCGAGCGCGAAGCGGCAGCTTTGCTGGGTGGCGCCGCACAGTTCGAAGCCGATCGCGACGGTGCTGCCGCGCGGCGCGAGCGCGCCGGTAACGTTGGTGAAGGTGAGCATCACGCCGCCATCGGCGCTGCGCGTGGCGCTCTCGATCGCGGGACCGGAGGCCGGCTCGGTAGCGCCGTAGGCGAGGCTTGCCATCGCGTGCGCGAGCCGGCGGCCGACCTCATGCTTCTGCCCGGGATGGATATCGCGCGGGTCGCCCAGGTCGATCGCGATCGCCAGCGCCGCATGCCGGTCAGCCGCCACCGCTTGCCGCTGTTCCTCGCGCAGCTCGGCCCAGCCGCTCGGCGCCGGCGCCCCGCCCGCGGTGGCGCCGAAGCCGGCAAGCTGGACGATGGCGAAGGACAGGTCGGGCGCCCCGAACTGGCCGCGCCAGTCCGCCATCAATGCAGTGAGTCGCTTGGCATAGCCGGGGATCGCAACGTCCGACTCGCCCTGATACCAGGCGACGCCCTTGAGGCCGATCCGGCCGAGCGGCGCGATCATCGCGTTGCGGATGGTGCCCGCGCCGGCGACATCCTCCCACGGCGCGCGTGGCGGCGCGACCGGGCGGCGGCGCTCGATCGCATAGTTCCAGCCGTCGCCCAATGGCACATGGCTACCATCGGCGAAGCGCAACTGCATCGCCTCCACCGGGCCGATCATCCCGCCCTTGCCATAGCTGTCGAGCGCGTTGACCACGATCAGGTTGCGCCCGGCCTTGAGCGTGCCCGCCGTCAGCGCATAGGCCCGCTCGACCTGGTGGTTGCCGCTAGCGCCGACTGCCTTGCCGTTGACCCAGGTCTGGTCCGCCTCGTCGACGCGGCCGATCGCCAGCGTCGCCGCCTGGCGCGCCTGTGCCGCGGTGAGCGTCACCTCGCGGCGATACCAGACCATGCCGTCATGCTTCGCGAGTTCGGCATCGCCCCAGTCCTCCCAGAAGCCGATGCTCGGCACCGGCTTCCAGCCGAGCGCCGCCGTCGCCTGCCATGGCTCGCCGCCGGGCCGGTCGCCCGTGCCCACGCGCCACCATGCGCCCCACGCCTCGCCGAAGCGCCGCGCCGCTGCCTGCGGATCGCGCGCGTAGAGCGCACGCAGCGCCGCGAGATCACCCAGCCCGGTCTTGGTCAGCGCCGCATCGCTCATCCAGGTGCTGATCCGCGACCCACCCCAACTGGCATGGATCGCGCCGATCGGCACATCCGGGTGCGCGGCACGCAAGGTCTTTGCCATGTAGAAGCAGGCGGCCGAGAAATCCGGCACCGTTTCCGGTCCGGAGACCTGCCAGCCCGAATTCTCGCCGAGGTCCCGCTCCGGCACCAGCGCGGCGCGCTTGGCGACGGTGAACAGCCGCAGCCGCGGGTCGGCGGAGCCGGCGGCTTGGGACTGGCCATCCTGCGATTGGGCGACCGACATCTCCATGTTCGACTGGCCCGAGCAGAGGAAGACGTCGCCGATCATCACATCGGTCGCGGTGGCCGTGTTGGCGGTGAGGGTGAACGGCCCGCCCGCCGGGGTCGCGGGCAACATCGCCTCGAACCTCCCGTCCGCGCCGGCACGCGTGCTGGCCTGCACCGGGCCAAGTGCCACGGTCACCGTCTCGCCGGCGGTGGCGCGGCCGGTCACCCGGATCGGCCGGTCGCGCTGAAGCACGGCGCCGTTCCCGAACAGCGGATCGAGCCTGGTCTCGGCCGCGGCCGGACAGCCCGCGATGAGCGCCAGCGCCAGCAACGCGCTCTTCTTCATTCGTCGCCTCCCGTCCATGCATAGGGTCCGATCACCGTGCCGACGAACCCGCCCGCTCGTGCGGTGGTGAGCAGCGAAGCATCCACGTCGGCGCGCAGCGTCCGCGTGTCGCCGCCCGCGGCATAGTCGAATGCCATCGTGCCACCGTTCATGCGGAGGGTCAGCGTCACCGGCCCGTCGGCAACGGGAGCGGACGCGATCAAGGTGTCCGCGTCCGCCTTGTCGCGCGTGTAGAGCGCCACCTGACGGAGCCCGCCGATCCGGGTCACCCCGAAGAACAGGTGCGACCGATCGCTCTGCACCGCCGCCAGCCCGGCGCGGTCGCCCTCCTGGGCCGGCGCGAAGCGCACCTGCGTCGATACGGTGGCGACATGCTGCTGAAGGCGCCGGCCGACGAACGCCGGCACCCCGCCCGTGTCGCCCAGCTTCGCCCCGCCGTCGAGCACCAGCGCGCCGCCCTCCAGACGGTAGACCGGTGCCCGTGGTACCCGCACGCCGATCCACTCCGGGCCAAGCTTCGCGCCGTCGAATTCCTCGACGTAGCGGATCGCGCCATCCGGCTGCGGCGCGCGCACCGGCGCCGCCGGCAGCTTCGGCCGTTTCGCCACGAACGGGATACCGGCGCCGTGCGGCAGCACCTGCGGCCAGCCGTCGCGCCAGGTCACCGGCAGCAGGAAGGTCTCGCGCCCAATGGTGTAGAGGTCACCCGCATAGGGCCGCGTCGCCAGGAAGGTCGCCCACCATTCGCCGCTCTGCGTCTCGACGAACTTGGCGTGGCCCGCCGAGGTGACCGGATGCGTCCGGGCCGGATCGAGCCCGCGCTGGCTGAGGATCGGGTTGCCCGCGAACGGCTCGAACGGGCCGGCGAGGTCGCGCGACCGGAACACCACTTCGGAATGCTGATCGCCGGTGCCGCCCTCGGCCGCGATCAGGTAATAGAAGCTGTCCCGCTTCAGCAGATGCGGCCCTTCGATCCACGAGGGCTTCTTGGCAATGTCGGTTCCGCCGTTCACGAGGACGGTGCGCGATCCGACCATCCGGCGCGCGCGCCAGTCGAACCGCTGGAGCCAGATCGCGCGGTGGCCATCATAGCGCGGCACCTCTGCCGGCGCGCCGTTGTTGACGATCCAGGCGGCCTCGCCGTCCCAGAAGATCGACGGATCGATCCCCTCGAAGCCGAGCCAGACCGGATCGGACCACGGCCCCGCCGGATCGCGCGCGGTGATCACGAAATTGCCGCCGCAGTCGACGCAGGTCCCGGCGATGTAGAACAGGCCGTCGTGGAACGAGATGTCCGGCGCGAAGATCCCGCGCGAAAGGCCGAGCCCCTTGAAGTCGAACTGCCCCGCCCGGTCGAGTGCGTTGCCGATCTGTCGCCAGCTGACCAAGTCGCGCGAGTGGAACACGGGCAGGCCGGGGAAGTGCGTGAAGGACGAGTTGACGAGATAATAGTCCTCGCCCACCCGCGTGATCGATGGGTCGGGATAATAGCCCGGCAGGATCGGGTTGCGGTACTCGCCAGGCCCGGCGGTCGCCCGCTCCTGCGGCTCACCCTGATAGCGGAACCAGTCGAACCGAGCGGGCTCGGCCGAAGCCGGCGACACAAGCGCAGCGGCCGCCAGAAGCGTCCAGCCCAACCGATTAGCGGCGGACATCATTGCCACCTTGCGCAAAGCCTTCCAGGTCGTCGGCCGTGGCGAGGCTCTGGTCGCCAGGCGTCCAGTGCTTGAGCGCAGCCAGATGCAGCCCG
>NZ_JBELLZ010000015.1:0-52888 GCF_042096255.1 Sphingomonas sp. | reverse complement strand
TTGCCGATCGCCGCCGCCGCCACCGCCTTGCGCGGGATCGGCCGCCCCTCGCTCATGCCGCGCCTGTCAGGTCGAACCGGCGGATGCCCTTCGTCGCCGCCTCGTCCAGCGCCTCGGGATAGCCCGCATCGGCGTAGCGCATCACTCCCAGCGCGGTATCGTTGGTCAGCGACAGTTCCAGCCGCTCGTCGGCCTCCGGCGATCCGTCGGCGATGATCGTCACCCCCGCGCTGGTCATGAATCCGGCATAGCCGCCCCCACCCGAATGGATGGCCACCAGATCGGCCTGGGAGCTTGCCATCGCCAGCGCGTCGAGCAGCGGCCAGTCGGCGATTGCGTCGGAGCCGTCGCGCATCCGCTCGGTCATGATCGTGGGATGCGCCATCGCCCCCGCGTCCAGGTGATCGCGGGTAAACGCCACCGGCCCGGTCAGCAGGCGGTCGCGCACC
This sequence comes from Sphingomonas sp., assembly GCF_042096255.1. Classification (GTDB taxonomy): domain Bacteria; phylum Pseudomonadota; class Alphaproteobacteria; order Sphingomonadales; family Sphingomonadaceae; genus Sphingomonas. Next base: position 52,439 of record NZ_JBELLZ010000015.1, on the reverse strand, counting down.
ATCCGGTTCACCGCCAGCGCCAGCCGCGTGCGCTCGCCATGCCCCAGCCACGCGATCCGCGCGGGCAGGCCCTCCACCGGCACATGTTCGCGCGCCAGTGCGATCCAGCGCGCGATGATGGGATTGTCCGCGAAAGCCTCCAGCAGATAGGCGTCGATCCGCGCGATATCGTCGCGCTCACCGGTCAGCGCGATCCAGCGGAACGGGCCGATCCCCCGGCTGAACAACGGGCGCAGGTAGGCCTCGGTGAAGATCGGGATGTCGAAGGCATCGGCCACGCCGCCCGCCTGCGCCTGGCTGCGGATCAGGTTGCCATTGTCGAACACCACCGATCCAGCGCGCTGGAAATCCAGCATCGCCTGCACCTGCGCCGCGATGCTGCGCTGCCCGGCGGCGATCAGCCCGGTGGGGTCGCCCCGTTTCACCCGCGCGCTTTCCGGCGTCTCGCCGATCGGAATATAGCCATAGACCAGGTCGTGCGCGGAGGTCTGATCGGTCACCACATCCGGCACGATCCCGCGCGCACGGATCTGCGGATACACCTCGGCGGCATTGGCGCACAGGCCGATCGAGACCGCGCGCCGTTGCAACCGCGCCTCCTCCGCCATCTCCAGCGCCTCGTCCAGGTCGCGCGCGACCATATCGAGCAGTCCGACCTGCTGCCGTCGGGCTATCCGGCTTGCGTCCACCTCGACGCACAGGATCGTGGCGCCCGCCATCCGCCCCGCAAGCGGCTGCGCGCCGCCCATGCCGCCCAGCCCGGCGGTCAGCACCAGCCGGCCGGAGAGGTCGCCCTCGAAATGCCGCTCTGCGATCCGCATCAGGATCTCGTAGGTGCCCTGGATCACCCCCTGCGAGCCGATATACTGCCAGTCCCCCGCGGTCAGCCCGCCCCAGCAGATCAGCCCCGCCCGCTCCAGCGCGTAGAAGTGCTCCGCCGTCGCCCAGCGGCCCACCATGTTGCAATTGGCCATGATGACCACCGGCGCGCGCCCATGGGTGCGTAGCACACCAATCGGCTTGCCGGATTGGACGACAAGCGTCTCGTCATCTTCCAGCACCTTCAGCGCCGCGACGATCGCATCGTGCGAGGGCCAGTCGCGCGCCGCTTTGCCCAGCGCGGCATAGACCACCAACTGCTCGGACGCCTCGCCCACCGCCAGCACGTTCTCCAGCAGGCGCAGCAGCCCCTCCTGCCGCCAGCCCCTGCAGCGCAGGTCGTTGCCTGAGGGGACGGGGAAGGTGCGCGTCACGCCAGCGCCTCCGCCGCGATCGAGATGCCCAGCGCCTGCTCCACCACCGGATAGACACTGGGATCGCGCACCGAGGAACTGAGTGGTATGCGCGCCTTGGGGATATGGAACACCAGCACCTCCGCCCCCTCCTCGACATGACCGACGCTGACCGGCCGCCCCTCCGGATCCAGCGTGGTGATCACGTCCGGATAGGTGGCCAGGCGCACGTCCGCGCCGTCGTCCACCGCCATATATTCGTTCATCACGTGCAGCACCTTGCCGCCTGCGCCATCGTCCAGCCGGATGGTGCCGATGTCGAATGCCTGCGCGGTGTAGCGCACCTGCTTCTCCGCCACCCTGCCGCGCGCCAGGATGGTGCCGCCGGTGACCCCGCAGATCGCGTCCACCACGCCGCCCGGCGCCGCGCCCAGGATCGCCTCGCCCAGCGCCAGCGCCAGCGAGATGCCGCCCAGCGCTGCATGCTCGCGCACATATTCCGCGCGGATCGGGTTGCGGCAGCTGGCGATGAACCCGCCCGACTGGTCGGCTGCGGCGCGCAGAACGGGCGAGACGCGCGCGGTCGCACCGCGCGTCACCAGCTCGATGTACGCGCCAGAATCGCGATGCCCCCCCGCCGCGGTCTGGATCATCGGCTCGGAACTGCCCGCCAGCCCCAACGACCCCATGTCACCGGTAGGATGAGCGCGCACGTCGCCGACCGCGTCCACCACCGCCATCCCGAGCGTCACCGCCGGCAGCCAGCCGTTGAGCGTGCTGGACATGCCGTTCTGGCCCACGATCAGCCCCGCAAGCGGCATCCCCAGCGCCTCCTGCAGCAGCGCGACCGCGCGGACATAGTCTTCCCCGCGCATCTCCCACTGCGTGGTCCCCGCCGGCGCGCCAATCGCAGCGGCGGTGGCGATCCACGCGTCGTCGGAGAGTTCGTCGATGGAGATCAGTTCAGGCGAGCCGACCGCCATCGCGGCATTGCCGAGCATCCGGCCGTGATCGGCCCAGCCCCCGCCCCCGCAGGCGAACACCGATCCGCCGAGCACCGCGGCCTCGACATCGGCTGGGACCAGCCGGCGCCTCATTGGTAGAGGTTGATCCGCACCGGCTGGTCCAGCCGACCCCCATGCAGCGCCGCCATCTCGTCGAAGCGGCGGCGCACCTCCGCGCTCAACACCGCCTCCTCGGCATAATCGGTGTAGCGCATGTTCGCGATCGCCTGCCCGGCATAATCGTCGAAGCCCGCGAAGGCGCGCGGCTCGGCGAACACCCGCACCCGCTCGCTCGCGAACGCCGGGGTCGCATGGTCCGCCAACGCAGCGAGCGCGTCGGCACGCACCGCGGTTTCGTCGTGGTAGGGTGCCATCACATATTGAGCGGGGCCGTCGGCGATCGGCTCCACCACGCACAGCTGCCCGCCCGGCCTCAGCACCCGCCGCGCCTCGACGAGCGCCCTCGGCATCATCGCGCCGGGGACATGGTGGAGGGAAAACATGAACAATACGACATCTGCAATGCCATCCCCGACCGGCAAGGCATCGGCGCTGCCGACCTGGAGGCGATAGCTGCCCTCGCCGACGGCGATCTCGTCGGTGCCGGGTATGAACGGATCGAAGCCCAGCACGTGCGCGCCCCGCTCGGCCAGCGCCTGCGCCACCTGCCCCTCGCCGCAACCGATATCGATCACCTGCTTGCCGGAGACATCGCCGACGATCTCGAGCATCGCCTCGATCCGCGTCGCCCGGTCCAGTCCGCCATCCGCCGTCATCCGCCTGTCCCCATGGCTGCCCTTTGGGCTCAGCCTATGGAGGCGTGGCGCCCCCGCCAAGCATGCGGCGCTATCGCGGGGCGATCAGGGGCATCGGCAAAACCGCACGACGGGTCAGAGGATGCCAGGCAGGTCCAGCCCCTTCTCGCGCGCGCAGTCCAGCGCGATCGGGTAGCCGGCGTCGGCATGGCGCATCACGCCGGTGGCGGGATCGTTCCACAACACCCGCTCCAGCCGGCGCGCTGCCGCTTCGGTACCGTCGGCGACGATCACCATGCCTGAATGCTGCGAATAGCCCATGCCGACGCCGCCGCCGTGATGCAGCGAGACCCAGGTCGCGCCGCTGGCGGTGTTGAGCAGCGCGTTGAGCAACGGCCAGTCCGAGACCGCATCCGATTCGTCGCGCATCGCCTCGGTCTCGCGATTGGGGCTGGCGACCGATCCGCTGTCGAGATGGTCGCGCCCGATCACGATCGGCGCCTTCAGCTCCCCACGCGCGACCATCTCGTTGAAGGCCAGGCCCAGCCGGTGGCGATCACCCAGGCCCACCCAGCAGATCCGCGCCGGCAGGCTCTGGAAGCGGATCCGCTCGCGCGCCATGTCCAGCCAGCGGTGGAGGTGCGCATCGTCGGGCAGCAGTTCCTTCACCTTGGCATCGGTGCGGTAGATGTCCTCTGGATCGCCCGACAGCGCCGCCCAGCGGAACGGACCGATGCCGCGGCAGAACAGCGGGCGGATGTACGCGGGGACGAAGCCCGGGAAGGCGAAAGCATCGGCCACCCCCTCGTTCTTGGCGACTTGGCGAATGTTGTTGCCGTAATCGACCGTGGGCACCCCGGCCGCCTGGAAATCCAGCATCGCGCGGACGTGCACCGCCATCGATTCCTTGGCAGCGGCGGCGACCGCCTGCGGATCGCGCTCGCGCCGCTCCACCCATTCCGCCACGCTCCAGCCGGCGGGGAGATAGCCGTTGACCGGATCGTGCGCGGAGGTCTGGTCGGTCAGCAGGTCCGGCCGGATGCCGCGCGCGAACATCTCGGGCAGCAGTTCGGCAGCATTGCCCAGCAGACCGACGGATACCGGCGCGCTGGCACGCTCGATGATCGCCAGTGCCTCCTCGATCGTACTGGCCTGATGATCGAGGTATCCGGTGCGCAGCCGCATCTCGATCCGGCTCGGCTGGCATTCGATCGCCAGGCACGAGGCGCCGGCCATCACTGCCGCCAGCGGCTGCGCGCCGCCCATCCCGCCCAACCCCGCGGTCAGCAGCCAGCGCCCGGAAAGGTCGCCGCCGTAATGCTGGCGGCCCATCTCGACGAAGGTCTCGTAGGTGCCCTGCACGATCCCCTGCGTGCCGATGTAGATCCAGCTGCCCGCGGTCATCTGGCCGTACATCGCCAGCCCCTTGCGATCGAGCTCGGCGAAATGCTCCCACGTCGCCCATTGCGGCACCAGGTTCGAGTTGGCGATCAGTACGCGCGGCGCATCCGGATGCGTGCGGAACACGCCGACGGGCTTGCCGGACTGGACCAGCAGCGTCTCGTCCTCGCCCAGCCGGCGCAACGTCTCGACGATCCGGTCGTAGCTTTCCCAGTCGCGCGCCGCGCGGCCGATCCCGCCATAGACGACAAGCTCCTCGGGCCGCTCCGCAACATCGGGGTGCAGATTGTTCATCAGCATCCGCAGCGGCGCCTCGGTCAGCCAGCTCCGCGCCGAAAGCACCGTCCCGGTCGCCGGCCGAATATCGCGGCTGTTGTCGAGGCGTGTCATGCAGGCTCCTGAGATTGTTGGCGTTATCGCCCTTTGAACACTCGGGCGTGGAGGGGGTTGGCGCCGATCCGATAGACCAGCTCGGCCGGGCGCTCGACGTCCCAGATCGCGAGGTCGCAGCTCAGGCCCGGCGCGAGCATGCCCGCCTCGCGCGAAAGGCCGAGCGCGGTGCCGGCGTGGCGCGTCACACCCAGCAGGCATTCCTCCACCGTCATCCGGAACAGCGTCGCCGCCATGTTCATCGTCAGCAGCAGCGAGGTGAGTGGGGAGGTGCCGGGGTTGCAATCGGTGGCCAGCGCGATCGGCACGCCGGCCGCGCGCAGACCTGCGATCGGCGGCAGCTTCGTCTCACGCGTGAAGTAGTAGGCGCCGGGAAGCAGGGTCGCGATCGTTCCCGCGGCCGCCATGGCGGCGATGCCGTCCTCGTCGAGATATTCGAGATGATCGGCCGACAGCGCCCCCGCCTGGGCGGCCAGCCGCGCGCCGTGCAGGTTGGAGAGCTGTTCGGCATGCAGCTTCACTGGCAACCCCAGCCGTCGCGCCGCCGCGAAGACACGCGCAGTCTGGCCGGTCGTGAAGCCGATCCCCTCGCAGAAGGCATCCACCGCATCGATCAGGCCCGCAGCGGCAGCGGCCGGCAGCATCTCGTCGCAGACCAGATCGACATAGCCGTCCGCATCGCCGGCATATTCGGGCGGCAGGGCATGCGCGCCGAGGAAGGTGGTCGCGATCCGCACCGGCCGCGTGTCGCCCAGCGCCCGCGCGGCGCGCAGCATCCGCATCTCCGATTCGACGGAAAGACCGTAGCCGGACTTCACCTCCACCGTGGTCGCGCCCTCGGCGATTAGCGCATCGAGGCGGGGCAGCGCGCTGGAGATCAGCGCCGCCTCGCTCGCCGCGCGCGTGGCGGTAACGGTTGAGGCAATCCCGCCGCCGGCCCGGGCGATCTCCTCATAGGATGCACCCGCCAGCCGCAGCTCGAACTCGTGGGCGCGATCGCCGGCATGGACCAGATGGGTGTGGCAATCGATCAAGCCGGGCGTGATCCAGCGCCCGTCGCACGCGATCACCTCGGCTGCTTCGAACCGAGGTGCGTCGGCCGCGGGACCGGCATGGACGATCCGGCCGCCCGTCGCCGCGATCACGCCATCCTCGACCAAACCGAGCCCGTCGCCCGCCATGGTCGCAAGCCGCGCGTCCTTCCAGAGCCGATCGCATTGCATGCCGCAGCCTCCAGGTACCGAACATTGCACCGAAGCCCGCTTATGTATAGACATTATTGCGGGAGACCTGAGATGGCCGACGCACATGCCGCCTTCCACGCTCGTGAAGCCCTGCTGCCCGAAGGCTGGGCCAGCGACGTGCGGATCGAGGTCGCGGACGGCCGCATCGCCCGTATCGAGACCGGTTCCGACCCGAGGCGGGAAGACGAGCGCCTCGCTATCCTGTTGCCGGGCATGCCCAACCTGCACAGCCACGCGTTCCAGCGGGGCATGGCGGGGCTGGCCGAGACGCGCGGACGGAGCGACGACGATTTCTGGGGTTGGCGTGAGATAATGTACCGCTTTGTCGGGCGCCTCACCCCCGATCATCTCCATGCCATCGCCGCGCTGGCCTATATGGAGATGCTGGAGGCCGGCTTCACCCGTGTCGGCGAGTTCCATTACCTCCACCATGACCGCGACGGCAACGCCTTCGGCGATCCGGCCGAGATGAGCGCCGCGATCGTTGCAGCGGCGGCCGATACCGGCATCGCTCTCACCCATCTGCCGGTCTTCTATGCGCACGCCGGCTTCGGCGGCACCCCGCCGGGCGAGGGGCAACGTCGCTTCGTCCATGATCTGGACGGCTTCGCGAGGCTGCTCGATCGGCTGCCCGATGTGCTCGCCACCCTGCCCGATGCGGTACTCGGCATCGCCCCGCACAGCCTTCGCGCAGTGACGCCGGACGAACTCGCCGCCCTCGTGCCGATGGCCGAGGGCCCGATCCACATCCATATCGCCGAACAAATGCGCGAGGTGGCGGATTGCCTGGCATGGTCCGGCCGGCGCCCGGTCGAATGGCTGCTCGCGACCATGCCTGTCGACCGCCGCTGGTGCTTCGTCCACGCCACCCACATGACCGGCGCGGAGACCGCCGAAATGGCAGCGCGCGGCGTTGTCGCCGGCCTGTGCCCGATCACCGAGGCGAACCTGGGGGACGGCCTGTTCCCCGCGATCGATTTCCTCGTGGCGGGAGGATGCTGGGGGATCGGCTCGGATTCGAATGTCCTGATCAACATGGCGGAGGAACTGCGCCTGTTCGAATATGGCCAGCGCCTGATGACCCGATCGCGCACAATGCTGGCTCCGCCAGGCGCCTCGTGTGGCGCATCCCTGTACCGCGGTGCGCTTGTCGGTGGCGCGCAGGCTTTGGGCGCGCCGGCCGGGCTCGCGATCGACGCCCCCGCGGATTTTGTGACGCTCGATCGCGATCACCCCGCACTCGCCGCGCGCTCGGGCGACGCGCTGCTCGACGGTCTCGTCTTCGCGGCGCGGCAGGGTGCGATCGACAGCATATGGCGCCGGGGCCGACGCGTCGTCGCGGACGGCCGGCACTTCGATCGCGCCTGCATCGTCAACCGTTATCGCCGGACGCTGGCCGAGATCGTCGAATGAAGCCCGCCCCGCTCCACGATCGCATCCGCCGTGACGTCGAGGCACGGATCATGTCCGGCGCATGGGAGGCCGGCCGCCGCCTGCCCACCGAACAGGCGCTGATGGCCGAATATGCCTGCTCGCGCATGACGGTGAACAAGGCGCTTTCCGCGCTGGTCGGCTTTGGCATGATCGAGCGGCGGCGACGCGCGGGCAGCTTCGTTGCGGCGCCAACGGTACATCGCGCGGTGGTTGAGATTCCTGATGTCGCCGCTGAGATCGAGTCGCGCGGGAATTCACACGGGCTAGACCTGCTCCGCCATGTCGAGCGCGAAGCAACTGCGGACGATTGCAGACGCCTTTTGATTGCCGGCGGGCCAGTGCTGGACCTCGCCTGCCTGCACCGCGCGGGCCTGCGGCCGTTTGCGCTGGAACGACGGCTGATCAACTTGACCCTCGTTCCGGCGGCGCGCACCGTGAACTTCGCGCGGGAAAGCCCCGGCCGCTGGCTGCTGGAACACGTGCCTTGGACGGACGCGACGCACCGCATCTCGGCGACGATCGCGGGGCCAGACGCCGCCCTGCTCGGCGTGGCCGCGGAGGCGCCGTGCCTGACGATCGAACGCTGGACGTGGCGCACGCGCGAACGGCTGACCTACGTTCGCCAAACTTATTCGGGGGATCACGCGCTTTTGTCGGTCGGTTGACGGGCATGGCCGGTCCTGTCGAACGACTGTCGAACGACTGCGACCATTTGCTAGCCGATGTTTAGTCCCTGCATCTGGTGGATCGGGTTGATGATGAACCGGTCTGGCTCTGACGCCCAGACTCTGGCGATGTATTCGTAGGGTGTGAGGCCGCTGAGCGTCTTGAGCCGGCGGGCGACGTTATAGGCGGCCATGAAGTCGGCGAGGTGCGGCCGAAGCTGGTCGTGGCTCTCTTAGTGGAAGCGTTTGACCGTGGCTTCCTTGATGGTGCGGTTCATCCGCTCGACCTGGCCGTTGGTCCACGGATGTTTCGGTTTGCTGAGCCGGTGCTCGATGTCGTTCGCCTCACAGATCATGTCGAAGCGCATCTGGCGCGATCAGGCGATGTTGCGGTTGCGAGGCTGCTCGGCAAATTGGATGCCGTAGCACGTTGGGAAGCGCTGGCTCGCCCGCTATGGCCGGTCAGCCGGTATCTAAAGTGAGGTTGTCGAGACAACACTTTGGAGGCCGACCGACCATGACCAAGCTCACCTCTACGCCCGCCGGCGCCGTGCTGGTAGCCATCGAAATGTCCAAGAACCGGCAGGAGGTCCGCATCGAGCGACCGGAAGGCGGCCGGCGCCGGCGGATGACCGTCATGGCGACCAGACAGGACTATGAGGGCTTTGCCGAGCAACTCGCTGGGATCGGGCGCCCCATTATCGTCGGGTTCGAGGCGACGGGTAATTACCATCGCACGCTGGCGCACCGATTGCTGACGGCGGGGATCTATGCCTTCGCCCGTGGCACAACGCCCGCCAATGTGCGTAGTCTAGTCGGCGGGAAAATGAATGAGCCGCTCATCGAGCGGAACTGGCCCGCCATCCTGCGCGTCATAGCAACGATCGCGGCAGGTATCGTCGCCCCCAGCCAGATTCTGCGCAAGTTGGCCTGTTATCCTCGCCAGACGGAGTTCGCCCTACCCCTTCGGGAAGTTGGCCGGGTTGAACGAACCTTGTCCTTAATCGACTGGATTCTCGACGCGGGTTGCAACGCCAGGTCCAGAACGGTCTCAATGAAGGTGAAGCCCACCATGCCCTGAAGCGCGTCATCAGCTTCCATCAGCGTGGTGAAATCCGGGGCCGATCAGGCGAAGGCCAGCATTATCGCATGGCCGGCATGAACTAGCTGGCCGCCATCATCATCTTCTGGAACACGATGAAGCTCGGATATGTCGTCAGCAGCCTGGCCGCTGACGGCGCTGTCGTCCCGCCCGATCTCCTCGCCCATGTCTCGCCGCTGGGATGGAAGCAGACTAACCTGACCGGCGAATGTCGTTGGCCAAAATCCTTAACCGAGAATTTCGCCCCCTCCCGCAAACGCCCCCTTTCTATCCGCTGCGGAATGTGGCTTTTCTAATCAGCGGGAACACGATGTCTGAGAGAGAGCCCCCTATCGATCGTCTGCGCGCGATCATGGCACGGCTGCGCGGTCCGGACGGCTGTGAATGGGATCGAGCACAGAGCTTCGCCTCCATCGCACCCTACACGATTGAGGAAGCCTATGAAGTCGCCGACGCTTGCGCGCGTGGCGACATAGCCGACCTCAAGGACGAACTCGGCGACCTGCTGCTCCAGGTGATCTTCCACAGCCGTATGGCCGAGGAAGCCGGTGCCTTCGCCTTTGACGATGTTGCCACCGCGATCGCCGACAAGATGGAGCGCCGCCACCCCCACATCTTCGGCGACACCATGGAGGGTGGCCATCACTTGTGGGAGCAGATCAAGGCCGAGGAGCGCGCCGCCAAAGCGGATGCGAGCGCCCTCGCCGGGGTCGCGCTCGGCCTGCCCGCGCTGCTGCGCGCCGAGAAGCTCCAGAAGCGCGCAGCCCGCGTCGGCTTCGACTGGCCCGATGCAAGCGGCCCACGGGCCAAGATCGACGAGGAGTTGCGGGAAGTTGAGGATGCTTCCTCAGACATGCTTGAGGAAGAGATCGGCGACCTGCTGTTCTCGGTGGTGAACTGGGCGCGGCACAAAGGCGTCGATTCCGAGGCGGCGCTGCGGGTGGCCAACGACAAGTTCGAGCGACGCTTTCGTGCCATGGAGGCGGCCGATCCGCGCTTCGCCAACCTGTCGCTGGACGAGAAGGAGGCTCTCTGGCGCGCAGCCAAGGCGCATGCCGTGGCCGAGTCCGGATGATCACCACGCTCGCCGTATCGGGCTATCGCTCGCTGCGCGACATCGCCCTCTCGCTTGGCCGGCTCACCATTATCTCGGGCGCCAACGGCAGCGGCAAGTCGAGCCTCTACCGCTCGCTTCGACTGCTAGCGGAGGCGGCACAGGGACGCATGATCGCGTCGCTAGCAGCCGAAGGCGGGCTTGCCTCGACTTTATGGGCCGGGCCGGAAGCGCTCAGCGCACGGATGCGATCCGGAGCAGTGCCGATCCAGGGCACGCAGCGCACGGGCCCGGTCGCGCTGCGGCTCGGCTTCGCCAGCGATGACTACGGCTATGCGGTCGATCTCGGCCTGCCGATTCCGTCCGGCTCCCGCTTCGCCCATGATCCGGAGTTCAAGGTGGAGGCTGCCTGGATCGGTGATCGACCGACCCGCGGATCGCTGATCGCGGAGCGTCGCGGCCCTTTGGTCCGGCTGCGCCGCCGGGAAGACGGCGCGTGGCAGGAATTGCTGCGCACGCTCGCCGGAACCGATAGCATGATGACGCATGCGGCCGGCTCAGCCGACGGTTTCGAGCTCGCCCAGTTGCGTGACCGCATCCGCGGCTGGCGCTTCTACGATGACCTGCGCGCAGATCGAGCGGCGCCCGCCCGGCGACCGCAGGTGGGCACCTTCACCCCTTCCCTCGCCGACGACGGCAGCGACCTTGCCGCAGCGGTGCAGACGATCGTGGAGATCGGCGACGCCGAAGCGCTGGACGAAACGATTGCCGACGCCTTCCCGGGCGCAGGCCTGAGCGTGGCCGACCCGTTCGAGTTGCGGATGCACCAGCATGGCCTGCTGCGCCCGCTGCGTGCCGCCGAACTCTCCGAAGGAACGCTACGCTATATCCTGCTTGCCGCTGCGCTGCTGACTCCCCGTCCGCCCGAGCTGATGGTGCTCAATGAGCCCGAAGCGGGGCTGCACGTCGATCTGATCGCGCCGCTCGGGCGCCTGTTGTGCCGAGCCGTGCGAGACGCACAGATCGTGGTGATCTCGCACTCGGAGGGCCTGATCGATGCACTGGAGGGCCAAGAGGAAGCACGCCACATCCGATTGACCAAGGACCACGGCGAAACGTGTGTCCCACCGGAAAGCCGAACGGATTGGACGTGGCCCAAACGCTGAGCGCCGCTACCTCGGCAGGGCGCCCAGCACCCCGCCCATCGGCATACCCTTCGCACCGGTCGCCATGTCCCCGCGGGCGAGCGCATCGGCGGCGTCCTTCAGGCCGCCCAGCGCCGCGGTGTAGAGCGTGGCGCCGAGGCTGATCCGCGCCACGCCCGCCTCAGCCAGTGCGTCCAGCGGCAGCGCCGGGCTGGCGAGCACGTTGACCGGGCGCGGCGCCACCGCGGCAACCACCGCACAAACGGAGTCAATGTCGCGCAGCCCGGGCGCGTAGAGCACGTCGGCACCTGCCTCGGCAAAAGCGACCAGCCGCGCGATCGCCTCGTCGACCCCGCCGCGACCGTGGAGCAGCAGATCGGTGCGCCCGGTGAGCAGGATACGATCCTGCGCCGCCTTGGCTGCGGCGCGCACCCGGGTGACCGCATGGTCCAACCCGTGGATCGGATCGGCCGCATCCGCGGTCGTGTCCTCGATGCCGAGCCCCGCCAGCCCGCCCGCGATCGCCGCCTCGACGGTGGCGACACAATCCTCGGGGGTCGCGCCGAACCCGTCTTCCAGGTCTCCGTTCACCGGCAAGCCTGACGCCGTGCCGATCAGCGCGCCGTTCGCGATCGCCTCCGCACGGGTGACAGCGCGAACGCCATCCTGTCGACCGAGCGCCCAGGCGATCGCCGCGGAGGATGTGCCCAACGCTTCGAACCCGGCTTGCTTCAGCACGATCGCGGACGCCGCATCCCAGGCGTTGGGCATGATGAACGGGCGGCGTTCCTCGTGCAGCGTGCGGAAACGTCGATATGCCTCGGCCTGGTTCATGTCAGCCTCCGTCCCGAAACCTCGATAGGAGGGTTCACCATCGCGGGGCCGGAGTCCAGTCAGTCGCGCGTCGCGAAGCGTTCGTAGTCCTTCGGTGCCATCCGTACCTCGTACACCGCGCGTGCGCCCTCGATCGCATGGTCCAGCACCTCGCCATGCTGGTGCAGCCAGGCCGCGCCGGCGCCATTGCCCGCGTCCAGCGTGATCGTGTAGCGCTGATGTCCCTCGGTCAGCCGGCCGGCGACGGTGGCAATCAGATTGTCCACCCCTTCTCCACTCAGCGCCGACAGCGCCATGACGTCCTCGCGCCGTGCCGCCTCGGCGAGCAGATCGTCGCGTACCTCGCCGCTTAACAGGTCGAGCTTGTTCCACGCCTCGATCACCGGCGTCCCCTCGCCCACGCCGATGTCGGCGAGGACCTGCTCGACATCGGCCTTCTGCGCGGCGCTGTCGGGATGTGCGACATCGCGGACGTGGATCAGCAGGTCGGCGGAGACCACCTCCTCCAGCGTCGCCTTGAACGCGGCGACCAGCTGTGTCGGCAATTCGGAGACGAAGCCCACCGTGTCGGAGAGAATTGCCTTGTCAATTCCTGGAAGGCTGATCTGGCGCAACGTCGGGTCGAGCGTGGCGAACAGCAGGTCCTCGGCCATCACCGTCGCGCCGGTCAGCCGGTTGAACAGCGTCGACTTGCCCGCATTGGTGTAGCCGACCAGCGCGATCACCGGCCATGGTGCGCGCTGGCGGCGTTCGCGGTGGAGGCCGCGGGTACGCGTGACCTGATCGAGTTCGCGCCTGAGCCGCGCCATGCGGTCGCGGATCAGCCGGCGGTCGGCCTCGATCTGGGTTTCGCCTGGGCCGCCGAGAAAGCCGAAGCCGCCGCGCTGGCGTTCCAAGTGGGTCCAGGAGCGAACCAGCCGGCCGGCCTGATAGTCGAGGTGGGCGAGCTCGACCTGTAGCCGCCCTTCGGCGGTGGCGGCGCGCTCGCCGAAGATCTCCAGAATCAGCCCGGTGCGGTCGATCACCTTGGCTTCCAGCGCAGTCTCCAGATTGCGCTGCTGGATCGGGGTGAGCGCCGCGTCGAACACGAACAGCCCCGCCTCGTCCATCCGGCCGAGCGTGGCGAGTTCCTCGACCTGACCCGATCCGATCAGCGTCGCGGCGCGCGGAGCGCGGACGCGGACGGCGCGGCGGCCGACCACCTCGACGCCGATCGCGGCCGCCAGCCCGGCGGTCTCCTCCAGCCGCGCATCGGGATCGCGCGAGGAGCCGCCGAGATCGGGATAGACCACGATCGCGCGGGCACCCCGGGCGAACTCCTCCTTATCGCGGTCGAAGCCCCCGCTCGCGCCGGAGATGCTCAATCTTCGTCCGTTCCCGCCTGTTCGGCGGCAAGGTCGAGCGGCCGCGCCGGCTGCACCGTGGACACCGCGTGCTTGTACACCAGCTGGCTGGCGCCGTCGCGGTGGAGCAGCATGCAAAACAGGTCGAAGGCGAGGATGTGGCCCTGAAGCATGACGCCGTTGACCAGGAACATCGTCACCATGTCGTCGGACTTGCGCACCGCATTCAGGAAGATGTCCTGGAGCAGCGGCTGCTTCTTGGACGCCTCGGCCGGCATGGCGTTGGAAATGGCGGCGAGATCGATCTGGCCATTTGGCATGATCGTGGAGATCGCGTGCTTGTAGATCAGCTGGCTCTGGCCATCGCGGCGGAGCAGCACGCTGAAGTTGTCGAACCAGGTGACGATGCCCTGGAGCTTCACGCCCTTGACAAGGAACATGGTGACGGGGGTCTTGCCCTTGCGCAGGGCGTTCAGGAACAGGTCCTGGAGGGAGGTCTGCTTGTCGGCCACCTTGGGTGTCCTTTTACTGGCGGGACCGTAGCCCGCAGGTTGCGCCGTTTCCCGGCGTCGGAGAGCACGCTCGAAGCGCCGGGCGGAGGTAGGCCCTCGCGCGGCGGGCGTCTAGTCGTCGCGCGTTTCGGTGATGCCGAGCAGCTTGAGCTTCCGGTGCAGCGCGGACCGCTCCATTCCGATGAAGCTGGCGGTACGGCTGATGTTGCCGGAGAAGCGACGGATCTGGACGCGCAGGTATTCGCGCTCGAACGTCTCGCGCGCCTCGCGTAGCGGCGCCCCCATGATCGCGGTCGCGCCCGCGCCCATGTCCTGATCACCCAGCACCTCGGGCGGCAGCAGGTCGAGGTCGATGCGTCCGATCCGGTCGCCGGGGGCGAGGATGATGGTGCGCTCCACTACGTTGCGCAGTTGGCGGACGTTGCCGGGCCAGTCATAGGATTGCAGCGCCACCATCGCGTCTGGGGCAACCTCCGGCGTCGGTACGCGGCGCTCGCTGGCGTAATGGGCGATGAAATGATCGACCAGTGCGGGGATGTCCTCGCGCCGCTCGGCCAGGGCGGGGATCATGACCGGCACGACGTTCAGCCGGTAGTAGAGGTCCTCGCGGAACCGCCCTTCCGCAATCTCCTCGCGCAGGTCGCGCGAGGTGCCGGAAACGACACGCACGTCGACCTTCACCACGCGGGTGCCGCCGACGCGGGTGAAGCTCTGGTCGGTCAGCACGCGCAGGATCCGCGCCTGGGTGGCGACCGGCATGTCGGCAATCTCGTCGAGGAACAGGGTGCCGCCATGCGCCTGCTCGAGCAGGCCGGTACGGACGAGGTCCCCCCCCTCCTCTACCCCGAACAGTTCCTCCTCAACCCGGTCGGGCGTCATCCGCGCGGCGCTGACGATCACGAACGGCAGCGCCGCCCGCTGCGACCAGGTGTGGAGCAGGCGCGCTGCCACCTCCTTGCCAACCCCGGCCGGCCCGGTGATCAGCACGCGGCTGCCGGTGCCCGCCACGCGCTTCAGGGTCGCGCGCACGCCGTTGATCGCGCCCGAGCTGCCGGTGAGGTCGGTGTCGCGGCCGACGGTAGCGCGCAGCGAGGCGACCTCCTGGCGCAGCCGCTCGGTCTCGGTGGCGCGCTCGACCATGAACAGCAGCCGCTCGGCCTGGAACGGCTTCTCGATGAAGTCCGAGGCGCCCTTTCGAATCGCCGCCACGGCGGTGTCGAGGCTGCCGTGCCCGGAGATCACCAGCACCGGGATTGAGGGATCGCGCCGCTTGATCTCGTCGAGCAGCGACAGGCCGTCGAGCCGTGAGCCCTGGAGCCACACGTCGAGCAGCACCAGGCTGGGCCGCCGAGCGGCGATCGCCTCCAGCGTCGCATCGCTGTCGGCCGCGGCGCGGGTTTCATAGCCCTCGTCCTCCAGCACGCCGGCGACGAGTTCGCGGATGTCGGCTTCGTCGTCGACGACGAGAATGTCGAGCGCCATGTCAGGTCCGTGTCCGGGTAAGCGCGGCGAGACGGTCGCCACCGATGTCTTCGGGTTCGCCGGCGCCATCGAGGGCGGCGAGCATGTGCGTGTCGAATGTCATGGTCACGATCGTTCCGCCCCCTTCCCGGTCGGAAAAGCCGATGGTGCCGGCATGTTCCTCGACAATCTTCTTGACGATGGCGAGGCCCAGTCCGGTGCCGCGCGCGCGCGTCGTCATATAGGGTTCGACGATGCGGTCGCGCTCCACCGGCAGGCCTACGCCGTCGTCCTCGACGCAGATGATGACGCGGCCGGGCGCCTCCTCCAGCGTCATGGTGACCTGGCCATCGCGGCCCGTTGCCTCAATGGCTTCCACCGCATTCTTGACGATGTTGGTGAGCGCCTGGCCGATCTGTCGGCGATCGCACACCAGAGTGGGCGGGGGATCACCGTGGACGAGGTGGAACGAGACGCCGGGATGCGCCACCTCGTGGAGGAACATCGTCTGCCGGGCGACATCGAGCAGCTGCTCCTCGCGGAACATCGGCTTTGGCATGCGCGCAAAGGAGGAGAATTCGTCCACCATGCGTCGCAGGTCGCCGACTTGGCGCACGATGGTGGCGGTGAGTTGCTCGAACACCCCGTCGCCCGGTTCGACTTTCTTGCCGTAGCGACGCTGAAGCCGCTCGGCGGCGAGCTGGATCGGGGTGAGCGGGTTCTTGATTTCGTGTGCGATCCGGCGGGCGACGTCGGACCAGGCGGCGCGGCGCTGGTCGAGCAGTTGCTGGGTGATGTCGTCGAAGGTCAGCACCGGCGCTGCGCCGTCGCGGGTCAGGCGGACCGCAAGGGTCTTGGCCTCGCCCGCCACCGTCATCTGCACAATAGCCTCGCGCGCGCCGCCGGCGACGATCACGTCGAGCTCGGGCGAGATCTCCGCCAGCGGCCGGTCAATCGGGTCGTCGGAGAGGCCCAGCAGCATTTTGGCGGAGCTGTTGATCAGGCGGATGCGCCGGTCCTCCGCCAGCGAGATCACCCCCGCCGAGACGCCCGACATCACCGCCTCGATCAGCGCGCGGCGTTGATCGGCCTGCGCGTTGGCGGTGACCAGCTCGGTATTCTGCGCCTGGAGCCGCTCGGTCATGCGATTGAAGGCGTTGGCGAGGGTACCGACCTCGTCTCGCTCCGGCGTCTCGGGCACGCGCGCGGCAAGGTCCCCGCCCGCCACCCGCCGCGCGGCGCCGACCAGATCGCCCACCGGCCGCACCAGGCGATCCGCCACCGCCAACGCGATCCACACCGCCACGCCGACGATCAGTAGCGACACCAGCAGCAGCGCGGCATTGAACTGGAGCTGGAGCGAGCGGGCGCGTGACAGCAAGGCGCGGTAGTTGGCGAAGGCCGCCTCGGCACGCTCGGTCTGGGAGGTCATTTGCTTCGGATCCGTGACCCGCGCGGCGTAGAGGAACATCCGGTCCGAGCCGGGCAGCTTGGTGACCGTCTGGATCCTGTCTCCGGTCACGGTCACCACGCTACGCTGCCCGCCGCGCAGCCGGGAGAGCGTCTGCGGGGAGACCTGACGGGCAAAATCGACGCCATACGGATTCACGAACGCCAGCGTCTGGAAGCCGACCCGCGGCGAGATCGCGAACAGCGTCGATTCGGACAGGCTGCGGTAATAGGTCTGCTGGAGCAGATATGGTCCAAGTTCCTCGACCGGACGCTCGGAGAGTTCGCTGGCGACATCCTGCGCCATCGTCACCGTCGCCTCTTCCCAGCGCTGGAGCATGAGATTGTAGGAGTTGCGGGTGAGCACGGTGGCGTTCTCGAACACCGCGCGCGCGCGGTCCGAATACCAGAATTGCACGCCGTACTGGAACAGCAGCGAGGCGAAGATGGTGACCAGCAGCACCGGCACCGCCGCCACGGTCGAGAAGATAGCCACCAAGCGGACGTGCAGCCGCCCCTCCCCGCCCAACGGCGAACGCGCGGCACGGCGATGCGCGATGCGGCGCCCCAGCAGAACCATCAGCCCGATGCCTGGCAGCAGATTGGCCACCAGCAGCAGCGCGACGAGTTCGGGCGCGAGCAAGCCCGACGCTCCGCGCGCCGCGATCACGGCATAACTGGTCAGCGCCACCACCGCAGCGAGCCCGAGAACGGCGAACTCCATCAGCGGGGTGACGGTGAAGCGTCGCGCTTGCGCGAGGGGCGATGCGCCGCCGGTCATCAGATCCTTGCTACACGAGAAAGTGTTGCATGGAAAACACAGAATGGCGGCGAAACCGTGGCGCTCGCAACTAACTCAGCCAGCGGGATCGATCCCCAGCACATCCAGGCGCTTGCGCAGGGTGTTGCGGTTGAGCCCCATCGCCCGCGCAGCGCGCAGCTGGTTGCCGCCATGCCGTCGCAGCATGGCCTCGATCAGCGGGCGCTCCACTTCGGCGATCACGCGATCGTAAAGGGAGCCGTCGTCAAGCGCGCGAGGATCCTCGCGGGCGAAGCGCTCGATCCGCGCGCGGATCGCCGCATCGATCGCCACGTCGGGCGTGTCGCTCAGTCGCGGGGCGCTGCCCAAACCGTCGCGGATCTCGGTCGCACCGATCACGGCATCGCGCGACAAGGCGGCGCATCGCCGCATCATGTTCTGGAGTTCGCGAACGTTGCCGGGCCAATCGTGCGCCTCCAGCAGGTCGATCGCCTCGTCATGCAGCGCCTTGTGGGGCAGGCCGTCCTCGGCGGCGCGGTCGAGAAAGTGGCGCGCGAGCATGGCAATGTCCTGCCGCCGTTCGCGCAGGGCAGGCAGCACGATCGGCACGACGTTCAGCCGATAGTAGAGATCCTCGCGGAAAGTGCCGCTCGCCACTGCCTGCTGGAGGTCACGGTTGGTGGCGGCAACGATCCTGACGTCGGCGCGGATCGCGCGCGCGCCGCCGACGGTATTGAACTCGCCCGACTGGAGGACGCGGAGCAGCCGCGTCTGCGCCTCCACGGGCATGTCGCCGATCTCGTCCAGGAAAAGGGTGCCGCCGGCCGCCTGCTCGAACCGTCCGGCGGTGCGCGCGGCGGCGCCGGTGAAGGCGCCGCGCTCATGCCCGAACAGTTCCGCCTCGATCAGCTCGCGTGGGATCGCCGCCATGTTGATCGCGACGAACGGCGCAAGGCGGCGGCGGCCGAGATCGTGGATCGCGCGGGCGACCAGTTCCTTCCCCGTCCCTGATTCGCCCGAGACCAAAACGGTGAGGTCGTTGGAGACGACGCGAGCGATGATTCGATACACCTCCTGCATTGCCGGCGATCGGCCGATCAGGGGCAGCCGCTCCTCCTCCTCACTCGCCTCCACGCACACCGTCGCCGAGCGCGCCAGCACCGCGCGCACCGCATCGGTCAATACGTCCAGATCGAAGGGTTTGGGCAAATATTCATAGGCGCCCACCTCCGTCGCGCGGACCGCGGTGGCGAGCGTGTTGCGCGCGGACAGAACGATAATCGCCGGCGGACCATCTTCAGCGGCGAGCTCGGCCGCATGCTCGATCCCGTCGCCATCGGGCAGGACGACATCGGTGATCAGTACGTCCGGCCGCCGCTTCGCCAGTTCCCGACGCAGCTCGGCCAGGCTGGCGGCGGTGCGCACCGCATAGCCCGCACGCTTCAGCGACTGGCCGACTACGGTACGGATCGCCGCATCGTCGTCGACGACCAGGATGTCAGCGCTCACTGGACCGCCCGCGGCAGCAGGATACGAAACACCGTCTGATGCGGCTCGCCCTCGCGCGAATATTGCACGATGCCGCCCATATCGCGCACCAATTTGTCGACCAAGGCCAGGCCGAGCCCCTTTCCTTCCGGGCGGCTGGAGACGAACGGATCGAACAGGTGTTCGGCGATGTCCTCTGGTGCGCCGGGGCCGCTATCGATCACGCAGATCTCGATCGGAAGGGGCACCCTGCCTCCCCCATGGGCCGCACGCGCGGACATGCCGTGTCGATAAGCGGTGGCGAGCGTGATCCTGCGCTCACCGCGGTCGCCCAGCACTGCCGCCGCATTCTTGAGGAGGTTGATCATCACCTGGAGCAGGGCGTCGCGGTTCGCCAGCGCAGGCGGCAGCGACGGATCGAACCGCTCCTCGAAGAGGATGCCGCGTGCGAACCCGGCGCGGGCGACCTCGCGCGCGTGGGCGAGCAAGGGATAGATGTTCAGCGGCTCCAGCGCGAGGGCGCGGGTATCGGTGAAATCCTCCATCCGATCGATCAGCGCCGCGACGCGATCGACCTCGCTCATGATCAACGCGGTGAGTTCTCCCGCTTCGGCGCCATCGGCGATCAGCTGCGCCGCGCCGCGAATGCCGGAGAGCGGGTTCTTGATCTCGTGCGCCAGCATCGCGGCCGCGCCCACCGCCGAGCGCGCCGCCGCCGCCCGCTCCGCGGTAACGCCCAGCCGGCGCGACGCGGCGGCGTGATGGAGGGTGACGGTGCGCCAGCCAGGATGGTCCACCACCGCCGCTTCGATCAGGTCGACACGCAGGCGGGCGCGGTGCACCTCTATCTCCACGTCGAACGCAGCAAAGGTCCGCTCCTCACGCCGTGCCCCGGCGAGCGGAGGCAGCAGCAGCGCGACGCTCTGTCCCACCATCTGCCGCTCGGATAGATTGAGCATCTGCTCGCATTCGGCATTGGCCTGCGCCACCCGGCCGTCGGGGTCGACCAGCAGCACCGCGACCGGCAGCTGGGCGAGCAGTTCGGCGGCGGGCGGAGCCGCACGCGCCAGCATCACGCCGCCGCGCTCAGCCGATAGGGCGCGTAGAACTCGGCCAGCATGCGCTTGACCACTTCGGCATCAGGCTCCTGGTTCACCTTGTTGCGGAACTCGGCCGAGCCGGTAAGCCCCTTGGTGTACCAGCCGATGTGCTTGCGGGCCATGTTGACGCCCGTGATGGTGCCATAATGGCTGAGCATCGCCTCGTAATGCTCTGCGATGACGTGATATTGCTCGTCGAGCGAAGGGTTGGGCACGTCGCGGCCCTCGCCCAGCCGCGCCATCACCTGGCCGAGCAGCCACGGCCGGCCGTAGGCGCCGCGGCCGATCATCACCCCGTCCGCGCCCGACTGTTCGAGCGCGGTCTCGGCATCCTCGGGCGAGCAGATGTCGCCATTGACCAGCACCGGCACGGTCACCGCCTCCTTGACGCGGCGGACGAAGCTCCAGTCGGCGCTGCCCTTGTACATCTGGTTGCGGGTGCGGCCGTGGACCGTGACCATCCGGCAGCCGAGGTCCTCGGCGATGCGGGCGAGCTCGGGCGCGTTGAGGCTGTCGTGACACCAGCCCATCCGCATCTTCACGGTGACGGGTGCGGTGACCGCCTTGCTCACGCCCTCGATGATCGCAGTGGCGAGCTTGAGGTCGCGCATCAGCGCCGAGCCCGCGTCGCCGTTGGTCACCTTGCGGACCGGACAGCCCATGTTGATGTCGATGATCGCGGCGCCGCGGTCCTCCGCCAGCCGCGCCGCCTCACCCATCTCGTAAGGCGTGCAGCCGACCAACTGCATCGAGACGGGCTCCTCCGAGAGATGCCACGCCGCCTTCTGGATCGACTGGCGCGTCTCACGGATCGCCGCCTGACTGGCGATCATCTCGGTGACGTTGAGGCCCGAGCCGTAGCGGCGGACAAGCGTGCGGAAGGGCATGTCGGTGACGCCGGTCATAGGCGCCAGCACGACGGGCGTGTCGATCCGGACGGAACCGATCTGGATGGGGGTGAGCTGGGACATGTGCCTGAAAAACGGGCAGCGTTTACCCGAGCGACCCTGATGGCGCAAGGCTGGCGCTGCGAGGCGGGCTGCGCTAGCGGGCGGCGCGTGACCCGCACCGCCGCCATCATCGTCGCTGCCGGCCGCGGCGAGCGCTGCGGCGGCGACGTGCCCAAGCAATTCGCTCCTCTAGGTGGACGGCCAATGCTCGACTGGAGCATCGCCGCCTTCACCGGGCACCCGGCCATCGACGAGGTGCTGGTGGTGATCGCGCCGGGCCAAGAGGATCATGTCGCGGGACACCGTTTCGTTTACGGTGGAGCCGAGCGGCGCGACTCGGTTGCGGCCGGGCTCGCGGCGCTAGACGGTTGCGACCGCGTGCTGGTTCACGACGCCGCACGGCCGTTCGTGTCGGCGGCGGTGATCGACCGGTTGCTTGAGACGCTCGACGCCCACGAGGGCGCAGTACCGGCGGTTCAAGTCGCTGACACACTGGTGCGTTGGACCGGGCAGATGGGCGACACGGTGCCTCGCGCTGACCTTTTCCGCGTACAGACTCCACAGGCATTCGTGTACGATGCGTTGGTTGCCGCTCACCGCGCGTGGCCAGCTGGCGTGGAGGCGACCGACGACGCGCAGATGGTACGAGACACTGGTCACGAGGTGGCGCTCGTGCTTGGGGAGGCCATGCTTGAGAAGGTGACCTTCCCCGAGGATTTTGCACGCGCCGAGGCGATGCTGGCGTGGGAGACGCGCTCGGCGAGCGGGTTCGACGTCCACCGGCTCGTCGATGGCGAGGAGTTGTGGCTCGGCGGCGTCCTTGTCCCGCACACGCAGGGGCTGAGCGGCCACAGTGACGCGGACGTGGCCCTCCACGCGATCACCGATGCGGTGCTTGGCACGATCGCGGCCGGGGACATCGGCCAGCACTTCCCGCCCAGCGACCCGCAATGGCGCGGCGCAGCCTCCGATCAGTTCCTCCGTCACGCCATCGGTCTCGTGCAGGCGGCTGGCGGGCAGCTCACCTTCGTGGACGTGACCCTGATCTGCGAGGCGCCCAAGATCGGACCGTATCGCGAGGCGATCCGAGCGCGCATCGCCGACATCTGCGGGCTCGACGCGTCGCGGGTGAGCGTCAAGGCGACCACCACCGAGCGGCTCGGCTTCACCGGCCGTGGCGAAGGCATCGCCGCGCAGGCGACCGCCACCGTGCGGGTATCGGGGTGGCGGCCGTGAAGCGCCTCCTCCCCATCGCCCTGTCCCTCGCGCTGGCGACGCCCGCCACCGCCGCGCCGCCCTGCCTCACCGCACGCGAGGCCGAATCGATCGCGCTGGTCGCGATGCCGGAGATCGTCCGGGTCACCGGCACGATCTGCGCCAACCGGCTGCCCGCCAACAGCCTGATCCGCCGCGGCAACGGCCCGTTCCTCGCCAAATACCAGGCCGCCGCCGATCGCGCCTGGCCCGATGCGCGGATGGCGGTGGCCAAGCTGAGCGACCCGTCGGTCACCCTGCTGCTCGCTTCCGACTTTGCGCGGCCGGTGCTCGTCTCGATGCTCGTCCCACTGCTGGTCGGCCGGATCAACACCGCGGATTGCCCGACGATCGACCGGCTGACCACGCTGCTCGAGCCGCTGCCACCGCGCAACACCGCGGGTATCGTCGTCACCACGCTCCAGTTCCTGCGCGCCGAGAAGGCGAAGGGCAGTCGCGCAGTGGCGGGCGTTCCCGACCTGCCGGTGTGCGCGCGATGAGCAATCTTCCCACCCCCCTGGTCGAGGCCGCGCGCAAGGCGATCGAGGCGAACCGCGCCGCCGGCCGCCGCATCGCCGTAGCGGAAAGCTGCACCGGCGGGCTGGTCAGCGCCGCGCTGACCGAGATCGCCGGCTGTTCGGACGTGTTCGAGGGCGGCTTCGTCACCTATTCGAACGAGGCGAAGCAGGCGATGCTCGCCGTCTCGGACAATGTGCTGGAGACGTTCGGCGCGGTATCGATCGCCACCGCCTGGGCGATGGCGCAGGGGGCGATCGAGCGGTCCGAGGCGGATGTCGCGGTGGCGATCACCGGCATCGCCGGACCGGGCGGCGGATCGGAGAAGAAGCCGGTCGGCACCGTCGTGTTCGCGCGAGCCGAGCGTAGCGGCGATCCGAAAGACGTGATCGCCGACAAGCGGGAGTTCGGCGACCTCGGCCGCAGCGAAGTGCGGCTTCAGGCGGCGCTGTGCGCGCTCGAACTGCTGTTGCCCTCGCCCGCGCCGTAGAGCGCCTTTGCCCGATCCTCGAACGCGCCGATCATCCGGCGCAGCGCCATGCCGAACACCTGGCCGGCGAGCATTTCGAACACCCGGTTCTTGAACTGGAAATCGACCGCAAAATCCACCAGGCACCCGTCCCCGTCCGGCCGGAACCGCCAGTCGTTGCGCAGATATTTGAGCGGCCCCTCGATATAGTCGACGTGGATCTCACTCGGCCGCATCTTGGCGACCCGCGAGGTAAAGGTCTCGCGCAGCCCCTTGAAGCCGACGATCATGTCCGCCAGCGTCTCCTCGGTCCCGTCCTTGCGCACGCGCATCGCGCTGACCCAGGGCAGGAACTCGGGATAGCGCCGCACGTCGGCGACCAGATCGAACATCTGCTCGGCCGTGTACGGCATGCGGCGCGTCTCGGAATGCTTGGGCATCAGCCTGCGCGGGCAGCGAGCTTCGCGTTGCGGGCTTCGCGCAGTTTCGCGAAATCGTCGCCGGCATGGTAGCTCGACCGGGTCAGCGGCGAGCTCGCCACCAGCAGGAATCCCTTGGCGCGAGCGATCGCGGCATAAGCGTCGAACGCCTTGGGCGTGACGAAATCGGCGACCTTGGCGTGCCGCGGCGTCGGCTGGAGATACTGGCCCATGGTCAGGAAATCGATGTCGGCCGAGCGCATGTCGTCCATCACCTGGTGGACCTCCAGCCGCTCCTCGCCCAGCCCAAGCATGATGCCGGACTTGGTGAAGATCGACGGATCGTGGCGCTTCACCTGCTCCAACAGTCGCAGCGAGGCGTAATAGCGCGCACCCGGACGGATCGTCGGGTAAAGCCGCGGCACCGTTTCCAGATTGTGGTTGTACACGTCCGGCCGCGCGGTGACGATCGCTTCCACCGCGCGCTCGTGCTTGTTGCGGAAGTCGGGCGTCAGGATCTCGATCGTGGTCTTGGGCGTATTGCGGCGCAGCGCCTCGATCACCTTGACGAACTGGCTGGCACCGCCGTCGGGCAGGTCGTCGCGGTCGACCGAGGTGATCACGATATGCTCCAACCCCAGTTCCGCCGCCGCGACAGCGACATGCTCGGGCTCCAGCGGATCGACCGGGCGCGGCATGCCGGTCTTGACGTTGCAGAAGGCGCAGGCACGCGTGCAGGTGTCGCCGAGGATCATCACGGTGGCGTGCTTCTTGGTCCAGCATTCGCCGATGTTCGGGCAGGCCGCCTCCTCGCACACCGTCGCGAGGCCCAGCCGCCGCATTAGCCCGCGCGTCTCGGCGACGCCATGGCCGGTCGGCGCCTTCACCCGGATCCAGTCCGGCTTGCGGGGGCGGGGTGCAACCGGCAGCGGGGTCATCTCGTTCATGGCGGCGAGATAGGCCGGAGCCGCCCGACACACAACCTTACGCACAGCTGGGCTGCGGCACGGTATGGCCGCACCGGCATCAAACCCATGAAGAGGATCCGATGAGCAACTTCTCCGACCTGATCGACGGCTATTACAAGTTCCGCGGCACCGAATGGCTTGAGGAGCGCGAGCGCTGGGCCGAGCTGGCGGAGGGCCAGTCGCCCAAGGTGATGATCATCGCCTGCTCCGACAGCCGGGTCGATCCTGCCACCATCTTCGGCTCGCGCCCCGGCGAGGTGTTCGTGGTCCGCAACGTCGCCAACCTCGTGCCCCCGTTCGAGACCGGCGGCGGGCGCCATGGCGTGTCGGCGGCGATCGAGTTCGCGGTGACCAAGCTGAAGGTCGAGGAGATCCTGGTGCTGGGCCATGGCGCCTGCGGCGGCGTCAATGCGGCGCTGACCCAGAGCCTCAAGGAAGCGCAGCCCGGCGAGGGCGGCTTCGTCGCGGCGTGGATCGACCTGCTGGACGACGCGCGCGAGAAGGTGGTCGCCGAGCACGGCACCGGGCCGGAAGGCCAGAAGGCGCTGGAGCAGGAGTGCGTCAAGGTCTCGATCGAGAACCTCAAGACCTTCCCGTTCATCGCCGAGGGGATCGAGGCCGGCACGCTCAAGCTGCACGGCGCGGTGTTCGCGATCGCCGACGGCAAGCTGAAGGTAATGCAGGACAGCGGCGCGTTCGAGGCGGCCTGACCTATCGGGCGGCAGGCGGGCGCTTCAGCGCGCCTGTCGCCCACAAGGCCCACCAGACGATTGCCGGCTGGAGCAGCAGCCGCGGCGCGTGATACCAGAGCGGCAGCCCGGTTCCGCTGCCCAGGTCGTGCATGGCGTGGACGATGTTGGCCGGGAACACGCACACCGCATAAGCGGCGAATGCCCATCCCGCGGTTCGCCGCCACCGTGGCAAAGTCAGCCCGATCACGCCGACCAGCTCGCACAGCCCAGTCGTGATCACCACCGCGCGCGGCTCGGGCACCCAGGCCGGCACGATGCGGACCATCGCATCGGTGAACACCAGATGCGCAACCCCGGCCAGTCCGTAGAACGCCATCAACAGCAGGCGCGCGATCCGCCGTCCCCGCGGCTCAGCGGCGAACAAGCGTCACCTGATGGACGTCGATGCCGCCGCCCGAGAAGCCGCCTTCGCAATACATCAGGTAATAGCGCCACAGCCGCACGAAGCGCGCGTCGAACCCGGCCGGCAGGCGCCCTTCGCGCACCGCCGCCTCGAACCGCTCGCGCCAAAGCCGCAAGGTGCGGGCATAATCCTGGCCGAAGCGATGCTCGTCCCGCCAGTCGAGCCCCGCGCGTTCGGCGAGCGCGGCGAAGCGGTCGCGGGCGATCAGCATGCCCCCGGGAAAGACGTAACGCTGGATGAAGTCGACGTTGCTGGCATAGGCATCGAAGATCGCATCGTCGATCGAGATGAACTGGATCGCCGCACGTCCGCCCGGCCGCAGCATCCGGGCGATGGCGTTGAGATAGTCGGGCCAGAACTCCTGCCCCACCGCTTCGACCATTTCGATGCTGGCCACGGCATCATAGGTGCCGAGGACATGGCGATAGTCGGTCAGCGTGCAGCGGACGTTCGGCAGCGCCAGCGCATCGACATGGCGCTTCTGCTCCTCCGAGAGCGTGATGGTGTGGACATTCGCCCCCGCCGCCGAGGCGGTCGCCGCGAACGAGCCCCAGCCCGAGCCGATCTCCAGCAGGGTACCGCCCAGCTGCACGCCGGTGCGCTCCAGGATCGCCGCCAACTTGCGCCGCTGGGCCGCCTCCAGGCCGTCGTCCGCGCTCTCGAACAGCGCGCTCGAATAGGTCAGGCTCGGGTCGAGCCATTCGGCGTAGAAGGCGTTGCCAAGGTCGTAGTGCGCCGCGATGTTGCGGCGAGCACCGCGTGGATCGTTGCGGCGCAGCGCATGGCCGATCCGCGCGAGCAGCCGGGTCGGGCCCCCTGCCCGCGCGCTGCTGCCCAGGGTGCGGCGGTTGCGCATGAACAGGTCGAACAGCGGCACCGGATCGGGGCTCGCCCAGTCGCCCGCCTCCCAGCCGTCATACCAGCCGATCGACCCTCCGGTGGCGAGCCGAACCAGCGCGCGCCAGCGGTGGATGACGACATGCGCGACCGGCCCGGCAGCGCGCCCGCCCAGCCGACGGTGCGTGCCGTCGGGCAGATCCGCCTCGATCGCCCCCGCCGCCAGCCCTGCGTCGATCCGGTCGAGCAAGCGGTGGAACGGCAGCGCGATGGCCCGCGCCAGCCGATCGTCGCGGGGAGGAAGGGGCCTTGCCGTGTCAGTCATCGCGGCGCCCTTTGCCAAGCGCGGCGCGCCGGGGAAAGCCTCAGCCGCGCGGCATGGTGCGATAGGCGGCCAGCGCCCGCTCGCGCGCCTCCCGATGGCCGATGATCTTGGCGGGATAGTTCCGCGGTCGCCGGCCGTGCGCCTCGGGATCGTGGATCGCCGGATCGGGCACGCCGGCCAGTTCGGGCACCCAGCGGCGGATATAGTCGCCCGCATCGAACTTCTCGGACTGGACCAGCGGCGCCATGATCCGGGTGAACACATTGGCGTTGATCCCGCTGCCCGCCACCCATTGCCAGTTGACGGTATTGTTGCCGTAATCGGCATCGACCAACGTGTCCCAGAACCAGCGCTCGCCCATGCGCCAATCGACCAGCAGGTGCTTCACCAGGAACGAGGCGATGATCATCCGCACGCGGTTGTGCATCCAGCCTGTGGTCCACAGCTGGCGCATGCCGGCATCGACGATCGGATAGCCGGTCCGGCCGCGCTGCCATGCTTGCAGGTCGGCATCGGCGGCCTTGCCCGTCCGCCAAGGGAATGGATCGAAGCGCGCGTGGCCGTTGCGGGTCCCGTACTCGGGCAGTTCGAGGATCACGCCCGAGGTGAAGTCCCGCCACGCCAATTCCTTGCGGAACTTCTCCGCCGCGGGCTCGCCGGCGGTCGCAGCCCAGACCTGGCGCGGGCTCAGTTCGCCGAAGTGGAGATGGGGGGAGAGCCGGGTCGACCCGTCGCGTGCGGGCAGGTTGCGCTCCGTTTCGTAGTCGGCGATCTTGGCGGGAATGGCATCGAGCTGTCGCAGCGCCGCCTTTTCGCCTACCTCCCAGTCGAACCCGGTCGCCCAGTTCGGCCGCGTCGGCAGCAGGGCCCAGTCCTCCAGTCGGTCGCTCTCGGGCCATGCTTCAGGCGCAGCGAGTCGTTCGGGCGCGGGCAGCGGCTCGGGCGGCGGCAGATGGGTGGCCAGCGCCTTCCAGAAGCTGCCGAACACCTTGAACTGCGTCCCCGCTCCTGTCCGGACCCCCTCGACGCGGACGAGGTGATTGCCGTCATGCAGCACCAGTCGGTCGCCCAGCGCCGCCTCGGCGGCCCGCCACCACGGTTCGTAGTGGTGGATGGCGTGCACCTCGGAGGCACCGGTCTCGTCGAGCAGCTTGGCGAGCACCTCGGCGACAGGACCGCGCCGCAGGATCAGCCGGCTGCCGATCGCCCGCAGCGAATCGTCGAGCCGGTCGAGGCTGTGGTGGAGCCACCAGCGCTGCGCCCCACCGATCCGCCACTCGCCCGGCGTCTCGTCATCGAGCACATAGACCGGGATCACTGCGTTGCGCTCGGCAGCGGCGATCAGCGCGGGATGGTCGTGGAGGCGGAGATCCTGGCGGAACCAGAGGAGGACGGGAGCGGGCACGCCAGCCTCAAAGCCTCAGGGGCGGCCGCGTTCCACCGTCAGCGCCCGACCGAGCCGCAGGACCACGTCGACATGCCGCCGCGCGATCGCCATCACGTCGTCACCATAGCCGCCGCCGACGGTGCTCGCCACCGGCACGCCGCGCGCGGCCATGGCGACAAAGGCGTCCCGCCGTGCGAGGCCCGCCTCGGAAACGGCGAGCCGCCCAAGCCGGTCGCCCTCGAACGGGTCCACCCCCGCCTGGTAGAGGATCACGTCAGGCACCGCGCTCGCCAGGAACGGCGGCAGCGTTGCCGCGAGGGCCGCCATATAGTCGTCGTCGCCGATCCCGTCGGCGAGCGGTACGTCGATCGTCGAACGGGCCTTGCGCGCCGGGAAGTTCTTCTCGGCATGGATCGAATAGGTGGCGATCGCCGGATGACCCGCGGTGAGCGCGGCGGTGCCGTCCCCCTGGTGCACGTCCACGTCGACGATCGCGACGCGATGCCCCTCCTCCGCCAGCCGGATGGCGGCGACCGCGAGGTCGTTGAACACGCAATAGCCCGCGCCGGTGTCGGCGAGTGCGTGGTGGCTGCCGCCCGCGGTGTTGGCGGCAAAGCCGTGCGCCAGTGCCAACCGTGCCGCGAGCCAGGTTCCACCCGGTACCACCTGCGCCCGGCGCGCCACCGTCTGCGTCACCGGAAAGCCAATCCGCCGCTCCTTGGGGGACGGCACCGAAGCGGCCAGCACTTCCGCGACGTAACCGGGCTCGTGCGCCGCCTCCAGCCAAGTCGCGGGAGCGGGCTCGGGGCGATGCCAGGCGATCCGATCGCCCTCCGCCAGCAGTAGGTCACGGATCGCGCCGTTCTTGCCCCAGCGATAGGTGGAGCGCGCCGGGGCATCGGCGACATAGTCGGGGTGGTGGACGATGTGGATCACCGCGGTAAGATAGGCTGAAAACGACGAGGAGGGAGAGCATGACCGACACGATCGACCGTCCGGCGACCACCACGGGCCCCTATGTCCGCCCCGACGTGCGCGGCTTCCTCGACTATCTCGCGAGCGTGCCGGGCCCGAAGACGCACGAGCTCGATGCCGCCACCGCGCGGCAGATGTATTATGCGATGAAGGACGTCGCCGACCTGCCCGTCGGCGACCTCGCCGTGATCCGCGACCTGACCATCCCCGGCACCGCCGGCGCAATCAAGGCGCGGCTGTTCGACGTGCGAGAGACGCGCGCACCCGGCCCGATCGTCGTCTTCTACCACGGCGGCGGCTTCGTGATCGGCGATATCGACACGCATGCGAGCTTCACCGCGGAGATGTCGCGCCAGCTCGACCTGCCGGTGGTCTCGATCGACTATCGCCTTGCCCCCGAAGCGCGCTGGCCCGCCGCGCCCGAGGATTGCGAGACCGCGGCGCGCTGGATCGCCGCCAATCCCGGCGAGCTCGGCCGCACCGCCACCAGCCTGGTCCTGTCGGGCGACAGCGCGGGCGGCACGCTGACCATCACCACCGCGATGGCGCTCCGCGACGATCCCGCCGCGCTGCCGGTGATCGTGCAGGCGCCGATCTATCCGGCCGCGGACATGAGCCGCGAATATCCCTCGTTCAACGACTTCGCCGATGGCTATCTGCTCACCCGCGACACGATGATCTGGTTCGCGGACCATTATCAGCCCGACGCCACCCATTTCCGCGGCTCGCCGATGGCGGGCGACCTCGTCGGCCTGCCCCCGGCGGTG
The DNA here is from genome assembly GCF_042096255.1 of Sphingomonas sp. Taxonomy (GTDB): domain Bacteria; phylum Pseudomonadota; class Alphaproteobacteria; order Sphingomonadales; family Sphingomonadaceae; genus Sphingomonas. The sequence goes on along the minus strand of NZ_JBELLZ010000015.1, from coordinate 22,044 downwards.
ATCGTCACCGCCAGCCTCGATCCGATCCGCGACCAGGGCCGCGCCTATGCCGCCGCCTTGGTGCTCGCCGGCGTGCCGGTGACGTTCCGCGAGGCGGTGGGCAACGTCCACGGCTTCATTACGCTGCGCCAGGCGATCCCCTCCTCCGCCGGCGATGTCGCCGCCTATCTCGCGGCGGTGAAGGACGCGATCGTCGAGGCGGAGGGCGCGCGGGTGATGCGTCAGGCCGCGGGCTGAGCTACACGCCCGCGCATGACCGACCTTCCCTACCGGCCCTGCGCGGGCGTGATGCTTCTCAATCGTGACGGCCAGGTGTTCGTGGGCCAGCGGCTCGATTCGACGCTGGAGGCCTGGCAGATGCCGCAAGGCGGGATCGATCCGGGCGAGGCGCCACGCGACACCGCAGTGCGCGAGCTGGGCGAGGAAACCGGCATCGCGCCCGAGCATCTCGAACTGATTGCCGAGGCACCGGTGGAGCTGGTCTATGACCTGCCGGACGAGATGATCGGCAAGGTTTGGGGCGGCAGATATCGCGGCCAACGCCAGCGCTGGTTCCTGTTCCGCTTTACCGGCCAGGACAGCGACGTGAACATCGAGACCGCGCATCCGGAGTTCCGCGCCTGGCGCTGGGCCGACCCGGCGGAGCTGACCACCCTCATCGTCCCATTCAAGCGCCGGCTGTACGAGGAGGTGCTCGACGCCTTCTCGGCTCATCTCGGTAGCGCAACCATCCATCGCTGACCCCCGCCGGCGGACTCCCGTTCACTTTGCTGCAATGCGGAGGGCGGTTAGACCGCCGGCATGCGCTTCGCCGTCCTCCTCGCGCCCGCGCTGGCGCTCGCCTCTCCCGCGCTCGCGCAGGCGACCGATCCCGACACGATTCCGCCCGCGATCCGCGCGATGCTGGACGCCGCGATCGCCAGCGGCAACGATGCCGAGGTGGCGACGATCGTGAAATACGCGCGCGCCGCCGATCCGGCGAGCGGCGATGCGGTGCTGGCGATCGCCACCGCCTGGCGCAATACCCAGGCCAAATCCCGCGAAGTGCGGATCGAACAGGCGGGTACCTTCGATCTGTGGACCGGCAAGGTCGAGTTCGGCGGCTATCTCACCACGGGCAATTCCGACACGTTCGGCCTGACCGGCATCGGTGACGCGACGCGCGAGGGGCTGCGCTGGCGGCACAAGCTCTACGTCCAGGGTGACTATGCCGAGGCTCTGGACGTGAAGACGCGCGAGCACCTGCTCGCCTCGTACAGCCCGAACTACAAGGTCAGCGACCGCCATTACATCTACGGCACCGGCCAGTTCGAGAGCGATCGGTTCCTGGGCTATCTGCAGCGCTACACCACTTCGGTCGGCGGCGGCATCGGTGCGATCCGCACCGCGAAGATGACGCTGAACCTCGAACTCGGCCCCGCCTTCCGCAACACCCGCTTCACCGATGGCCGGGTGGAGAGCAGCCTCGCCTCGCGCGGGCTGATCGATTTCGACTGGAAGCTGACGCCCGCGATCACGCTGACCCAGGATGCGTCGGCCTATCTGGACAGCTACAACAGCACGATCAGCAGCACCACGGCGATCGCCGCCAAGGTGCTTGGGCCGATCTCCGCCCAGCTCTCCTACGCGGTGCAATACGAAGGCCAGCCTCCTGTCGGGCGCAAGACCACCGACACGATCGGCCGCGCCTCGCTCGTCTATGCGTTCTGACCGGACCGGGCTGGCGCGATCGGCCCGATCCGCGCTAACCCCATCCCGATGGATGGCCTGACCACGATCGAGCGCGATGCCATCGCCCATGCCGGCGGGGCACCGATGCTGGCGCGGACGCTGGACTGGTCGGCGGTCAACAGCGGCACCGGCAATCTCGCCGGGCTCGGCGTCATGGCGTCGAAGCTGGCGGACGCCTTCGCCGCGCTGCCGGGCGACCCGTGCCTCGTCGAACCCGCCGCCGCGGAGAAGGTCGGCATCGATGGCCGCGTCTCGGCGATCGAGCACGGCCGGCATCTGCATCTCACCGTGCGCCCCGTCGCGCCGGTGCAGATGCTGTTCACCGGCCACATGGACACGGTCTATCCGGTCGATCACCCGTTCCAGGCGATCACCCAGGGTGACGACGGCACCGTCAACGGCCCGGGAGTCGCGGACATGAAGGGCGGGCTCATGGTGATGCTCGCCGCGCTGGAGGCGGTGGAGGCATCGCCGCTCGCATCGCGGCTTGGCTATGAGGTGGTGATCAACTCCGACGAGGAGACCGGCTCCTTCTCCTCCTCCGCGCTGATCGCCGAGGCGGCGCGCGGCAAGGTTGCCGCGCTCACCTACGAACCCGCCTTGCCCGACGGTACGCTCGCCGGCGCGCGCGGCGGCACCGGCAATTTCTCGATCGTCGTCCGTGGCCGATCGGCGCATGCCGGCCGCAACCCGCATGAGGGGCGCAACGCGATCGTCGCCGCGGCCGAACTGGCGGTGCGTCTGGCGGAAGCGACCGCCCCCGGCCTGTCGGTCAATCCCGCCCGGATCGACGGCGGCGGCCCCAACAATGTCGTGCCAGACCTGGCGGTGCTGCGCGTCAACTTCCGCCCGCAGGACCAGGCGGAGATCGCCCGCGCCCGCAGCCATATCGACGCCTGCGTCGCGGCGGTGGCCAAAGCGCGCGACGTGCGCATCGAGGTGCACGGCAGCTTCAATCGCCCGCCCAAGCCGATCGACGCGGGCGCGGCGCGGCTGTTCGATCTGGTGAAATTGGTGGGCGGAAACCTCGGCCTTGAGATCGGCTGGCGCGCCACCGGCGGCGTCTGCGACGGCAACACCATCGCGGCGTGCGGCGTGCCGGTGATCGACACGATGGGGGTGCGCGGCGGCGCGATCCATTCGGCCGACGAATATCTGATCGTCGATAGCCTCGCCGAGCGCGCGGCGCTGTCGGCAGTGACGATCCTTAGAATCGCGGAAAAGGGGGGCGTGTGACCTTCGTGGTGCGGGCGGCGCGGGACGAGGATCTCGCGCATCTCTACGAGATGGCGAAGCTGACCGGGGGCGGGTTCACCAACCTGCCGCCCGACCGCCGCGCGCTGACCGCCAAGCTCGATCGCAGCCACGCCGCCTTCGCGCGCACCGACGGCGCGATCGAGGACGAGCTGTTCGTGCTGATCCTGGAGAATAGCGAGACCGGCGAGGTGCGCGGCACCTGCCAGATCTTCACTCAGGTCGGCCAGCGCCACCCCTTCTACAGCTATCGCCTGAGCACGCTGACGCAGAGCAGCAAGGAACTCAACCGTACCTTCCGTGCCGAGATGCTGGCGCTGACCACCGATCTCGAAGGCTGCGCCGAGGTGGGCGGGCTGTTCCTCCATCCGGGCGAGCGTGCCGGCGGGCTCGGCCTGCTGCTCGCGCGCAGCCGCTACCTGTTCATCCGCCGCCATCGCACACGTTTTCCCGACCGGATTCTCGCCGAGCTGCGCGGGGTGATCGACGAGGCGGGCGGGTCGCCCTTCTGGGACGGGCTGGCGGGACGCTTCTTCGGCATGAATTTCCAGGATGCGGACCAGTTCAATGCGGTGAACGGCCACCAGTTCATCGCCGATCTGATGCCCAAGCACCCGATCTATACCGCGATGCTGACCGAGAGCGCGCGCGCGGTGATCGGCATGCCGCACCCGAGCGGCCGCGCGGCGATGCGCATGCTGGAGAACGAAGGCTTCGCCTTCGAGAATTACGTCGACATCTTCGATGGCGGCCCGACGATGACCGCGCGCGTCGACAAGGTCCGCTCGATCGCCAATGCCCGCGAGGGCGCGGTGATCGCGGTCGATGGCGATGGCGGCACCGAGGCGCTGGTCGCGACGGGGGAGCTGGCCGACTTCCGCTGCGTGCTGGGCACGGTGCGCGAGGTGGGCGATGACGTCGTCCTCGGCCCCGCCTGCGCGCGCGCGCTGCGGGTCGGCGAAGACGATCGCGTGCTGCACGTCGGACGGCTGTGATGCCCGTCGAGATCAACTTCGACGGGATCGTCGGCCCCAGTCACAATTATGCCGGCCTCAGCCCGGGCAATCTCGCCGCGACGCGCAACGCCGGTGCGGTGTCGCACCCGCGCGCGGCGGCGCTCCAGGGCATCGCCAAGATGCGCGCGAACCTCGCGCTGGGGCTCCCCCAGGGCATCCTGCTGCCCCACCCGCGCCCGGACCATCTCTGGCTGAGCGCATTGGCGACCGACTATGACCGCGCGCCGGAGCATCTGCGCGCGCAATCGCTGTCCGCCTCGGCGATGTGGGCGGCAAACGCGGCGACCGTCAGTCCCGCGGCCGATACTACCGATGGCGTCTGTCACCTCACTGTCGCCAACCTTCTGACGATGCCGCATCGCAGCCATGAGGCGCGGCACACGCTCCGCCAACTGATCCTCGCCTTCGCTGACCCGTCCTTCCTCGTCCACGGTCCCGTTCCCGCACCGTTCGGCGACGAGGGCGCCGCCAATCACATGCGGCTGTGCGCGGAGCATGGCGCGCCTGGCGTCGAGGTGTTCGTCTATGGCGTGCCCGGCGGTGCCTTCCCCGCCCGCCAGCACCGCGAGGCGAGCGAGGCGATCGCGCGCGCGCACCGGCTCGATCCGGCCGGCACCCTGTTCGTCCAGCAATCGCGCGCGGCGATCGATGCGGGCGCCTTCCACAATGACGTGGTCGCAGTGGCGAACGAGCGGGTGCTGTTCGCGCACGAGCAGGCGTTCGAGGATCGTGACGGCTTCTATGCCGATCTGCGCCGGCTGCTGCCCGAGGTGGAGATCGTGGAGGTGCCGGCGGACCGCGTCGGTCTGGCCGATGCGATCGCCTCCTATCTGTTCAACGCGCAGCTGGTGACGGCCAGCGGCGTCCAGACCCTGATCGTCCCCGGCGAGGCGCGCGACAATCCGCGGGTCTGGGCGTGGCTCCAGGAGCATCTCGCCGGCAACGGTCCGATCCGCCGGGTCGAGGTGGTCGATGTGCGCGAGTCGATGGCCAATGGCGGCGGGCCTGCCTGCCTGCGGCTGCGCGTCGTTGCCGATCCGGCGATGGTGGACCCCCGCTTCCTCGTCGATGATGCGCGGCTCGACACGATCGCGGCGGTGGTGCGCGAACACTGGCCCGAGGCGATCGCGGCGGCGGAGATCGGCGACCGTGCCTTGATCGGCCGCATCGAACGGGCGCGCCAGGCCTTGCTCGAAGCCCTCGACCTTGTCGGGTTAATTGACACTTAACCCTCTTCGTAAAGTTGGAAATGGCGGATATCCGCCGTTGGAACGCGGCTTGCTTAACCTTTCGGCATGTGGACCCGTGTTGCTCGTCTGTTCATGATCAAGACCAAGTTCGAGGCGTTTCTTGTGATCTATGGGCTGGGGCTCGGCGCGGTGGAGCGGGGCACGCACTACCTGTCGCTCTATCCCGGCGTGGGCGGCAAGATGCTGTTCGCGCTGTGCCCGCTGGCGGTATTCATGGCGGGCGGGCGCATCCTCGATTCGCTCGAACGCGAGCGGAACGGCTGAAGCGGCTGCGTTAACCGCCTTCTCACACCTTCGCCCTAGGTCCGGCGCGGATATCTGCGCCGGGGCCGATGATCCGCCATTCCCTTCTTGCACTGCTGACCCTCGTCGCCAGCGCCAGCTGCGTGCCCGTGGAGCACCCTGCCCCGCCGCCGCAGCGCAAATTGGTGTCGGACCCGCGCGCGCTGCTCCGCAAGCTGGCGCTCGACGTGCCCGCCGACGTCGCCCAGCTCACCCGCGACCTGCCCAGGAGTAATCTGGACGACACGGCCGACGTGCTCCAGCGCCCCGCCGGCGCCCCTGCCTTCCTCGCCACCGCGCGCAGCGAAGCCGATGCGGCGCGGGCGAGCGACTGCCTCACCTCGGCGATCTACTATGAGGCGCGCTCGGAGCCGGTCGATGGACAGCGCGCGGTGGCGCAGGTGGTGCTCAACCGGGTGCGCGATCGCGCCTTCCCCAACACGGTGTGCGGCGTGGTCTATCAGGGATCGCACCGCCGCACCGGCTGCCAGTTCAGCTTCACCTGCGACGGGTCGCTGTTCCGCCGGCCCCAGCCGTTCGCCTGGGCGCGCGCTCGTGCGGTGGCGGATGCGGCGCTGGCGGGCGGGGTCTATGCACCGGTTGGCTCCGCGACGCACTACCACGCCAATTATGTCATGCCCTGGTGGGCGCCCAGCCTCGCCCGGATCGGCGCGGTCGGTGCGCATGTCTTCTACCGCTGGCGCGGCGCGATGGAGCGAGCGCTGGCGTTCCGGCAGGACTATGCGGGCTGGGAGCCGGAGATCGGCGCGCCGTCGGTCGCCTCATCAGGTGAAGCTCAAGTGGCGAGCGGCGGCGTCTCGATCCACTACGGCAATGCGGAGACCGGCCTCGTCACCGTGCACCGCGACGCGAAGCCTGCCGGAGCCACGCCCGCGCTGGTGATGGCGTCGGGCGTCCGCGTCCATCGCAACGGCGCCCTGCCCGACCACGACGGCCTGGGCGAGGACGCGATCATTTCGGACGAACCGATCTAGAGCGCGCGGCCCATCTCCAGGAACTTGGTGCGCCGCTCGCCCCGCAGCGCGTCCCGGCCCATCGGCGTGAGTTCACCCAGCGCCGCCTCGATCGCATCGCCCAGGTTCGCCACCGCGGCCTCGGGCTCGCGATGCGCCCCTCCCACTGGTTCGGCCACGATCGTGTCGATCACGCCCAGCGCCTTCAGGTCCTGCGCGGTTACCTTCATCGCCTCGGCGGCGTCGGCCGCCTTGTCGGCGGTGCGCCACAGAATGGAGGCGCAGCCCTCGGGCGAGATCACCGAATAGACCGCATGTTCGAACATCAGCACGCGGTTGCCCGCCGCCAGCGCGATCGCGCCACCCGAGCCGCCCTCGCCGACGATCGAGGCGACCATCGGCACGCCCAGCGCCAGGCACGCCTCGGTGGAGCGCGCGATCGCCTCCGCCTGCCCGCGCTCCTCGGCCTCCATGCCGGGGAAGGCGCCCGACGTGTCGACGAGCGTCACCACAGGAAGGCCGAACCGGTCGGCGAGTTCGAGCAGCCGGATCGCCTTGCGATAGCCCTCGGGCTTGCCCATCCCGAAGTTGTGGCGGAGCCGCGTGGCGGTGTCGTCGCCCTTCTCATGCCCCAGCACCATCACGCGGCGGCCGCGGAAGGTGGCGAACCCGCCAAGGATCGCCTGGTCGTCGCCGAACGCGCGATCGCCGGCGAGCGGCACGAACTCGTCGAACAGCCCGGCGACATAATGTTTGAAGTGCGGCCGGGCGGGATGGCGCGCGACCTGGGTCTTCTGCCACGGCGTCAGCTTGGCAAAGGTGTCGCGCAGCAGCTTGTCGGATTTCGCCTGGAGGCGCGCGATCTCCGCGGAAATATCGACGTCGCCGTCGGTCTCGCGCAGCTCGTCGATGCGGCCCTGGAGCTCGGCGATGGGTTTCTCGAAGTCGAGGAAGGTCGGCATCGCGCGGGGGCTAGTCGGCACGCCGCCGCGCGTCAACGAGCGGGTGGCGGGTGTTGACCAGCTCGACCAGCCGGCTGGCGTCGACATGGGTGTAGATTTCGGTGGTGGCGATGTCCGAATGGCCCAGCATCGCCTGGAGCGCACGCAGGTCCGCGCCGCCCTCCAGCAGGTGGGTGGCGAAGGCGTGGCGCAGCACGTGCGGCGAAACCCGCTCGGGCGGCACGCCGGCCTCCGCCGCCAGCGCCTTGACCAGCTGATAGAGCCGGATGCGGCTGAGATGCGCTTTGCCGGAGGGGAACAGCCACGCGCCCTCGGGCAGATGCGCGCGCCACGCCGCCACCGCCGCGCGCGCGCGATCGGAGATTGGCACCAGCCGCTCCTTGTCGCCCTTGCCGCGCAGAATCAGAAAGGGCTGGTCAGGCCGCACCGCCGCCCGCGGTAGCGACACCAGCTCGCTGGCGCGCAGGCCCGAGCCGTAGAGCAGCTCCACCAGCGCGGCGAGGCGCAGGTCCGCGGGGGCGACCGGATCGCGGGAAAGGCGCGCGGCAATGGCGGCGAAGATGCGATCGACCGCATCATGATCGAGCGTCTTGGGCAGCGCACGGCGCGTGCCCGGGCGGGGCAGCGCCGCCGAAGGATCGTCCGCCCGCAGCCCCTCCTCCGCCAGGAAGCCGAAGAACCGCCGCAGCGCCGCCGCCTTGCGCGCGACGGTGCTGGCGGACAGATCGCGCCAGTCGTGCGCGACCGCCCCGATCAGCGCCACGTCCGCCTCGGCCAGCCGCCCGCCCGCGACCGCAGAGGCGAGCATGAGGTCGCTGCGATAGGCCGCGACCGTGTTGCGCGCCGCGCCCGCCTCGGCCGCCATCATCTCCAGGAAGCGGTCGATCAGCGCCGCGTCGCTCATCGCGCGCGTGTGATCGCCTCGACCGCGATCATCCGCGCCTCGCCGGCTAGACCCACCGCGCTCAGCGCGCCGACGATACGATAGAGCGCCTCGGGCGGGATGCCGCGCCAGTCGGGCGCCTGCATGCCGATCGCGGCGAGCAGCAGCACCGTGCCCGGCTGACGCTCGGCGGCGGCGCGGTCGATCGCGCGCGTCCAGGCATTCTCCACGCCGATCCGCACCTCCAGCGATTCGGCGGCGCGCTCGACATCCGAGGACGAGAGGCGACCGAGCCCAGCCAGCCCGGCGAAGAACAGCCGCTGCTTGCGCGCGTCGCCACGATAGCCAGAGACGGCATTGCTGCCGAGCCGCCCGCCGTCCGGATCGGCAAGCGTCAGCATCGCCCAGGCGTCCGATCCATCCGCCACCGTGCCGCGCCAGCGCAGCGCCGTCCGGTCGAGCCCTGCGGAAAGCATCGAGGCGACCAGCCGGTCGGGATCATCATAGTCGCCCGCCACCGGGATGCGTGCTGCAGCGCGTGCGGTGAGGATCAGACGGGCATAGCGCGCCGCCTCGCCCTGCCCGCCATCCCACAGGGTGCGCAGCGCATCGTGCCGGGTGGCGCGATCGGCGCCGACATAAGCGCCGCGCAGGTCGGTCGCGACCGCGGCCAGCGCGGAGGGTGCCTCGTCCAGCCCGTCGAGCGCGCCATACAGGTCCACCAGTGCCGCGCTGGACAGCAGGCCCATCGCCGCCGCTTGCTCGCCCGCTGCCGCGCGCTCAGCCAGCGGCACCGCCGGCGCAAGCGCGCGCCAGCCCGCCACCTGCGGTCCGACCGTGCGGTAGAGCTCGTCCGGCACGGTGACGCCGGTGGCTGTGGCGAGGCCCCAGCGCCAGCTGGTCAGCTGCACCACCGGTTCCCACTCGATCGTCACCGCCTGGCGGCTGTTGATGCCTGCGCCGACCACCTTCTCGGCGAGCTGATAGTCGATCCCGCTCGCCACCCGCCGCCGCCGCGCCGCGGTGAGCAGCTGGCGCGCCTCTCCGGAAGGGCCCGCAAGGCCGGAGCACATCGCCTGCGCCATCACCCAGCCCGGCTCGGCTGAGGCGGCGAGCGCGCCGGGGACCGCCGGGCACAAGCCCGCGGGGTCGCCGGTCGCCAGCATCGCCTGCATCCACAGCTGGCGCAGCTTGGGCGTCATGTTCTCCAGGTCTACCGACTGGACCACGCCGCGCGCGGACACCGATTCGCCCATGCGCAGCAGCAGCCAGGCGCGCTCGGCGGCGAAATCGGCGCCGTTGACCCCGGCGGGCGTGTCGACCGGCGCCACCAGCAGGCGGCGCAGCGCGATCGACAGCCAGCGCGACGGCAGCGGCGCGGCGGTGCGGCGCATCAGACCTTCCAGCCAGCGCCCGTCCGCGCTGCCGAATGCGTCCGTCGGCAGCGCCGCATCGCTCGCCAGCCCGACCCGGTCGAGCGAGCGCCGCGCATAGGCTGGCATCTCATATTCGCGCATCTCGGCAGGATCGATCGGCGAGGGCGAGGCGCTGGGCGTCGGACTGGGCGAGGCCGACGGCGCCGGTGTCGGCGCGCCTGCCGGCACGGCCGGCGCAGAGGCGCCCGGCTGCGTCGTCGGCGCAGGCGCGGGCGCCGGCGCCGGCGCCGGCGTCACCGGATCGTTGAAGCCCGGCGGCAGCAAGGATTCCGGCGCCTGGTCCTGCGCGATCGCGGCAGCGCCGGCGAGCAGCGCGGCGACCGCCGCAAGGGCCTTAGTTCGCAAGGTTGCCGATCTCGACCGGCGTTTCGACGCGGGTCTGCGGCCGCTCCTTGGCCATGCTGCCCAGCACGAAGAGGATGCCGATCACCACGACCACGAGGACGACAAGCGAGACGAGGAGGCGGGACATGGCGGATCCTGGCGTGATACGAACGGGGACCGCGGCAGCTATGGCGGCCGGGGCCCTGCGCTGTATAGCGCCGGAAGAGATGTTGCAAAGCCGCCCTTCCCTACCCGTCGACCGGACGCGCTGGACCGGCCAGCCGATCGTGCTGGTCGGGTTGATGGGGGTGGGCAAGTCCACGGTCGGGCGGCGCCTCGCCGCCAAGCTGTCGCTGCCCTTCGTCGACGCCGACACCGAGATCGAGGATGCGGCGGGCATGACCATCGCCGAAATCTTCGACGCTTATGGCGAGCCCTATTTCCGCGCCGGCGAGCGCCGGGTGATCGCGCGGCTGATGGACGGCAGCCCCAAGGTGATCGCCACCGGCGGCGGCGCCTTCATCAACGACGAGACGCGGCAGACGGTGCTCGAGAACGGTCTCGCTATCTGGCTCGATGCGCCCATCGAGGTGCTGGTCGACCGCGTGCGCCGGCGCGACACCCGTCCGCTGCTGCGCGGGCGCGATCCCGGCGAGGTGCTGCGGGACCTCGCCGCGGCACGCAACCCGATCTACGCGCTCGCGCCGATCCGGGTGGAAAGCAATCATACGCCGCACGACGTGACCGTGCGCGCAATCCTGGAGGCGATCGGCAGGTGACGGTGCTGACGGTGGCGCTCGGTGCGCGCAGCTATGACGTGCGGATCGAGGCGGGGCTGCTCGCGCGCGCCGGCGACGTGGTGGCAGCGCTGGCCAAGGGGCGCCCGGTGCCGATCGTCGCCGACGAGAATGTCGCGCCGCATCTCGCCACCCTCGCCCGGTCGCTCGCCGATGCGGGCGTCGCCAGCGAGGCTTTGGTGCTGCCGGCCGGCGAAGGCACGAAGAGCTGGGCGATGCTGGAGCGGACGGTGGACTGGCTGCTCGCGCAGGGGGTCGAGCGCTCGGACCATGTGATCGCGCTTGGCGGCGGGGTGATCGGCGATCTCGTCGGCTTCGCATGCAGCGTGATGAAGCGCGGGTGCCGCTTCATCCAGGTGCCGACCACGCTCCTCTCGCAGGTCGATTCGTCAGTGGGCGGCAAGACCGGGATCAACGCGCGCGCCGGCAAGAACCTGGTCGGCGCCTTCCACCAGCCCGCCTTGGTGCTGATCGACCCCGACGTGCTCGATACCCTGCCCTTGCGACAGGTCCGCGCCGGCTATGCCGAGGTGGTCAAGTACGGGCTGATCGACGACCTCGACTTCTTCGCCTGGTGCGAGGCGAACGGCGCGGCGCTGCTGGCGGGCGATCCTGCGGCGCGCGAGTACGCGATCGCGCATTCGGTGGCGGCCAAGGCGCGGATCGTGGCGGAGGACGAGTTCGAGACGACGGGCAAGCGCGCTTTGCTCAACCTGGGTCATACCTTCGGCCATGCGCTGGAGGCGGAGGCAGGCTTCTCGGACCGGCTGCTTCACGGCGAAGCGGTTGCGGCGGGGTGCGGGCTGGCGTTCGATTATTCGGCGCAGGCGGGCCTATGCGCCGGCGACGACGCGGCGCGGGTGCGCGCGCATTGGCGGGCGAGCGGCCTGCCGGACGGGCTCGCCGCCTCGGGTGTGGCCGCCTCCCCTGCCCGGCTGGTCGAGCACATGCGCCACGACAAGAAGGCTAGCGGCGGTCGAATCCCGTTCCTGCTCGCGCGCGGCATCGGCCGGACTTATCTTGATCGCGATGTCGACCTGAGTGAGGTCGAACGCTTCCTTGACTCCCAACCGCACTGATGCCCAACGGCGTCCGCAAGCAGGACCTGCCGAGCAAGACCTGCCCGGCGTGCGAGCGCCCGTTCACCTGGCGGAAGAAATGGGCGCGCGACTGGGACGCGGTGGTCTATTGCTCGGACACCTGCCGGAAGAAGCGGTGAAGCGTCTCCATTTCCCTCTCTCTTGATGGGAGAGGGAGGGGCCCGCTCGGCGCAGCCGAGTGGGAGGGTGAGGGTGACGTCACCTCGCGCGCCGCGATCGCTGCTCACCCTCATCCTTCCATCAAGGGAGAAGGGTAAGTCACACATGCAGGTTCCGCGAAGTGACAATCGCCAGAAAAGCCCGAATACAAATTGCTGTCCTACAAGGCGAATCGCCGCTATAGTGACCATTGCTCTTTCCACTGTAGAACGACCGCCACACCGCTTGCCGCGATGCGGCCGACGCATGCTTCACCCAAGCCGCCTCCAGTGCAACAAGACAGCGTCTATGGTGTCAACTTAGTGTCAACTTTCGCCGCTACGCGCGCACGCCCAGCCACGCCAGCCACAGCCAGCCCGCGATCAGCAAAGTCCCTCCGATCGGCGTGATCGCGCCTAGCCAGCGCGGCAGGCCCAGCGCCATCAGGTAGAGCGTCCCCGCGAACACCGCCGCGCCGAGCACGAACAGCCACGCCGGCCCCCGCGCCTCCATCCGCAGCGCCACCAGCGCCGCCACGGCATGAACCAGCTGATACTGCCCGCCCGTCCGAAGCCACTCCTGCGCCGCGCCGCTCGCGCCATGCGCGCCGAACGCCCCCGCGCCCACCGCCATCGCGCCCGAAAGCGCCGCCAGCACCATCAGCACGTTCACCGGTCATTCCCCCATGGCTGCTGCTCAGCCACCAGAGCGCGGGCGGCGCGGATGTCGCCGGCTTCCACCTGGATGCGCAGCCGCTCCTTGTCGCGCGCGCGATACATCTCCTCGGAACGGTCGATCTCCGCTTCGGAGATGCCGAGACCCTGCATCGCCAGCCGCGCCATCTTGACCGCCGATTCGAGGACCTCGCGCACCACGAACTTGGCCGGGCTGCCTTTCAGCCGCACCAGCGCACGCCGGTCGAACGCACGGACGTAGATCGCCGCCTGTGGGAACGCCTCGTGCACGCCTTCCAGCACCTCCGTGGTGATCTGGTCGCCATCGATGCAGAACAGGATCAGCTCCGCCTCGCCTGCACCCGCCTGGCGCAGCAGGTCCAGCCGGGTGCCGTCGCCATAATAGACCTTGGCGCCGAACTCGCCGGCGATGTCGATCATCTCGATGTCGGTGTCGATCAGCGTGACGGGAATGTCCTGGGTCAGCAGCATCTGCCCCACCGTCTGGCCGAAGCGGCCATAGCCGACGATGATCGCATTGGCTCCGTCCGCTCTCGGCCCGTCGCGCTCCTCGGCAACGATCGGCGCCTCGCGGAAGCGGCGGGTCAGCCCCATCAGGAACGGCGTGGTCGCCATCGACAGGGTAATGATCGCGCCGAAGATCGACGCCGCCTCCTGCCCGATCAGCAGCGATCCGGTCGCCTGCGCGAACAGCACGAAGCCGAACTCGCCGCCCTGGCTGAGCAGCACGCCCAAAGCGAGCGCGGCGCGCCAGCCCATGCGGAAGGCGAGCCCGAGCAGGAAGATCACCAAAGTCTTGGTGCCGATCAGCGCCAGCGCCATGGAGACCACGAACAGCGGCCGCTCGGCGATCGCCGACAGGTTGAGCAGCATGCCGATCGACAGGAAGAACAGGCCAAGCAGGATCGATCGGAACGGCTCGACATCCGCCTCCAGCTCGTGCCGGTAGGGTGAATCGGCGAGCATCACGCCCGCGATGAACGCACCCAGCGCGGTGGACAGGCCCACCGCCTCCATCAGCGCGGCGCTTGCAATCACTGTGAACAGCGCGGCGAAGACGAACATCTCGCGCTCGCCAAGATTGCCGATGCCGCGGAACAGCGGCCGGATGACGAAGCGGCCGGCGGCGATCAGCCCGGCAACCGCAGCGACCGTGTAGAGGACCAGCAGCCACCCGCCCGGCCCCGCCTGGTCCGCCGGGTTGCGGCTCATCGCGGCGATGATCGTCACCAGCGGAATGATCGATAGGTCCTGAAACAGCAGGATCGAGAAGGCGCGCTCCCCGAACGGCGTGCGAAGCCGGCCGGAGGATTGCAGCAGCGGCAGGACCTGCGCGGTCGAGGACAGCGCCAGCGGTAGCCCCAGCGCGACCGAAGCGGGGGCCGAGAAGCCGACCGCGAAATGGAGGATCGCGGCAATCGGGATACCGCACAGCACGACCTGGAGCAGGCCGAGCCCAAAGATGTCCTCCTTCAGCCGCCACAGTCGCGACGGGTTCAGTTCCAACCCGACGATGAAGAGGAGGAGCGTGATGCCGAGTTCGGCAATGCCCATCTTCGATTCGGCATCGCCGACCAGTCCCAGCACCTGCGGGCCAACCACCGCGCCGGCGACGAGATAGCCCAGCGTCGCGCCCAGGCCGAGCCGGCGGAAGAGCAGCACGAAGCCGAGGCCCGCGCCGAGCAGGATAAACCCGTCGCGCAACAGCGAACCGGCGTGGCCGGCCTCATGCATGCGCGTGCTGCCGGGCGTCGGCCGCCGCTTCGGCCGCCGCTTCGAAGGCGAGGCGGATCGATGGGTGTCGCGCGGTGAAGTCGAGCGCGGGGGCGAAGACCGCGAGGCCGGGCCAGTCAGGCGCGTCCCCCTCCCGCGCAAGCCAGCGGGTCAGCGCGTCGCGGGTGGCGGCGAGCTCCTCCGGAGTGCGGCCGACGATATGGCTCGCCAGTAGCGAGGCGGAGGCCTGGCCGAGCGCGCAGGCGCGGACCAGCAGGCCGACCTCTTCGACGGTGCCGTCCGACGCCAGCGCCACGTCCACCGTCACGCGGCTGCCGCAGATCGGCGAGCGCTTCTCGGACGAGGCGTGCGGCGCCGCCAGCCGCTCGTGGTGCGGGATGGAGGTGGCGAGACGGAGAATCTCGGCATTGTAGAGCGGTTCGGTCACGTAACGACACTTAGGCGCAAGGTGCGCGAGAGGCGACCCCCTCGCGGCTATCGTGCGCCCTAGCTGGCGTTGCTGGCCGCGGCAGGCTCACGCGGTCCGAACACCGGCTGGCCGCGGCGACGGCGGTCGGCGAAGTCGGCGATCGCCGCCGAGGTGGTGTTGAGCAGCGGATAGGTGCGGCTGCGCGTCAGCCATTCCGGGCGCCGCTGCGGCCCGCCGCGGACCAGATCGAGCACCAGAACCAGCAAGAGGAAGGCGAGGCTCGCCAGGATCAGCCCCTTGAGCGCGCCGAAGCCGAAGCCGAGCCCGCGGTCGACCGGGCCCAGCACTGACTTGCGCGTCCGCGAGCCCACCGCATTGGCCACCATCCGTCCCGCAAAGTAGGTTACGCCGCCCAGCAGCGCGAGCGACAGCACCGCGGCGCCCGATGGGGTGCCGACGATGCCGGTAAGCACACGGGATAATGGCAGGTGACCGAATTTGACGGCAAACACCACCGCCATCCAGGCGAACAGCGCCAGCACCTCATAAACGAAGCCGCGCTTGAGCCCGAGCAGCGCCGCACCGCCGACGAAGAGCAGCACCGAGATATCGAGGGCGGTCAGGTTCATGGGCGGAACGGCTATCCCCGACCCAGCAGATGATCAACCAGCCGCCCCAGATTGGCGAAGCCGGCGAGGCGTAGCCCCTCCCCGCTAGCCATCGCCGCCGGCACCAAAGCGCGCTCGAAGCCGAGCTTGCCGGCTTCCTTCAGCCGCAGCGCGCCGTGCGCGACGGGGCGGACCTCACCGGAGAGCGCGATCTCGCCAAAGGCGACCGCATCGGCCGGCACCGGGCGCTCGGACAAGGCGGAGACCAGCGCGGCGGCGACTGCGAGGTCGGCGGCCGGGTCCTGGACGCGATAGCCGCCCGCGACATTGAGATAGACCTCTGCGGAGGAGAAGCTGAGCCCGCAGCGCGCCTCCAGCACCGCGAGGATCATCGCCAGCCGCCCGCTGTCCCATCCCACCACCGCGCGCCGCGGCGTCGCGCCGCTGGCGAGGCGGACGACCAAAGCCTGGATCTCCACCAGCACCGGGCGGGTGCCCTCCAGCGCCGGAAACACGGTGGTGCCGGTGACGCTATCGTCTCGCTGGGTGAGGAATAGCGCGGACGGGTTGGAGACCTCGGCCAATCCTTCGGTCTGCATGGCGAAGACGCCGATCTCGTCGGTGCCGCCGAAGCGGTTCTTGATCGCGCGCAGGATGCGATATTGATGGCTCCGCTCGCCCTCGAAGGCGAGCACCGTGTCGACCATATGCTCCAGCACGCGCGGGCCGGCGATGGTGCCGTCCTTGGTGACATGGCCGACCAGCACCAAGGCGGTGCCGCGCTCCTTGGCGAAGCGGATCAGCTCCTGCGAGGAGGCGCGGACCTGGCTCACCGTGCCCGGTGCTCCCTCGATCAGGTCCGAATGCATGGTCTGGATCGAATCGATGATCAGCAGCGCGGGCGGGCGGGTGGCGGACAGCGTGGTCAGGATGTCGCGCACCGACGTGGCGGCGGCGAGTTGGACCGGCGCGTTACCGAGGCCGAGGCGGCGGGCACGTAGCCGGACCTGGTCGGCAGCCTCCTCGCCCGAGACATAGGCGACGCCGTGCCCGGCCAGCGCCATCTTGGCGGCGGCCTGGAGCAGCAGCGTGGACTTGCCGATGCCGGGATCGCCGCCGATCAGCGTCGCCGACCCCTCGACGAAGCCGCCGCCCAGCGCCCGGTCCAGCTCAGCTATTCCGGTGGCGAGGCGGGGAGGAAGCTCCACCTCGGCGTCCAGCCCGACGAGCTGGAAGGCGCGTCCGCCGCCCTGGAGGTTGTGCTTGGCCTGGAACGGCGTGACCACCGCAGGCGCCTCTTCCACCAGCGTGTTCCATTCGGTGCAGTCGGTGCACTGCCCCTGCCAGCGGGACGACACCGAGCCGCAGGACTGACAGACGTAGCGCTTCTGGAGCTTTGCCATGCCATCACCCTATCAGAACCGGAACGGGAGGGGAACAGGGAGGCCACACCCTCAGTGACGTTGATGTCCCGTTAACCCTGATCTTGCCTTGCCACACGAAACACTTCGCCAGTTCCGCTCGTTGCCGGGCAGCATTTCAGGAGATGGTCTATGTCCATGCACGAGACTTCGAAGCTCGACGACCTCATCGTCACCACGATCGACAGCGTTCGCGGCTATGAGCAGGCGGCGGAGCATGCCGATGCCGGCACCCATGCCGCCTTCTTCCGCAGCATGGCGGAAGAGCGCCGCGCGGTAGTCGCCGCTTTGCAGGCCGAGGTGACCCGGCTGGGCGGAGCGCCCAATGACTTCGGCTCCCTCGCCGGCACCGTGTTCCGGCGCTGGGAAGATCTGCGCCATGCGCTGGGCGGCGGCGAGAAGGCGATTGCAGAGAGCGTGCGGCGCGGCGAGGATTATCTGAAGGAAGAGTTCGACCGGGTGCTTCGCGACGAGCGCATGTCGCCGGAAACTGCCGCGGTGGTCCGTGACGCCTATGCCTCGGTGCAGCGCGGATATGAGCAGGCGCAGGCGCGGCTGCACGCCGAGCAGGCGGCCTGACCCACGGGTCTGCGCATCCTCAAGCGGGGATGCGCAGACCACGCTGTACCGCCGGCCGGGCAAGACCGCGTTCGAGCCAGGCGGCGACGTTGTGGTGCTGGTCGAAGCCGACCAGCTCGCCGGCGCCATAGAAGTTGACCAGGCCGTTGACCCAGCCGAGCATCGAGACGTCGGCGATCGAATAATCGCCTAGAAACCAGTCGCGACCGTCGAGCGCGCGATCCATGACGCCGAGCAGACGCTTCGCCTCGTCGGCGTAGCGGTCCCGCGGGCGCTTGTCCTCCCAGTCCTTGCCGGCGAACTTCACGAAGAAGCCGAGCTGGCCGAACATCGGGCCGACCCCGCCCATCTGGAACATCACCCATTGCAGCGCATGAAGGCGCTCCACAGGATCGGCGGGGATCAGCTGCCCCGTCTTCTCGGCGAGATAGACGAGGATCGCACCGCTCTCGAACAGTGCCAGCGGCTTGCCGCCGGGGCCATCGGGATCGAGAATCGCGGGGATCTTGCCATTGGGGTTGAGCGACAGGAAGGCGTCCGACTTCTGGTCGTTCTGGCCGAAGTCCACCTTATGGACTTCATATGGCAGGCCGATCTCCTCCAGCATGATCGAGACCTTGACGCCATTGGGCGTCGGCAGGCCGTAATATTGCAGCCGGTCAGGGTGTAGCGGCGGCCATTTGGCGGTGATGGGGAAGTCGCCGAGGTTGGTCATGCTGCTGCCTTCGCCTCCTCCAATGCGGTCTTGACCGCGGCGAGCGCATCGGCGGCCTTGTCGCCATCAGGCCCGCCGCCCTGCGCCATGTCCGGCCGGCCGCCGCCGCCTTGCCCGCCGACCGCGGCGACGGCCTGCTTGACCAGTTCGACCGCGCTGAAGGTGGCGACCAGATCGTCGGTGACGCCGACCGCCACGGTGGCGCGGCCGTCGTTGACGGCGACGAGCGCCGCGATGCCGGAGCCGAGCCGCTTCTTAGCATCGTCAACTGCACCGCGCAGGCCCTTCGACTCGAAGCCTTCGAGCACGCGGCCCTCGAAGGCGACGCCGCCAACCGTCTCGGGACCGGCGGGCGCCGCCCCTGCCCCGCCGCCAAGTGCCAGCGCCTTCTTGACCTCGGCAAGCTCGCGCTCCAGCCGGCGGCGTTCTTCCAGCAGCGAGACGACGCGGGCGGGAACCTCGTCGGGCGTCGCCTTCAGCGCCGCTGCGGCCTCGCGCAGTTTGTCGTCGCGGCCGACCAGATAGGCGCGCGCCGCCTCGCCGGTGAGCGCCTCGACGCGGCGGACGCCACTCGACACCGCGCCCTCGCCCACCACCTTGAACAGGCCGATATCGCCAAGCGCGGAAACGTGCGTGCCGCCGCACAGCTCGATCGAATAGGTACGGCCGCCATCTTCGGTGCCCATGGAGACGACGCGGACCTCATCGCCATACTTTTCGCCGAACAGCGCCATCGCGCCCTCGGCGATCGCCTCGTCCGGGGTCATCAGCCGGGTGGTGACCGCGCCGTTCTGCCGGATCATCGCATTGACCGCCGCCTCGGCATCGGCGAGCTCGGCCGGGCTCATGGCGGTCGGGTGCGAGACGTCGAAGCGCAGCCGCTCGGGGGCGACCAGCGAGCCTTTCTGCGCGACATGCGTGCCGAGCCGCTGGCGCAGCGCCTCGTGCAGCAGGTGGGTGGCGGAGTGGTTGGCGCGAATCGCGGCACGACGCTGGACGTCGATGGCGAGCTTGACCGTGTCGCCGACCTTGATCGCGCCCTTGTCGATCCGGGCATGGTGGACCCAGAGCTTGCCGAGCTGCTTGGAGGTGTCGGTCACCTCGGCAGCGAGCGCGTCGCCGGTGATGGTACCGGCATCGCCGACCTGCCCGCCGCTCTCGCCATAGAAAGGCGTCTGATTGACGATCACGTCAACCTGCTCGCCGGCGGCCGCGCTGTCGACGCGGCGGCCGTCCTTGACCAGCGCCAGAACAACGCCTTCGCCGCTGTCACTGGTATAGCCGGTGAACTCGGTGGCGCCGACTTCCTCGGCGAGGTCGAACCACAGTTCGTCCGAGGCCTTGGCGCCGGAGCCCTTCCAGGCGGCGCGGGCGGCGCGCTTCTGCTCGGCCATGGCGGCATCGAAACCGGCGCGGTCGACCTTGAAATGCTGCGTGCGCAGCGCGTCCTCGGTCAGGTCGTAGGGGAAACCGTAGGTATCGTAGAGGCGGAAGGCGGTCTCGCCCGGCAAGGTGGCGCCCGCGGTCATGCCGGCGGTCGCCTCGTCGAGGAGCTTCAGCCCCTTGTCGAGCGTCTGGCGGAAGCGGGTTTCCTCCTGGCGGAGCGTCGCCTCGATCAGCGGCTGGGCGCGGAGCAGCTCTGGGTAGGCCGCGCCCATCTCGGCGATCAGCGCGGGGACCAGCCGGTGCATCAGCGGCTCCTTGGCGCCGAGCAGATGGGCGTGGCGCATCGCGCGGCGCATGATCCGTCGGAGGACATAGCCGCGGCCCTCATTGGCGGGCAGCACGCCGTCCGCGACGAGGAAGCCGGAGGTGCGCAGGTGATCGGCGATGACGCGGTGCGACGCCTTCATCTCGCCATCGGGCGAGACATGGGTCAGCGCGGCGGAGGCCTCGATCAACGCCCGGAACGTGTCGGTATCGTAGTTATCGTGCTTGCCCTGGAGGACCGCAGCGACCCGCTCCAGCCCCATGCCGGTGTCGATCGACGGGCGCGGCAGGTCGCCGACGATCTGGTCGGCCTCCTGCACGAACTGCATGAAGACGAGATTCCAGATCTCGATGAAACGATCGCCATCCTCATCCGCGCTGCCGGGAGGCCCGCCTGCGATGTGGTCGCCATGGTCGAAGAAGATTTCCGAGCACGGGCCGCAGGGGCCGTCCGAGCCCATCACCCAGAAATTATCCTTGGTGGCGATGCGGATGATACGGTGATCGGGCAGGCCGGCAATCTTCTTCCACAGGTCGAACGCCTGACCGTCGGTGTGATAGACGGTGGCGAGCAGCTTGTCGGCCGGCAGGCCCCACTCCTTGGTCAGCAGGGTCCACGCGTGGGTGATCGCCTGTTCCTTGAAATAATCGCCGAACGAGAAGTTGCCGAGCATCTCGAAGAAGGTGTGATGCCGCGCGGTATAGCCGACATTGTCGAGATCGTTGTGCTTGCCGCCGGCGCGGACGCACTTCTGCGAGGATGTGGCGGTGCTGTACGGGCGCGATTCCAGCCCGGTGAACACGTTCTTGAACGGCACCATCCCGGCGTTGACGAACATCAAGGTCGGATCGTTTTGCGGCACCAGCGGCGCCGAGGGCACGATCGTGTGGCCGTTGGCCCCGAAGTAATCGAGGAAGCTGCGGCGGATGTCGTTCGTCGAGATCATGGCGTGCGACTTAATGGCGTGCGGGGGCGGTGGCTAGCGGGGTTGCGCCACTCGTGCGCACCGGGACGAATTGAGGCGGTTTAGGCGCTGACGCGACTTGATCGGCCGATGCGCCGGAGGGGGGACACGGGCGCGCCACTGACGCGGCAGGAGCTGAGGCGATCTGCTGATCCTGGAACATCATGCGAACGAGTCTAGCACCGGAGCAACGCTGTAGGACAGCGGCACGCGCGTCACTGGACACGCCGCAGTCCTGGCGCCAGACCTGACACCGGAGGTTGCGCGATGAACCCCTTTCCTCACGGTACGGTGCACCAAGCACCCGAGGACCTACAAGCGGCGGTGCGCGCGAGCCCGGACCTGCTGCGGCTGTGGGAGGGGCTGACCCCGCTGGGCCGCAACGAGTTCATCTGCTGGGTGGAGGATGCCAAACAGCCGGCGACGCGGGCCCGCCGGGTCGTTCGCACGGCCGAAGAGCTGATCGAAGGAAAGAAGCGCCCGTGCTGCTGGGCGGGCTGCATCCACCGCACGGACAAGGCGCCGGGCAAATGGCAGCAGGCGGTGCTGGTGGAGGGCCGGCGCAAGCGTGGCGCGTGAGGCGATTGCCCGTATTGATAACTGTTGATAGTTCTGCGCTATGATCAGTGCCGACCTGGGAGCGCCGCTGGAGGCGTTCGTCGCCGAGCTCGTGAAGACGGGCCGCTACAACTCGAAAAGCGAGGTGCTGCGCGAGGGCGTGCGCCTGGTGCAGGATCGTGAGGCGCGACTGGCGGCCGTTTATGAGGCGATCGACCGCGGGATCGCCTCTGCCGAGGCAGGGCGGACGAAGCCAGCAGACGAAGTGTTCGACAGGCTTGAAGCGAAGTATCGCGCGATGGCCGCCGCCACAAAGTGAACGTCCACGACGCACAGGACTACATGGCGGCCCTCTTCCCCAACCCGTCCTAAACCGGAGCGTTCAGCGACGTTGGCGGCGTGCTGAACCATTGCGGCCCGTGCTCCGTCACGTGGAAGCAATCCTCCAGCCGTACGCCGAAGCGGCCGGGGAGGTAGAGGCCGGGCTCGTTCGAGAAGCACAT
>NZ_JBELLZ010000014.1:0-53311 GCF_042096255.1 Sphingomonas sp. | reverse complement strand
TCGTGATGCCGCGCTCCTGCTCCTGCTCCATCCAGTCCATCGTCGCGGTGCCCTCATGGACCTCGCCGATCTTGTAGGACTTGCCGGTGTAATAGAGGATGCGCTCGGTTGTCGTCGTCTTGCCGGCGTCGATATGCGCCATGATGCCGATGTTGCGGTAGAGCTCGAGCGGGTGGCTGCGGGCCATGATCGTGGTCCTTCGTGTGAAGCTGGTTGCGGAGGAGGCCGAAGCCCCGCTCAGGGGAAGAAGAGCTTGGCGATCGCCGCGCCCGCGCCGAGCAGCGCGGCGGTCGCCAGCATGGCCTGAAAAACAGCGGCAAGCGGCAGGATCTTGGTCTCGGCCTGGGCCTTGATCATGTCGGCGACGATCTTCCGCGTTTCCGCGGCGAACTTGTCGACCTCCTCCTGCGTTTTGCGAATTCGCGCAATTTGCTCTTGAAGATCGAGTTCGCCCGGTGGAATCTGCGTCGCCATGCCGGTGCCTCCTGAACCGCTATATAGCGACTACCAGCGGTAATGCGAGAAGGCGCGGTTGGCTTCGGCCATGCGGTGCGTGTCCTCGCGCTTCTTCACCGCGTTGCCGCGGTTGTTCGAAGCGTCGAGCAGCTCGCCCGACAGGCGCGCCGACATGGTGTTCTCCGAACGCGACCGCGCCGCGGAGATCAACCAACGGATCGCCAGCGCCTGCGCACGCTCCGGACGAACCTCGACCGGAACCTGGTAGGTCGCACCGCCAACGCGGCGGCTGCGGACCTCGATGCCCGGCTTGATGTTGTTCAGCGCGTCGTGGAACACGCCGATCGGGTCCTTCTTGGCCCGAGTCTCAACGGTCTCCATCGCGGAATAGACGATGCCCTCGGCGACGGACTTCTTGCCGTCCAGCATCACCGAATTCATGAACTTGGAGAGAACGATATCACCGAACTTCGGGTCCGGCAGGATTTCCCGCTTCTCGGGACGACGACGACGCGCCATGTGGAATACCTTTCAATCAGCTGATGGGTACGGGGATGCGGCTTACTTGGGCCGCTTCGCGCCGTACTTGGACCGCGACTGCTTGCGGTTCTTGACACCCTGGGTGTCGAGCACGCCGCGCAGCACGTGATAGCGCACACCCGGAAGGTCACGCACGCGGCCGCCGCGGATGAGGACCACCGAGTGCTCCTGCAGGTTGTGCCCTTCGCCCGGGATGTAGCTGATGACCTCGCGCTGGTTGGTCAGGCGGACCTTGGCCACCTTGCGCAGCGCCGAGTTCGGCTTCTTCGGGGTCGTGGTGTAGACACGGGTGCAGACGCCGCGCTTCTGCGGGTTCTGCTCCATCGCAGGGACCTTCGACTTGGCCTTCTGCGGTTCGCGGCCCTTGCGGACCAGCTGGTTGATCGTCGGCATGAAGCCCTTCACCTTCCTAGGTTACTTTGCTGGTGCCATGAACTTGGAATACGAAAAGGACCTTGGGCGGCCTTTCGACCTCCCGGGCCCTCATGCAATCCAGCAATGTTCAAGCTGTTCGCCGGGACATCCGGCAGAACGGGCGCGCCTATACGCCCGCACCGTTCGCGGGTCAATGCCGGGCGCTAGCGGCGCTCGCCCTGCCCCGCCAGCGCCTGGAGCAGCACCGGCTCGAACCGATCAGGTGCCTCGACGTGCGGCGAGTGGCCCAGTCCTTCCAGCCGGACGAGGTTGGCGTTGGGCATGCGCCGGACCGCCTCGGGCGCCAGGCTGGGCACCGCCTGGAGGAAGGCACGCAGGTTGGCCGGCGCCTGCTGCCGCCCGAAGGCGGTCTTGTCGAGCGTACCGACGATCATCGTCGTCGGGACCTTGACCCGGTCGAACTCGCGCGCGACCGGCTGCGTGCGGATCATCTCGCTGGTCTTGGCTTGGGCCAGCGCCACCTGCTCACGGCCCTTGCCGGCATACATCCCCGCCAGCATCCACACCCAGCGATCATAGGCAGGACGCCAGGTGCCGTGATAGTAGTTCTCTTGCTGATACGCTTTGATGGAAGCGTAGCTGGTCTTCTTCTCCCCTGCCCATAGGGCCTCGACATCGATATAGGGCACCCCGTCCTCGGACCGGTCGCGCAGCCCGATCGGGTTCACCAGCACCAGCCGGTCGACCACGTCGGGGAACATGATCGCGTACCGGATCGCGAGCATGCCGCCCATCGAATGGCCGACGACGGAGGCCCGGGGAATGCCGCGCGCCGCCAGTAGCTTGCGGGTGCTGGAGGCGAGCAGTTGCAGGCTATATTGCGCGCCTTCCGGTTTGGAGGACTTGCAGAAGCCGAGTTGGTCCGGAACGATCACGCGATATCCCGCCTTGAGCAGCGCCCGTGCGCTGCTTTCCCAAGTGGCCCCGCAGAAGTTCTTGCCGTGCAGCAGGACAACGGTGCGACCGTTGGGTCGCTCGGCTGCAAGATCCATGTACGCCATCTCCGCCGGCTTGCCGACGATCGTGAGCGGCATCGTCTCCACCTTCCACGGGTAGGTGAAGCCTTCCAGTCGCGGGCCGAAGCGCGGCGTGGGATCGTCGGCGGCGACCAGGAACGCGGCAAGCGGCACCGCCGCGAGGGGGGAAAAACGCATCGACACCTCCATCGGCGACGACCCGTTAACCACCCTCCCCGTCCCTGTCCACGCGCCGCCCGGCCGCTCGCAACGCCTCGCTACGCAGCCAGCCTGTCGTCGAACAGGGCAGTCAGCTCGCGCTTCAGGATCTTGCCGTTGGCGTTGCGCGGCAGCGGCTCAGCAAGGAACCGAACCGCCACCGGTACCTTGAATGCGGCAAGGTGCTGGCGGACCCAGGACTGGAGCTCCGCCTCGTTGGCGCTCGACGCCGGCGCGAGATGGACCACCGCGGCCGGCTCCTCGCCGAGGATGCGGTGCGGGAGTCCGATCAGCGCGCAATCCGTGACCGCAGGATGCGCGTAGAGTACGTTCTCCACCTCGGTCGAGTAGATGTTCTCGCCACCGCGGATGATCATGTCCTTGGCGCGATCGACGATGTAGCAGAAGCCTTCCTCGTCCAGCCGCGCGAGATCGCCGGTGCGCACCCAGCCGTCTATGAAGGTGGCGGCGGTCGCCTCCGGCTTGTTCCAATACCCCTTCACGATCATCGGGCCGCGTGCCCAAAGCTCGCCCACATCCCCCACCGGCAGCTCGTGCGTGCCATCCGCAGACATGATGCGCAGGTCAGCCACGGCGACCGGGGGGCCGCAGCTATCCGGTCGGTTGAGATAGTCTTCGCCGCCGTGCGTGGTGACGGTCGCCGTGGTCTCGGTCATGCCCCAGCCGTTCGTCGGTATCGCCTTAAGGTCGCCCGCCACCTTGCGAACAAGTTCAGGCGCGGATGGAGCGCCGCCATAGCCCACCGATTCCAAGCTGGAGAGATCGTATTTGTGACGGTCGGGGTGCTCGAGCATCTGCCAGGCGATCGTCGGCACCCCGCCGGTGGAGTTGACCTTCTCACGCTCGATGATCTCGAACGCGCGGATCGCGTCGAACTTGCGCATGTAGATGCTGGTGTGACCCGCCGCCATAGCGCCCATCAGCCCCGCCGAGAGCGCGGTGGCGTGGAACAGCGGGATCACGGTCAGGCTCACCTTCTGCACCGGTTCGGGCACCGGCTGGCCGGCGCGCAGGAACATGCGAGCCGCGGAATAGCCGCTCGACAGGATGTTGCTCATGAAGTTGCGATGGGTGCCGAGTGCGCCCTTTGGGCGGCCGGTGGTACCGCTGGTATAAAGGATAGTGGCCTCATCGTCAGGCTCGATATCCGCAACGGGCAGCACACGCTCCGGCAACCCTGGCCAGTCATGAGGCGTGCCGATCAGGGTCTCCAACCGCTCGACCTCGGCGGGCAGCGGACGAACGGCGCGCGACACGATCACGCGGGCAAGACCGGGCAGATCGGCACGCCGGGACTCCACCCGCTCCCAGCGCTCGTCATCGCAGATCAGCACCTTGGCTCCCGAATCGGCGAGGCCATAAGCGAGCTCCTCGCCCGTCCACCACGCATTGAGCGGAACCGCGATCGCGCCGATCACCGTCGCGGCGAAGAAGGCGACCGGCCAGTCGGGCAGGTTGCGCATCGCGATGGCGACCCGGTCACCTTTTGCCACGCCGCGGTCGCGCAACGCCTGGGCCAAGGCTGCGATCGCCTTGAACTGGGCAGCGTAACTGACCCGCTCGTCCTCGTGGATGGTTGCCAGGCGGGCACCATGGGCATGGGACAGCATCACCAGGGCCGCCATGTGCCGAGGTGCATTCTTCCATACCCGCGTAGGCACGCCCCGGATTGTGATCGTCTCCATCTCGAATCGCTGGCCCGGCGCGGTCAAAAGCGCCTCCGCTTGCCGTAGCGTCATCGCCGGCCATGCCGTCGCACTCTCTCCCGACACGCGCACCCTCCACCTCAATCGGTATGTCGGCACGGAGGTTAGTGTTGATTTGCGCAGCGCTCAAGGCAATAGACAGGAGGCGTTTCGAAACGAGGGTATGGAGGGGAGATGAAGATCGCAGCGCCCGGCAAGCACGGGTTCGCGCCCGAGCGACTCGCCGCGATCGACGCGTTGCTGAAGGCGCGCTATCTCGACACCGGCGGTTTCGCCAACGCGCAGCTGCTCGTGGCGCGCGCGGGTGAGATCGTGCATTTCTCCTCGCAGGGCCCAGCCCGCGAGGGTGGGATTGCGATCGACGAGGGCTCGCTGTTCCGTATCGCCAGCATGACCAAGCCGGTCACCTCGGTCGCGTTCATGATGCTGGTGGAGGAGGCGAAGGTCGCGCTCGACACGCCGGTCCACCACGTCCTGCCCGAATTCAAGCGCACCGGCGTCTATGCCGGCGGGGGCGCGGGCGTGCCGTTCCAGACGCGCCATACCGATCAGCCGATGCGCATGGTGGACCTGCTGCGCCACACCGCCGGCCTCACTTACGGCTTCCAGAACCGCAGCAACATCGACGCGGCGCATCGCGAGCTGAAGCTGGAGAATTGGCACGGCGGCCATGACTTGGACAGTTTCATCGCCGCTCTGGCTGAGCTGCCGCTGGAATATTCACCGGGAACGAGCTGGAATTATTCCGTCGCCACCGACGTGCTCGGGGCCGTCGTCCAGCGCGTTTCGGGGATGAGGCTGGAGGACTTCTTCCGCGCCCGCATCTTCGAGCCACTGAAGATGCACGACACCTTCTTCACCGTGCCCGCCGACAAGTTGGACCGGCTGACCGACTGCTACACCCTGCCCGATCCGGTCCGTGCACCGACCCACAAGGTGATGTTCGATCGCGGCGCCGAATCGATGTGGTCGGTACCGTTCAAGTTGGTATCGGGTGGCGGCGGGCTCGTTTCCACCGCGCTCGACTATCACCGGTTCTGCTGCATGCTGCTGAACGGGGGCGAGCTGGACGGCGCGCGCATCCTCGGCCGCAAGACGATCGACTTGATGACGCAGAACCACCTGCCCGGCGGTGCCGACCTGACCTCCATGTCCAAGTCGCTGTTCAGCGAGGCGCAGAATGCCGGCACCGGCTTCGGCTTGGGCTTCGCGGTGACGATTGACGTCGCGCGTTCGATGATGCCGGGCAGCGTGGGCGAGTTCTACTGGGGCGGCATGTTCAATACCGCCTTCTTCGTCGACCCGGTCGAGCGCGTGCACATGGTGTTCATGACCCAGCTCTCGCCCAGCATGATCTATCCCATCCGTCGCGAGCTCAAGACCATGATCTACGCGGCGCTCAACTGACCTTGGAGAGAAACATGACTTCCCCCGTCCGCACCGAACGTCACGGCGACATCCTCGTCATCATCTCCGATTCGCCACCGGTGAACGCGCTGGGCGCCGCCGTCCGCGACGGACTGGAGGCGGGCGTCAAGCAAGGCGTCGCCGATGCCGCGATCACCGCCATGGTGATCCGCTGCGACGGCAAGACCTTCTTCGCAGGTGCCGACATCACCGAGTTCGGCAAGCCGCCCAAAGGCGCATCCCTGCACGAAGTCATCAACATGATGGATGCCAGCGACAAGCCGATCGTCGCCGCGATCCACGGCACCGCGCTGGGCGGCGGCTGCGAGGTCGCGCTCGCCTGCCATTATCGCGTAGCGGTGCCATCGGCCGTGATGGGGCTGCCGGAGGTCAAGCTCGGGCTGCTGCCGGGCGCGGGCGGCACGCAGCGGTTGCCGCGCATCGTCGGCGTCAAGGCGGCGCTGGAGATGGTCGCCCATGGCGATCCGATCCCGGCGAAGAAGGCGGCCGAGATCGGGCTGGTCGACAAGGTGGTTGGGGAGGATACGCTTGAGGCCGACGCGATCGCCTTCGCGCGTGAGATCGCCGGCAAGCGCCCGATCCCGCGTGTCCGCGACAAGAGCGTGGCGCCCGATCCCGAGGCGGTGGAGGCGTTCAAGAAGGCCAACGCCAAGAAGTTCCGCGGCTTCGATGCGCCCGCCGCCAATATCGCCTGCGTCGTCGCTGCCAGCGAGAAGTCGTTCGACGAAGGCATGAAGTTCGAGCGCGAGCAGTTCATGAAGCTGATGACCGGCACGCAGTCCGCCGCGCAGCGCCACATCTTCTTCGCCGAGCGCCAGGCCGCCAAGATCGACGACGTCGATCCGAAGACCCCGCTGCGCCCGATCAACCGGGTCGGCGTGATCGGCGCCGGCACGATGGGCGGCGGGATCAGCATGAACTTTCTGTCCGCCGGCGTGCCGGTGACGATCGTCGAGATGCAGCAGGAGGCGCTCGACCGCGGCACCGGCGTGATGCGGAAGAATTACGAGGCGAGCGCCGCCAAGGGCCGGATCAAGCCCGACGCGCCGGACAAGGCGATGGGCCTGCTCACCCCCACCCTCAGCCTCGACGATCTCGCCGATTGTGACCTGATCATCGAGGCGGTGTACGAGAATATGGAGGTGAAGAAGGAGATCTTCACCAAGCTCGACGCCATCGCGAAGCCCGGCGCGATCCTCGCCACCAACACCTCCTACCTCAATGTCGACGAGATCGCCGCGGTGACCAAGCGGCCCGAGGACGTGGTGGGCATGCACTTCTTCTCCCCCGCCAACGTGATGAAACTGCTGGAGGTGGTCCGCGGCGAGAAAACCGCCGGCGACGTGCTTGCGACCGTGATGGCGCTCGCCAAGAAGATCCGCAAGGTCGCGGTGGTCGCGGGCGTGTGCCACGGCTTCATCGGCAACCGCATGCTCGCGCCGCGCCAGATCGAGGCGAACAAGCTGCTGATGGAAGGCGCCACCCCGCAGCAGATCGACAAGGTGCACGTCGATTTCGGCATGCCGATGGGGCCGTTCCAGATGGCCGATCTCGCCGGCGTCGACATCGGCTGGCACCGCGATCCCAGCCGTATCGAGAGCATTCGCGACGCGCTCGCCGCCGAGGGCCGCTGGGGCCAGAAAAAGGGCGCGGGCTATTACGACTATGACGAGAAGCGGAATCCGACACCCTCCCCGCGCGCCGCGGAGATCATCGAGGACTTCCGCTCCAAGTCCAACCTGCCCAAGCGCGAGATCAGCGACCAGGAGATCATCGAGCGCACGCTCTACACCATGGTCAATGAAGGGGCGCTGATCCTGGAGGAAGGCAAGGCGCAGCGCGCGTCCGACGTGGATGTGGTGTGGATCTACGGCTACGGCTGGCCGGTCTATCGCGGCGGCCCGATGTTCTGGGCGCAGACCGAGGGGCTGCCCAAGGTTGTCGAGGGACTGGAGAAGCACGGCTTCAAGGTCGCCGAGAGCCTGAAGAGCGCCGCCGAGAGCGGTGGGCGGTTCAAGTGAGCATCTTCACCCTCTCCCCTCTGGGGAGAGGGCAAGCGAGCGGAGCGAAGCGAGGGAGAGGGGCAGTGCGACTCACCAACGGCATGGCCCTTCGCCTCTCCCTCGGCGCGGCGCGCCTCTCCAGCATCGGGTCGGCCATGCCCCCGGCATGGCCTAAACAGTGCGGGGCACTGTTTACCCGATGCTCCCCGGAGGGGCGAGGGTGACGACCGCCCTCGCCACCGCCGCTTCGGTCCGCGCCGGCGCCACCAGCGCGCTGGCGGAGACCGAAGCCGCGATCGCCCGCATCGAGGCACGGGATGGTGTGCTCAACGCGGTGGTGGTGCGGGACTTCGATCGCGCCCGCGCCGCTGCCCGCGAGCTCGACTCTCGCATCGCCGCCGGCTTCGACGCGCCTCTTCTCGGCGTACCGATGACGGTGAAGGAAAGTTTCGATGTCGCCGGCCTCCCCACCACCTGGGGGTTCGAGGAACACCGCGACTTCATCGCCGAGACCGACGCAGTCGCGGTCACTCGTCTCAAGGCGGCGGGCGCGATCATCCTCGGCAAGACCAACGTGCCGCCGGGGCTGGCGGACCTTCAGTCGACGAACCCGGTTTATGGTCGCACCAACAACCCGCACGATCCCGCCCGCGTCAGCGGCGGCTCGTCGGGCGGCGCGGCGGTAGCGCTGGCGAGCGGCATGGTGCCGCTGGAAATTGGTTCGGACATCGGCGGCTCGATCCGCGTTCCCTCGCACTTCTGCGGCACCTGGGGCCTGAAGCCGACCTATGGCGCGCTCAGCCGCGATGGGCATTACTGGCCGCGCACCCACTGGCACCCCGGCCCGCTCTCCGTCATCGGTCCGATGGCACGCGCACCCGAGGACCTGGCGGCATCGCTGGACGTTCTCGCCGACATTCCACTGCCCCGCTCTAGCGGGTCCGGGGCGAAGCACCTGCGCATACTGCTCGTCACCCAGCACCCGATCTCGCCCGTCGAGCCCGCCGTCGTCGCGGCAGTTGAGGCAGTCGGCGCCGCGCTCGCCCGCGATGGCGCAGAGGTGGAGACGCGAAGCAATCTGCTCCCCGACCAAGCCAAGCAATTCGCTGACTATATGCGGCTGCTCTCGGTCACCCTCGCCCGCGGCGCGCGCTCGCCGGACGGGATCGAGGCCTCCCTCCCCGACTGGTTCGCGATGCTCGACACACAGGCGCAGACCACGCGTGCCTGGGAACGGCTGTTCGAGCGATTCGACGCAGTGATCGCGCCGACACTCGGGGTGCCGGCCTTCGAGCACAGCGACGTCGATATCCGCGAGCGTGAGTTGGCGGTCGCCGACACCAAGGCGCCGTTCGGACTCCAGTTCGGCTGGCCGGGGCTCGCCACCTATCCGAACCTGCCCGCCACCGCGATGCCGGTCACTACGCACGACGGCCTCCCGATCGGCGTCCAGGTGATCGGCGCCCGCTACCGCGACCATGACACGATCGCGATCGCCAAGATCGCGACCGCCGCCCTTCCCTCCATCCAGGAGCCGACATGACCGACCTCGAAACCTTCCGCGCCGAAGCCCGCGCCTGGCTCGACGCCAATTGCCCTCCCGAGATGCGCGAGCCGGTCCGCACCGAGAAGGATGCGGTGTGGGGCGGCCGTGACCAGAGCGCGATGAGCCCTGCCCAGAAGCAATGGATGGACGCCATGGCCTCGCGCGGCTGGACCGTGCCCGATTGGCCCAAGGAATATGGCGGCGGCGGCCTTTCCGCCGCGGAGACCAAGGTGCTGCGCGAGGAACTGGCGCGGATCAAGGGCCGCAACCCGCTCAACAGCTTCGGCATCTCGATGCTCGGGCCGGCGCTGCTCAAATATGGCAACGAGGCGCAGAAGCAGGAGCATCTGCCGAAGATCGCGCGCGGTGAAATCCGCTGGTGCCAGGGCTATTCGGAGCCCAATGCGGGGTCCGACCTCGCCAGCCTTGCCACGTCCGCGGAAGACAAGGGCGATCACTTCCTGGTCAACGGCCAGAAGGTCTGGACCAGCTATGCCGACAAGGCGGACTGGATCTTCTGTTTGGTCCGCACCGACAAGACCAGCAAGCACAAGGGCATCAGCTTCGTATTGTTCGACATGCGCACGCCGGGCGTGTCGACCAAGCCGATCCTGCTGATCAGCGGCTATTCGCCCTTCTGCGAAACCTTCTTCGACAATGTGAAGGTGCCCAAGGAGAACCTCGTCGGCGAGCTCAACCGCGGCTGGGACGTTGCGAAATATTTGCTTGGGCATGAGCGCGAGATGATCTCGGGCATGGGCCTGGGCGGCACCGGCGCCAAGAACCCGCTGGTCGAGGGCGCACTGGCGACGATCGGCGTGGATCACGACGGCCGCCTCGCCGATCCGCTGCTCCGCGCGCAGATCGCGCTGTTCGAGGTGCGTGCCAAGGCGTTCGCGGCGCAGAGCGAGCGGTTCATCGACGAGCTCAAGGCCGGGCGCGCCCACCCCGCCCAGCCTTCGATGATGAAATATTACGGCACCGAGCTCAACAAGGCCCGTCACGAGCTGATGATGGCGGCCGGTGGTTCGGACGAGCTCGAATGGGAGAGCGACCGCTCGAATGGCGGCCGCGAGGCACGCGCCTGGCTGCGCACCAAGGCCAATTCGATCGAGGGCGGCACCAGCGAGGTGCAGCTCAACATCATCGCCAAGCGCATCCTGGAACTTCCGGGGGCGTAGGCCGACGCCACGCATGTGCCCCCGCGCAAGCGGGGGCACAGAGTCACATACACTGCGCTCGGGGCTCTGGGCCCCCGCCTGCGCGGGGACACTAAGGAAAGCACATGCCTCTCTACCTCAACGAAGACCAAACCATGCTCCGCGAGAGCGCGCGCGAGTTCGTCGCCGAGCAGATGCCCGTCTCCCACATGCGCGCGTTGCGCGACGCCGATGATGCGACCGGCTTCGACCCAAAGCTGTGGAAGCAGTTCGCCGAAATGGGCTTCACCGGTATCCTGATCGGCGAAGACCAGGGTGGGCTGGGCCTCGGCCATGTCGAGGCGGGCGTGGTGCTGGAAGAGATCGGCCGCAACCTGTCGCCCTCGCCCTTCCTGTCCACCGCCATCTCCGCGGTCGAAGCGCTCAAGGGCAGCGCGCAGGCCGAGCACTGGTTCCCCGGCATCCTCGCCGGCGAGACCGTCGCCGCGCTGGCGATCGACGAGGGTGCGAAGCATCGCGCCAGCGTCGGCCTCAAGGCCGAACGCTCCGGCAACGGCTTCAAACTAACGGGCAAGAAGCAGTTCGTGGCGCATGGCCATGTCGCCGACCTGCTGATCGTCGCTGCCCGAACGGCCGGGTCGGCGGACGATGAGGAGGGCGTCACCCTGTTCGCCGTGCCGAAGGACGCAGCCGGCCTCTCCGCCACGCCCGAGCGGCTGACCGATGCCAGTCTCGCCGCGCGCATGGAGTTCGACGGCGTCGAGGTCGATGCCGACGCGGTGATCGGCGAGGTGGATGCAGGCCGCGATCCGCTGAACCGCCTGCTCCGCGCCGGCCGCACCGGCGCCGCGGCCGAGATGCTGGGCGTCGGCGGCGGCGCGATGGACATGACGGTGAACTACCTCAAGGAACGCAAGCAGTTCGGCGAGCTGATCGGCAGCTTCCAGGCGCTCCAGCATCGCGCCGCCCACCTCTATTCCGAGATGGAGGTCGCCCGCGCCGCCGTGCTCAAGGCGCAGCAACTGCTCGACGCCGGCGATGAGCGCGCCGATGGCGCGGTCTCGGTCGCCAAGGCGATGACGGGTATGGCGACGATGCTGGCGGTGCAGGAGGGCGTGCAGATGCACGGCGGCATCGGCATGACCGACGAATATGACATCGGCTTCTACATGAAGCGCCAGCGCGTCCTGGCGGAGCTGTTCGGCGATGCGAACTTCCATGCCGACCGGCTGGCAAGGGCGGAGGGGTATTGACCCCCTTACCCTCTCCCCTACGGGGAGTTGCGGGTTGGTTGTGCCCCCGGCACAACCTCAACATCGCGGGGCGATGTTGACCCGCAACTGGAGAGCCGCGAAGCGGCGAGGGAGAGGGGCAGGACGAAACACATCGGTCTCGAACTTCCCCTTCCCCTGCCCTCTCCCCGAAGGGGAGAGGGAGAAGAGGACCGCATGACCGACACCACCCCCGCCGCCCTCACCGCCGACCTCGTCGACCTCCTCGACGTCGAGGAGATCGATACCGACCTGTATCGCGGTCGCCGCTCCCGCGACGGTGTAGGCCGCGTATTTGGCGGGCAGGTGATCGCCCAGGCGCTCCAGGCGGCACAGCGCTCCACCGAGGCGCCCAAGACCACGCACTCGCTGCACGCCTATTTCATGCGGCCGGGCAACGAGAACTTCCCGATCATCTACCGCGTGGTGCGTGACTTCGATGGCAAGAGTTTCTCGACCCGACGCGTCATCGCGATGCAGCGCGGTCAGCCGATCCTCAACATGGCCTGCTCGCTTCAGCTGCCCGAGGAGGGCATGCACCATCAGGACACCATGCCCGAGGTGCCTGCGCCCGAGACGCTACCGACCGAATCGGAGCTCCGCGCGCGCGACGCGGTGAAACTGCCCGAGGCGCTGCGCGCCGTTGTCACCCGTCCGCGCCCCATCGAGATCCGGCCCGTGTTCCCACGCAGGTGGTTTGAGCCGGTCGCCACCGATCCCGTCCAGCACAGCTGGTTCCGCGCCGTCGCCACGCTGCCCGACGATCCGGCGATGCACCGCGCGGTGCTGGCCTATGCGAGCGACATGATGCTGCTCGGCACCTCGATGCTGCCGCACGGCGTCAACTGGACCACGCCGGGGATGCAGACCGCCAGCCTCGACCACGCGCTCTGGCTGCACGAGCCGTTCCGCGCCGACGAATGGCTGCTCTACTCTACCGATAGTCCGTGGACCGGCCATGCGCGCGGCATGAACCGCGGGCAGATCTTCACGCAGGACGGACGCCTCGTCGCCAGCGTCGCCCAGGAAGGCCTCGTCCGGAAGCGCCGGAAGTGATCGACCGTCGTTCCCTGCTCGCCGGCGCCGCCGCCTCTGGTCTGCTCGCCGCCCTTCCCGCCCGCGCCGCTGCGCCCGGCGATGCCGCCGCGCTCAAGTTGCTGGCGGACACCGCCGAGGCACTGCTCGCCGTCTATCCGGAATACAGCGCCTATCTCGGGCTAGACACCGGCGCCCGCGCTGGCCTCAAGACGCGGCTGACCGACCGCTCCGCGGAGGCGGAGCGCCGCCGCGCTGCCGATGCGTCCGTTCGCCTCGCGGCGCTACGCGCGATCGATGCGGACGCGCTGTCGCCGCCCGTGCAGATCCACCTCGCGGTCGCCACCGAGGCGTTCCGGCTCGGCGTCGACGGCTGGCATCGCCTGCACGCGGGCGACATGGCGCTCCTGTCGAGCAACAACTACCGCAGCACGCCCTATGTCGTGTCGCAGGGCAATGGCGCGTTCGTCGACACGCCCGACCTGCTCGAAACCAAGCATGCGGTCGATACCCGTGCCGATGCCGAGGCCTATCTGGCGCGGATTGAGGCTTATGCGGGCCAGCTTGCCGCCGAGACGCAGCGGATCGAGGCGGACGCCGCCGCGGGCACGATGCTGCCCGCCTTCCTCAACGACCTCACCGTCCGCCAGCTCGCCGCCGGTGCCGACACGCCGGAAGGCTGGGGCCTGGTCACCAGTCTGGGCGAGAAGGTGAAGGCGGCGGGCATCGCCGGCGACTGGCAGGCGCAGGCGGCCAAGCTCTGCGTCGAGCGGGTCGCCCCGGCCTTGCGCGCGCAGGCGGCGGCGATCGCCGCGCTGCGCCCGCGTGCGCCCGAGGGCCCCGGCATGTGGGCGCTGCCCGATGCCGCGAACCGCTACGCCTGGCTGGTCGAGGCGGCCACCACCACCAAGGACACGCCCGAGGAGATCCACACCTCCGGCCTGGAGCAATGCCGCGCGCTTTCCGCGCAGATGGACGCGCTGCTCAAGGCGCAGGGCCTGACGCAGGGGGCGGTCGGCGCGCGCATGACCGAGCTCGGCAAGCGACCCGACCTGCTGTTCGCCAACGACGATGCCGGTCGCGCCAGGCTGCTCGCCTATCTCAACGAAGTCGTGGCGGAGCTGCGCCCCCGCCTGCCCCGCGCCTTCGGCAAATTGGTCCGCGGCAACCTCGTCATCAAGCGCGTGCCCCCGGCGATCGAGAATGGCGCGCCCAACGGCTATGCCGGCCCCGGCTCGCTCGACGGCAAGACGCCGGGAATGTACTATATCAACCTCAAGGATACCGGCATCTGGCCGCGCTACGCGCTGCCGACGTTGACCTTCCACGAGGGCATTCCCGGCCACATCTGGCAAGGCGAATACACATTCGACCTCCCCCTGATCCGCACCCTCCTCGCGTTCAACGCCTATAGCGAAGGCTGGGGGCTGTACGCCGAGCAGATCGGCGACGAACTCGGCTTCTACGAGCGCGATCCGCTCGGCCGGCTCGGCTATCTCCAGTCGATGCTGTTCCGCGCGACGCGACTGGTGGTCGACACCGGGCTGCACCACGAACGCTGGACGCTGGAGCAGGCGCGCCGGTTCTTCACCGATACGACCGGGCAGACCGAGTCGCAGGCGCGATCGGAGACCAGCCGCTATTGCGCCTGGCCGGGACAGGCGCTGGGCTACAAGACCGGCCACAATGAGATCAATCGCCTGCGCGATGTCGCCAAGGCGCGCATGGGCGCGCGCTTTGACGTGCGCGCGTTCAACGACACCGTGGTGCAGGCCGGCGGCATGCCGCTCGCCGTGCTGGCGCAGGTGGTGGAGCGCTGGGCCGCCGCCTAGACGGCCGTGCGCCCATATTCCTGCTTAGTGACTGGGTGGCTGGAGGAGAGCCCGCCATCCACCGCAATCGCCTGGCCGTTGACATAGCTGGCATCGTCGCTGGCGAGGAACAGCGCCACTTTGGCGAGTTCCTCGGCCTGGGCGCCGCGGCGGAGCGGGTTCAGCCGGCCGACGCGGTCCATCTTGCCGGCCTCACGCGCATAGTCGAACGTGGGCTTGGTCATCCCGGTCTCGGTCAGGCCGGGGCAGATCGCGTTGACGCGGACGTTCGAGCCCGACAGCTGCTGCGCCGACACCATGGCGAGGTTGATCACCCCCGCCTTGCTTGCCGAATAGGCCGGCGACCCCGCGCCCGAGCGGATGCCCGCGACGCTGGCGGTCATCACGATCGCGCCGCCGCCGCGCTCGGCGATCTTCGGCGCGGCGTGCTTCACCATCAGATAGGGGCCGATCAGGTTCACGCGCAGCACTTCGGTGATCAGCGCCACATCGGTATCGAAGATGTTGGCCATGCCGCCCGAGATGCCGGCATTGGCGAAGGCAATGTCGAGCCCGCCGAAGCGGTCGCAGGCGAGCGCGACTGCCCGTTCGACATCGGGCTCGGTGCCCGCGTCCATGCGCAGCGCAACCGCGGTGCCGCCCGCATCCGTAACCATCCGCGCGGTTTCATTGGCGCCTTCGGTCACGTCGGCGACGACGACTTTCCCGCCCTCAACCGCGAACAGCAGCGCCGCGGCACGGCCGATGCCGGAGCCTGCGCCGGTGACGATGATGGACTTGTTCGTGAAGCGTGCCATCGCTTTTCTCCCGTCATCCCCGCGCAGGCGGGGACCCATCTCCCAAGGTCAGCCCCGAACCGCGCCTCTCGTTCGCCGAACCGGCACGAGATAGGTCACCGTTTGCGCGGGGATGACGCACGAGGCGTCAGATCGTCACGCCGCCGTCGATCACCAGCACCTGGCCGGTCATGAACGCACTCGCAGGGCTGGCGAGATAGACCACCGCACCCGCGATCTCCTCGGGCTCGCCGATCCGGCGCAGCGGCGTTGTGCGGTTGCGCTCGGCGACGGCGGCCTCGTCCTCCCACAGCGCCTTGGCAAAATCCGTGCGAATCAGCCCTGGCGCGATGCAGTTCACGCGGATGCCGTGCCGGCCATATTCGTGCGCCAGGTTGCGGGCGAGCTGCATGTCGGCCGCCTTGCTGATATTGTAGGCGCCGATCACCGTCGAGCCGCGCAAGCCACCGATCGAGGAGACGATCACCACGCTCCCCTCCCCACGCGCCTTCATCTCCGGCGCGACCATGGTGATCAGCCAGTGGTTGGAGAGGATGTTGTTGTCCAGGATCTTGCGGAACTGCTCGTCCGCGATGCCTTCTTGCGGGCCGTAATAGGGGTTGGAGGCCGCGTTGCAGACCAGGCAGTCGATGCGGCCGAACGCTGCGCGCGTTGCATCGACCAGCGCCTGAAGCCCGCGCTTGTCGGAAATGTTGGCGGCGACCGCGATCGCGGTGCCCTCCCCAAAGCGCGTGTTGATCTCCGCCGCGACTGCGTCGCACGCGTCCTGCTTGCGACTGGAGATCACCACCTTGGCGCCCTGCTCGGCACAGGCGAAGGCACTGGCCTTACCGATCCCGCGCGACGAGCCGGTGATGAGCACGACCTTCCCGGTCAGATCGAATAGCGATGCCACAGGTTTCCTCCCCACCATTTTCTTCATCCCCGCGAAAGCGGGGACCCATCTCTTGCCGTTGCCCCGACTCCGTGCGCCGGAGATGGCCCCCCGCCTTCGCCGGGGTGACGGAGTATGTTACGCCCCCGCCTTCTGCGCGAAGCCCCAGGCCGCATCCGCCAGCATCGGCACCCGCGCGCTGGTCTCCTCCGCCTTGGCGTTGCTCGCCGTGCCGATCAGGAAGCGCTTTTTGATACCCTGTACGATCGACGCGAGGCGGAAGAGGTTGAAGGCGAAGTACCAGTCTAGCTCGGGCAACCCGTCGCGCCCGGTGCGCGCGCAGTAGCGTGCCACCATCTCCTCCAGCGGCGGGATTCCCGTCTCCGGGCCGGTCAGCCCCATCACCCCCGAACGGCCCTCGGGCACCGTCACCCAGCTCATCAGGTAATAAGTGAGGTCGGCGGTGGGGTCGCCGAGCGTGCACAGCTCCCAGTCCAGCACCGCCGCGACGCGCGGCTCGGTGCCGGGTGCGAACTTCATGTTGTCGACGCGATAGTCGCCGTGGACGATGGAGGTACGCGTCTGCTCGGGCACGGTGCGACCCAGCCAATCGATCAGCGACTCCATCGCGGGCATGTGCTCGGTCTCGGCGCCGCGATACTGTTTGGCCCAGCGCGACACCTGCCGCTCGAAATAATTTCCCGGCCGCCCAAAATCCCCCAGTCCGATCGCCTCGTGATCGGTGTTGTGCAGATCGGCCAGCGTGTCGATCATCGCATGATAATGGTCGCGGCGCTGGTCAGGGGTCAGGTCGGGCATGCCGCCGTCCCAGATCGTCCGCCCGTCCACCATCTCCATCACGTAGAAGGCGCTGCCGATCACCGAATCGTCCTCGCACAGGCCATATTGCCGCGGCACCGGGAAGCCGGTGGGGTGCAGCGCCGCCATCACCCGATGCTCGCGATCGACCTGGTGCGCACTGGGCAGCAGCTCGCCCATCGGCTTGCGGCGCAGCACGTAGCTCCGCGCCGGGGTGATCAGCTTATAGGTGGGATTGGACTGGCCGCCCGCGAACTTCGCATAGGTCAGCGGGCCCGCGAACCCTTCGACATGGTCGCGCATCCACGCGGAGAGCCGGTCGGTATCGAGCCGGTCGCGCTCGGCGATCTCGGCCTGGAGGCTGGTGTCGGTGGCCGTGTCGGTCATCGCGGGTCCGTCAGTCGAAGGTGATGACGCTGCGGGTGGCGTCACCCTTGCGCAACTCGTCGAACGCATGGTTGATGTTTTCGAGCGGCATGCGCTCGGCGATGATCGTGTCGAGATCGAGCAGGCCGCGCTGGTAAAAATCCACCAGCCGCGGGATGTCGACCGGAAAGCGGTTCGATCCCATCAGCCCGCCCTGGAGGCGCTTGCCCGAGAGCAGGTCGATCGCGGACAGGCTCGCCACCTGATCGGTCGGCAGCATGCCCAGGATGGTGGCGGTGCCGCCGCGGCGGAGCACCTTCACCGTGGTCGCGGCGGATTGCGGCCGCCCCACCGCCTCGATGGCATGGTGCACGCCGCCCTTGGAAATGTCGACCACCTCGGCCACCGCGGTCTCGCTGTTCGAATCCACCGTGTGGGTGGCGCCCAGCTTGGTGGCGATCGCGCGCTTCTCCGCCACTGGATCGACCGCGATGATCTTGCCCGCGCCCGCGATCTTGGCAGCATTCACCGCAGCCAGGCCGATGCCGCCGCAGCCGACCACGCACACCGTCTCACCCGGGGTGACATCGGTGGAGTTGAACACCGCGCCCGCGCCCGTCGTGACCGCGCAGCCGATCAGCGCCGCCCGGTCCAGCGGCATGTCCCGGTCGATCGCGACGCAGGCATGCTCATGGATAAGCATCATCTCGGCATAAGCGGAGAGATTGAGCATCTGGTTGACCGGCTTTCCGGGGCGCCAGCGCGATCCTTTGAACGACAGACGCGGCGGCGCGCTCTTCGCGCGCTTGGTCGACTGGTCGATGCACAGGAACATGCGCCCGGTGACGCAGAATTCGCAATGACCGCAGAACGCAGACAGGCAGGTGACGACATGATCGCCCACCTTCACCGTGCGCACCTCCGAGCCGACCGCCTCGACGACTCCGGCCGCTTCGTGACCCGGAATCGCCGGCAGCGGCGTGGAATAGGTGCCATCGACGAAATGGAGGTCCGACCGGCACACCCCCACAGCCTGGGTGCGGATCAGCACCTCGTGCGCGGCGGGTTTGGCGACGACGACCTCCTCGATCTGGAGCGGCGTCTTCGTTTCGTGGAGTACGGCGGCTTTCACTTCATTCCCTCACGCTTGTCCCGATAGGCGCTCGCGACGTCCGTTCGCTTCGAGCAAAGTCGAGAAGCGCCCGCTGGCGCGTGCCTCGACGCCGCTCAATACGAACGAAGAGGCGGCTACCTGCTCACCCCGATCTCGCCGCTCGACACCTCGGGCCCCCGCCGGTCGTTGGACGCGATCTCCGCCTTCCAGTCGCCGTACTTGCCAAATTCATTGCGCGCGATCGAACGCGCGTGGACCTCGTCCGGCCCGTCGGCCAGGCGCAGGGTGCGCATCGATGCCCAGGCATGCGCCAGCCCGTAATCCTCCGCCACTCCGCCGCCGCCATGCGCCTGAACCGCATCGTCCAGGATGCGCAGCGCCATGTTGGGTGCGAACACCTTGATCATCGCGATTTCCAGCTGCGCGGACTTGTTGCCGGCCTTGTCCATCATGTCGGCGGTTTTGAGGCAGAGCAGGCGCGTCATCTCAATCTCGATCCTCGCCTGGGCGATCCTTTGCTCCCATACCGAGTGATCGGAGATGCGCTTGCCGAAGGCGACACGGCTCAGCAGGCGCTTGGCCATCTTCTCGATCGCCACCTCGGCAACGCCGATGGTGCGCATGCAGTGGTGGATGCGACCCGGTCCGAGGCGGCCCTGCGCGATCTCGAAGCCGCGGCCTTCGCCAAGCAGCAGGTTCTCGACCGGCACGCGGACGTTCTCAAACACCACTTCGCCATGGCCGTGCGGCGCATGGTCATAGCCATAGACCGAGAGCATCCGCTCGATCCGGATCCCCGGCGTGTCCATCGGCACCAGGATCTGGCTTTGCTGCTGGTGGCGCGAACCCTCGAAGCTCGTCTTGCCCATCAGGATACCGATCTTACAGCGTGGATCACCCACGCCAGACGACCACCATTTGCGGCCGTTGATCACATAATGATCGCCGTCGCGCTCGATCCGCGTCTCGATATTGGTCGCGTCGGAGGAGGCGACCGCCGGTTCGGTCATATAGAAGACCGAACGGATCTCGCCGTTCATCAGCGGGCGAAGCCACTGGTCCTTTTGCTCACGCGTGCCATAGCGATGCAGGACTTCCATGTTGCCCGTGTCGGGCGCCGAGCAGTTGAACACCTCACTCGCCCAGCCGATCTTGCCCATCTCCTCCGCGCACAGCGCATATTCGAGATTGGTCAGCTGTGTACCTTCGAACTCGAACGTCTCGTCGACATGATGCTGGCCCGAATGCGGCGGCATGAAGAAGTTCCACAGCCCGGCCGCCCTCGCCTTGGCCTTCACCTCCTCGACGACGGGGATGACCTTCCAGCGCTCGCCCTCATGCGCCTGAGCGTGGTATTCGGCCTCGCGCGGCCGCACCTCCGCATCGATGAACGCGCGTACGCGATCCCGAAAATACGTCTCCCGCTCGCTCAGCGTGAAGTCCATGACGCCCTCTCCCGATCCTTTTCGCCGACCCGCTTAGACCGTACCGACTTTTCGGTAAAGGCAACGAATCGGCCGGCAACCCCATAGCGAGCGAATGACTCGCCCAACTAAAAAAAGGGACTGTCTCTTCAAATGGTAACTGGTACACTCCCCGACATGGGGGATGCTGCGGAAGCCGAGAACGGCACCGAAACGGGCACCAGGCGCTTTCGCGAGAAGCGCGAGGCGATCCTTGCCGCCGCCGCTGCGGCAATCAACGAGCAGAGCGCGAAGGGCATGACCTTCGCGGATGTGGCGCGGCGAGTGGGGCTTAACACCACCAGCGTCACCTACTATTTCAAGCGGAAGGAGGATCTCGCCGCAGCGGCGTTCGAGCACACGCTCGACTATCTCCTGTCCATGCTGGAGGACGCGCATGGCCAACCCACGCCCGATGCCAGGGTTCAGCGCTACCTGTCGCTCAACATGGCACGGCTCGCACGCATCGAACGCGGCGAGGAACGCCCGTTTGCGGTGCTTTCCGACCTGCGCGCCACGGAGGAGCCGGTACGGAGCCGCTTGATGGCGCGCTGGCGCGAGGTCTTCCGGCGCACACGCGCCCTGTGGGGTGAAGGGCTCAATAAGGCCGCGACCGATCTCGCGGGTGCGCGGGCACACGTGCTGCTGGAGAACACGTTCTGGCTGCCGGTCTGGCTGCCCCGCTACGAACCCGATCAGTACCCGCGCGTCGAGACGCGGCTGTTCGACATCTTCGCGCGCGGCATCGCGGTTCCTGGCGCCCAATGGCATCCCGAGCCGGTGGACCTGCCGCACGACGACGCCGTGCCCGGGCGCGAGGCCTTTCTGCTAGCGGCCACGCGGCTGATCAACGAGCTCGGCTATCGCGGCGCGTCCGTCCAGCGGATCGCCTCGGAGCTCAACGTCACCAAGGGCAGCTTTTACCACCATCTCGATGCCAAGGACGAGTTGGTGATCTCCTGCTACAAGCGCAGCTTCGACACGATCGCAGATGCGCAGCGCCTTGCCGACACGCGTGGCGGCAGCCAGTGGGATCGGCTGGCGGCGATGATTGCTACCCTGCTCGACGTACAGTTTTCCGAGCAAGGTCCGCTGCTGCGCACCACCGCGCTCAGCGGCCTGCCGGCCGGCGCGCGGCAGGCCATGGTCGAGCGGTCCAACCGTATCGCCCGACGCTTCGCGGGAACGATGTCGGATGGGATCGCCGAGGGCACGGTGCGCCCGGTGGACACGCTGATCGCCGCACAGGCGCTGATGGCATTCCTCAACGCCGCCTTCGACATGCGCAAATGGGCCTGGTCGATGCCGCGCGACCGGGCACTGGCACTCTATGGCTCGACCTTGCTCTACGGGATGTTCGACGATCGGATGGTCGAACGATAGCCGTACACCTGCAGCGCGCGGCTATTCCCCGGCGAATGCTTCCTTGAGCTTGGCGAAGAAGCCCTTCGATTCGGGGCACTCTTCGCCGGTCTCCGTCTCGCGGAACAGCTCCAGCAGTTCGCGCTGACGGGTGGAGAGTCTGGTCGGTGTCTCCACCTCGACCTGGATGACGAGGTCGCCGAAGCCGCGGCC
Source organism: Sphingomonas sp. (assembly GCF_042096255.1). GTDB lineage: Bacteria > Pseudomonadota > Alphaproteobacteria > Sphingomonadales > Sphingomonadaceae > Sphingomonas. Next base: position 31,695 of record NZ_JBELLZ010000014.1, on the reverse strand, counting down.
CTGGAGCACGGGCATGCCGGCGCCGCGCTGGCGCAGTTGCTTGCCCGACTGGATGCCGGCCGGAATGCGGATTTCGTGCGCGCGCCCGTCAAGGCCGGGGATGGAGAGCGTGCCGCCCAGCGCGGCGGTGGTGAAGCTGACCGGCGCGCGCGCGAACAGGGTCGTGCCCTCGCGCTCGAAAATCGGGTGCCGCTTCAGATGGAGGAAGATGTACAGGTCGCCCGCAGGGGCGCCGCGCGGCCCTGCCTCACCCTCACCGGTCATGCGCACGCGGGTGCCCTCGTCGACGCCTGCAGGAATGTCGACCTTGAGGGTTTTGGTCTTCTCAACCCGCCCGTCGCCGCGGCAATCGCGGCAAGGATCGTCGATCACCTGGCCGGAGCCGTTGCACACCGGGCAGGCGCGCTCGACCACGAAGAAGCCCTGCTGCGCGCGCACCTTGCCGTGGCCGCCGCAGGTGTTGCACGCATGTGGGCGGCTGCCCGGCTTGGCGCCCGAGCCGTGGCAGGTCTCGCACGCCGCGGTGACGTCGATGGTGATCTCGGTCGCCTTGCCGTGGAACGCTTCTTCGAGGCTGATCTCCATGTCGTAGCGCAGGTCAGCGCCGCGGCGCGGCTGGCGCTGGCCGGGGCGGCCGCCCATGAACTCGCCGAACACGCTTTCGAAAATGTCGGAAAAGCCGGAGAAATCTGCTTGGCCGGCTTGCCCGCTGCCACCCCCGCCGTTGCGGAAGGCGGCATGGCCGAACCGGTCATAGGCGGCTCGCTTCTGCGGGTCCTTGAGGCAGTCATACGCCTCATTGACCGCCTTGAACTTCGCCTCGGAATCCTTGCACCCGGCGTTCTTGTCCGGATGAAACTTCATCGCGAGCTTGCGATACGACGATTTGATCGTCGCCGCGTCGGCGGTCCGCTCGCATTCGAGCAGCTCGTAATAATCGACTTCAGTCATACTGGGCCCCCGCCCAACGCAGGCACAACAAGGCCGTCACCTCGCGCAGGCGGGGGCCCATCTCCTGTCCGTCCCACCAAGCGGCACGGGTGGAAGATGGGTCCCCGCTTGCGCGGAGATGACGGCCAAGCATCTGCGTTACGCCTTCTGGTTGTCGTCCACTTCCGAGAATTCGGCATCGACGACATCCTCAGCGCCGGCCTGCTGACCACCCGCCTCCGCCTGCGGCGACGCCTCGGCCTGCTGCTGCTTCTCGTAGATCGCCTGGCCGAGCTTCATCGCCACGGTGGCGAGCGCCTGCGCCTTCTCGTTCATCCGGTCGGAGTCGCCGGACTCGACCGCGGCCTTGGCCTCGTCGATCGCGCCCTGGATCTCGCCCTTGAGCGCCTCGTCCACCTTGTCGCCATTGTCGGCAAGCTGACGCTCGGTGGTGTGGATCAGGCTTTCGGCGTTGTTCTTCGCCTCGGCCGCAGCACGGCGCTTCTTGTCCTCCTCGGCGAAGCTCTCGGCGTCGCGGACCATCTGCTCGATGTCGCTATCCGAAAGACCGCCGGAGGCCTGAATACGGATCTGCTGCTCCTTGCCGGTGCCCTTGTCCTTCGCGGAGACGTTGACGATGCCGTTGGCGTCGATGTCGAAGGTGACCTCGATCTGTGGCACGCCGCGCGGCGCCGGCGGAATGCCGACCAGGTCGAACTGGCCGAGCAGCTTGTTGTCCGCCGCCATCTCGCGCTCGCCCTGGAAAACGCGGATCGTCACCGCGCCTTGGTTATCGTCCGCGGTCGAGTAGGTCTGCGACTTCTTGGTCGGGATGGTCGTGTTGCGGTCGATCATTCGAGTGAACACGCCGCCCAGCGTCTCGATGCCCAGCGACAGCGGGGTCACGTCGAGCAGCAGCACATCCTTCACGTCGCCCTGGAGCACGCCCGCCTGGATCGCGGCGCCCATCGCCACGACCTCGTCGGGATTGACACCGGTGTGCGGGTCCTTGCCGAAGAAGCCCTTCACCACCTCACGGACGCGCGGCATGCGGGTCATGCCGCCCACCAGCACCACCTCGCTGATCTCGTCCGCCTTGACGCTGGCATCGGCCAGCGCCTTGCGGCACGGCTCCAGCGTGCGCTTGATCAGGTCCTCGACCAGACGCTCCAGATCGGCGCGGCTGATCGTCTTGACCAGGTGCTTCGGCCCGTTCTGGTCGGCGGTGATGAAGGGCAGGTTGACCTCGGTCGACTGCGCAGACGACAGCTCGATCTTCGCCTTTTCGGCGGCTTCCTTGAGCCGCTGGAGCGCAAGCTTGTCCTTGGTGAGGTCGATCCCCTCATCCTTCTTGAAGCCCTCCGCAAGGAAATCGACGATCTTGTTGTCGAAGTCCTCGCCGCCCAGGAAGGTGTCGCCGTTGGTGGCCTTCACCTCGAACACGCCGTCGCCGATCTCCAGGATCGAGACGTCGAAGGTGCCGCCGCCCAGGTCATAAACGGCGATGGTCTTGCCGTCGTTCTTCTCCAGGCCATAGGCGAGCGCCGCCGCGGTCGGCTCGTTGATGATGCGCAGCACTTCAAGGCCCGCGATCTGGCCGGCGTCCTTGGTCGCCTGCCGCTGCGCGTCGTTGAAGTAGGCCGGTACGGTGATCACCGCCTGCGTGACCGTCTCACCGAGATACGACTCAGCGGTTTCCTTCATCTTCTGCAGCGTGAAGGCGCTGATCTGCGAGGGAGAATAGTCCTTGCCGCCCGCCGACACCCAGGCGTCGCCGTTCGGCCCGCGCGTGATCTTATACGGCACCAATTCGGTGTCCTTCTTGGTCACCGGATCGTCGAAGCGGCGGCCGATCAGGCGCTTCACCGCGAAGATAGTGTTGTCACCGTTGGTGACGGCCTGGCGCTTCGCCGGCTGGCCGACCAGCCGCTCGCCGTCCTTGGCGAAGGCCACGATCGACGGCGTGGTCCGCGCGCCCTCCGCATTCTCGATCACCTTGGGCTTGCCGCCCTCCATCACGGAAACGCAGCTGTTGGTAGTACCAAGATCGATGCCGATAACTTTTGCCATGAGTGCCTGTAGCCCCTGCGTGTCGTAAATCCTTGCAGTCACGCCCCGTTACGGCAGCGAAACCGCATGTTCCGAGCGCGATATAGGGGGGCTTCGCCTTGCCGCAAGGCGGGTCGGGGACTAGTCGGAAGGCTGCTTTTCCCGAAAATGGAGCCTGTCATGCGCCCGTCCCTCGCCATTCTCGCCGCGACGGTCGCGCTCGCCGGCTGCGGGCAGGAGAAGCAGCTGTACGTCAGCGACGCCTGGGTGCGGCTGCCGGCGGTGGCGGGGCGGCCGGCGGCGGGCTATTTCACCCTGCATGGCGGGCCGACCCCGGCGACGCTGATCGCCGTTTCCGCCGACACCGCGATCCGCACCGAACTGCACGAGACAAAGCGCACCGCCAATGGCGCGATGACGATGGCGAAGATCGCCTCGGTGCCGGTGCCCGCGCTCGGCAAGGTACGGTTCGAGCCGGGAGGGCGCCACCTGATGCTGTTCGGGATCAACCCGGTGGTGAAACCCGGCAGCGCGATGACGCTGACTTTCACCTTCGCCGATTCCACGCGCATCCTGCTGGACGCGACGGTGATCGCGGCGGGCGATCCGGAACCCAAGTGAGCGCCGCGCCGGATCGGCCGCTGACCGCGGGCGAGATCGCCCTCGCCCGTTCGATCTATGGCGACGCGATCGACTACACGCCGGTACGGCTGTGCAACCGCAAATGGGCGTTCTTCCAACCGCGTGGCGTGGTGATGGCCCCGCGCGGCAACATCCACTTCCACCCGCACGGCGCCCTGTGGCGGGACGACTTCTCCGATGCGTCGCTCGGCGATCAAGGCCTCTTCATCCACGAGATGTGCCACGTCTGGCAGCACCAGCGCGGCATCTTCCTGCCGCTCAAGCGGCACCCCTTCTGCCGCTATTCCTACAGCTTTGTGCCCGGCCAACCGCTGCTGCGCTACGGTATCGAGCAGCAGGCGGAAATCGTCCGCCACGCCTTCCTGCTACGGCGGGGTGCAGCGGTGGCGGGGGCACCGGCACTGGCGCGGTACGAAAGCGTGCTGCCGTTCGGCAGCGGGTGATGGGGCTCAGGACTTCACCGCAGAGATCGTCAGCCGGAGGTCGATAGGATCGCCCAGCACGATCCCGGCCTTGCGACGCACCGCAACCTTGAGCGGCACAAGATAGCCGCCATCACGCGGGAACAGCGAGGTGGTGAACGCGACCCCCCCGGCATCGCCAGCGACCGGCACGCAGCCCCAACCGTAGCTCGCCTGACGCGCAGCATAGCGGATCTCGCCCACCATTGTCTCCGGCACCGCGACGAAGAAGAACGGCGCCGGTCCTCGCCATTCGATCACCACGCCGGTGAACGACAGCTCGGCAAGGACCTCGCCGGCGCTCACTTCAGCAGCACCAACTCCTCCGCCATCGTCGGGTGCAGCGCCACCGTGGCGTCGAACTGCGTCTTGGTCAGTCCCGCCTTGACCGCCACCGCCGCGGCTTGGATGATCTCGGGCACGTCGGGCCCGATCATGTGAATGCCCAGCACCCGGTCGGTTTCGCCGTCGCACACCATCTTGTAGAGCGCGCGCTCGTCCCGCCCCGCCAACACGTTCTTCATTGGCCGGAAATCCGATGAATAGACGCGTACCGAGCCGAACTTCTGCCGCGCCTGGCTTTCGGTGAGGCCGACGCCGGCGAGCGGCGGATGGCTGAATACCGCGCTCGGGATGCAGGCATAGTCGACCTTGCCACCGCCCTTGCCAAACAGGTTGTCCGCGAACGCCTGCCCCTCGCGGATCGCGATCGGGGTCAGCTGGATGCGATCGGTGACATCACCCACGGCATATATCGACGGGCAGGTCGAGCGGTTGTCGTCGTCCACCTTGATGGCGCCGCGCTCGGTCATTTCAACGCCGGCACTCTCCAGCCCCAGGCCCTTGGTGTTGGGAATGCGGCCGGTGGCGAACATCACCAGATCGACGACCGCCGGATCGTGGCCGCTCATGTGGACCTCCAGGCAGCCATCGTCCAGCTTGACGATCTTCTCAAAGGTCGCGTCGAAACGGAACTCCAGGCCCTTCATCATGCTGATCTGGAGCAGGCGGTCGCGGATCGCGAGATCGTAGCCGCGCAGGATGTCCTTGGTCCGGTTCATCAGGATGACGTGCGCGCCGAATTGGTGGAAGATGCCGGCGAATTCGTTGGCGATATAGCCCGCCCCCGCGATCAGGATGCGCTTGGGGATGCCGTCGAGATTGAACGCCTCGTTGGAGGTGATGCCGTGTTCGTGTCCTTCGCAATGCGGGATCTGCGGGTGCGCGCCGACTGCCACCAAGATCGTCTTCGCCGTCTTCTTCGTGCCATCGGCCAGCGTCACCTCATTCGGACCGCTGACGGTGGTGCGCTGCTCGATGATCTCGGCGCCGTTGGTCTTGAGTGTGTTGGTATAGGCCTGATTGATCCGATCCACCTCGGCCATCACGTTCTCGCGCAGGCACTGCCAGTCGAACTGGAGGTCTTCCGGCACCATCCAGCCGAAGCGGCGCGCATCCTTCAAATCCTCGGCGAAATGCGCACCATAGACGAGCAGCTTCTTGGGCACGCAGCCGCGAATCACGCAGGTGCCGCCGACGCGATACTCCTCCGCCACCGCCACCTTAGCCCCATGCGCCGCGGCGACGCGGGCGGCACGGGTGCCGCCCGAACCGGCACCGATGACGAAGAGGTCGTAGTCGAAGTCAGGCATGATGGTCTCCGGGGTTGTCCAGCGCCGACCGCAGGCCTAGGTGCTGGACGAAGGGGTCAAAGTCACGGTCGCTGTAGAGCAGCGGGATATTGTCGAGGATGCAGCGGGTAGCGATCAGCGTATCGATGGTCTTGCGGACGGTTATGCCAAGTTCGCGAAGATGCTGGTAGTTGCGAGCGGCCTGGGTCGCGACCTTCCCGTCGACGATCGTGAGCGGATCGAACAGCTTCAATCGCGTGAGCTTCCGCTCGAAGTCTTGGCGGTCTCGTGTGCCCTGCAGGACTTCGGTCAGCACGAGATCGCCGACAACGATGCGCTCTGACTGGGTGATCAATCGCCTGCCGACCTCCGTCTGGATCGTGGGACGGTCGGCAAACAGATCGATCCAAACGCTGCTATCGAGCAGGACGGTCACTCGGCTGGAACGTACTTGCTTGTCCGCATGTCGTCGAGATCACCCTCCCAGCCGCTGCCGCGAAGCTCATCCCAAGCGCGAAGCTGCCGCTTCATTCTTACAACCTCTTCCAGCGCCTTCGTCACCGCCTCACGCTTTGTCTTGACGCCAAGCTCTTCCATCGCTTCGGCGATCAAGTTGGGGTCGATCTCGATATTGGTCCGCATGTGTATGGCTCCGCAGAACCATACACATAGCGGCTCCGGTCCCCTCATTCCAGCCCGGCGCGGCGGATCAGGTCGGTGGTGGAGGGGTCGAAATCGCCGCCGCCCTTGGCCGCCGCCTTGGCCATCTCCTTGCCCAGCTCCACCCCGAACTGGTCGAACGAATTGATGCCCAGCAGTACACCGTTCACGAAAGTGCGGTGCTCGTAGAAGGCGATCAGCGCACCCAGGGTGCGGGCGTCCAGCGTGTCGAGCAGGATGGTCGAGGAAGGCCGGTCGCCCGGATAGGCGCGCGCCGGATCGTCGATGTTGGCGCGGCCCTTCATCAGCGCCGCCCCTTGCGCGAAGGCGTTGAGCAGCAGCTGACGATGATGCTCCTCCGGCAGGGTGTCGCCCGGCTCGATCACCGCCAGGAACTCGACCGGGATCAGGTGCGTGCCCTGGTGGAGCAGCTGGAACACCGCATGCTGCGCGTCGGTCCCCACCCCGCCCCAGGTAATCGGCGCGGTGGGGCGGCCGACCGGCTGGCCGTCGACGGTGACGCTCTTGCCGTTCGATTCCATCTCCAGCTGCTGGAGGTAGCTCGGCAGCAGCCGCAGCCGCTCGTCATAAGCGAAAGGCGCCCGCGTCTCGGCATGGCGGACCTGGGTGTAGTAAAGGTCGGCGAAGGCGGCGAGCACGGGAGCGTTCTCGTGCAGCGCCGAGAGGCGGAAGTGGCGATCCATCTCCGCGGCGCCCTCCAGCAGCTCCTCGAACTGGTCCCAGCCTAGCTTGACCGCAGCCGGGAAGCCGATCGACGACCAGAGCGAATAGCGTCCGCCGACCCCCTCGCTGAAGCCGAGGATGCGGGTTTCATCGACGCCCCACTCCACCGCCTTTTCGGGCGCGGCGGTCAGCGCGATGACGCGGCCGTACGGGTCCTCGACGCCATTCTCGGTCATCCAGCCGATCACGCTCTCGGCGTTCATCATCGTCTCGGTGGTGGTGAAGGTCTTGGAGGCCACCACCAGCAGGGTCGCATCGGGATCGAAGGCGGCGAACACGTCATCCAGCGCCATCCCGTCGACATTGGAGACGATCGCCACGTCGTACCGCTCGAAATCGCGGCCGAGCGCATCGACCAGCAGGTCCGGCCCCAGCGCTGAGCCGCCGATGCCGACATGCAGGATGTGCTGGATCGGGCCGAATGCATCCGCCTCAATCGCGTCGATCACCGCGCGCATGCGGGCGTGATAGTCGGCCGCCCGGGCGACGCTTTCCGGCTTGCCCTCCCCGCGCTCGGCCGTGTGCTCGACGGGGCGATCCTCGGTGACGTTGACGTGCGCGCCCGAGAACATCTGCTCGCGCTTGCCGGCAAGGTCCTGTGCCTTGGCAAGCTTTTCGAAGGCCGTGACCGCCTCGCGCGTCAGGTGCGTCTTCGACCAATCGAAGTGGATGCCGGCTACGTCCAGCGACAGCCGCCCGAGCCGCTCCGCATCGTCCGCGAACAGCTGCTCAAGCTTTACCTGAGGCAGCGCCTCGATCTCAGACCAATCCGCCATGATTCCCGCTCCGATCCGTGTCCCGCCCGCCTAGAGAAGCGACCCTCTTCACGGCAAGCGCTGTTGCGAACGGTCGAGGCGGGCTAACGCTCCGCTTGACGTGCGGCATCGCGTGCGCGACGCGCGGGGCATGGCCAAACGCAAGCCCGCCAAACAGTCCGAATTGGTCGAGACGATCCGCTTCCTGCTGAAGCTGGCACTGATCGTGTTCGTGTTTCGCAGCTTCGTGCTGGCGCCCTTCTCCATCCCCTCGGAATCGATGCTGCCGCGCCTGCTGATCGGCGACTATCTGTTCGTGTCGAAGTGGAACTATGGCTATTCGCGTTGGTCGTTGCCGTTCGGCTTCCCACCGATCGACTGGCACCTGGGCTGGGGCACGCCCGCTCGCGGCGACACGGTGGTGTTCCGCGGGCCACCGGGCGAGGACCATGACGTGATCAAGCGGGTGATCGGCCTGCCGGGCGATACGATACAGGTGCGCGCCGGCCAGGTGATCCTCAACGGCCGCGCCATTCCCAAGCAGCGGATCGCCGATTTCGTGGTGCCGATCTCCCCCAATTTCCCCACCGACAAGTGCGCCGCGCCGTTCCAGGCGGTCGCCGATGGCGAGGCGATCTGCCGCTATCCGCGGTTCCGCGAGACGCTGCCCGGCGGCCGCGCCTATGAGGTGCTCGATCAGGCGATGCTGCCCGGCGTCGACGATACGGGCGTCTATCAGGTCCCCGCCGGCCACCTCTTCCTGATGGGCGACAATCGTGACGGCTCGCTGGACAGCCGCTTCCCCGCCCCTGCGGACGCGCTGCCCGGCCAGATGAGCGGGATGGGTTTCGTGCCGCTCGACCATGTCGAGGGGAAGGCGCTGGTCACCTTCTGGTCCACCGACGGTTCGGCGCAGTGGCTGCTGCCCTGGACCTGGTTCACCGCCGCCCGCTTCGACCGGCTGGGACGCGGCTTCGAATGAGCGACCTCGCCGGCTGGATCGAGCGCACCTTCGGCGCGACGCCGAACGACATCAGCTTGTACGAACGCGCACTGAGCCATTCGAGCCTGGCGGGCGAAAGCTACGAGCGGCTCGAATTCCTCGGCGATCGCGTGCTCGGCGTCAGCATTGCCGACTGGCTGTACGAGACCTTTCCGAACGATCCCGAAGGCGCGCTGTCGAAGCGGTTCAACGCGCTGGTCACCGGCCCGGTCTGCGCTAAGATCGCGCGCGAGATCGGCGCGCCCGAGCACCTGCGCCTCGGCAAGCAAGCCCGCGACGATGGTGCCGGCGACAGCGACAACGTGCTGGGCGACATCATCGAGTCGCTGCTTGGCGCCTTGTATCTCGACCATGGGCTGGAGCCGGCGCGCGTCGCGGTGCGCCGCCTGTGGGCGGACCGGATCCACGCCGGCGAGAAGGCCCCGCAGCATCCCAAGTCCGCGCTTCAGGAATGGGCCGCGGCCAACAACCGCAAGACGCCCGCCTATGAAATCGTCGATCGCTCCGGCCCCGGCCACGCCCCGCGTTTCACGGTGAAAGCGGCGATCCCCAAGCTGGCGGAAGCGACCGCCGAGGGCGGCAGCAAGCAGGAGGCGGAGACCGCCGCGGCCAAGGCGCTGCTGGCGGAGGTGACCGCGCTGGTCCCGGCCAAGCGCAAGCGGGGGAAGGCTGCATGACCCATTGCGGCCTGGTCGCCGTGCTCGGCGCACCCAATGCGGGCAAGTCCACCCTCGTGAATGCGCTGGTCGGGCAGAAAGTGGCGATCGTCAGCCCCAAGGCGCAGACCACGCGCGCGCGGCTGCTCGGAGTCGCGATCGAGGGCGAGACGCAGCTGCTGCTGGTCGACACGCCCGGCATCTTCGAACCCAAGCGCCGGCTCGACCGGGCGATGGTCGCTGCGGCCTGGGGCGGCACCGAGGGGGCGGACATCCTCGCTTTGGTGGTGGACGGCAAAGGCGGCGTCGGCCCCAAGGTGACCGAGATCGCCGAAGCGCTCGCCGGGCGACCCGAGCCCAAATTGCTGGTGCTCAACAAGGTCGATGTCGCCGACAAGCCGAAATTGCTCACCCATGCCGAGCGGCTCAATGCCATCGTGCCCTTCGCCGACACCTATTTCGTCAGCGCGCAGACCGGGGACGGCCTGCCCGAGCTCAAGCGCGCGCTCGCCGCGGCGATGCCGGCGGGCCCATGGCATTATCCCGAGGACCAGGTCTCCGACGCGTCCGAGCGCGCGCTGGCGGCGGAGGTGACGCGCGAACAGCTCTATCTCCAGCTTCACGCAGAGCTGCCCTATGCCGCCGCGGTGGAGACCGAGAAGTTCACCGACCGCCCCGACGGTTCGGCGGAGATCCACCAGCAGATCCTGGTCGAGCGCCCTACCCAGCGCGCGATCGTGCTGGGCAAAAGCGGCGTGCGCATCCGGGAGATCGGCGCGCGGGCAAGGGCGGAACTGGCGACGCTGCTGGATCGCCCCGTCCACCTCTACCTCCACGTCAAGGTAAAGCCGGGCTGGGACGAGGACCGCGACGTTTATCGCGACATCGGGCTGGATTGGGTGGAATAATCCCCCCATCACGTGGGGGAGAACTTCGCCTAGCGGAAGTTGTCCGCGTAGGCTTGGAGCTTCAACTTCTTCTCCGGCGCCGGGATCACACTGTACGCAATCCCCTCGCGCTCGGCATAGGCGATCGCCGCCTCGCAGGTCGGGAAGCGCAGATTCACCTGCGCGCGCGTGTCGCCGCTGCCCGCCCAACCGGTGAGCGGGTCGGGGCGTTGCGCTTCCTCGGCAACGAACTCGAGCTGCCACAGGTCGGTGGCGAACTTGCCCGATTGCATGGCGTTCTTCGGGCGCTGAAAGATGCGGGCGGTCTGCATGTGGTGACCTCTACCGCGAACCGGCGCGCCTTGCATCGGCATTTTTCGTGCGCAGCGTCGCGCTGGAAGCGGCGGGATCGTCCGGCCAGGGATGGCGCGGGTAGCGGCCGCGCATCTCCTTGGCCACCGCGGACCAACTGCCCGCCCAGAAGCCGGGCAGGTCACGCGTCGTCTGGATCGGGCGCCCCGCCGGCGAAGTGAGCGACAGGACGAGAGGCGTGGTGCCGACGCGCGGATGCTCGTTCAACCCGAACAGCATCTGCGGGCGCAGCTCGACGGTAGGTCCGGCCTCGGCGGTATAGTCGATCGCGTGGGTGCTGCCCGCCGGGCTGGTGAAGTGTGACGGCGCGACGCGCTCGATCCGCTGGAGCGCGTCCCAGCCGATCAGGCTGCGCAGCGCCTCGGTGAGCGCGCCCGGCGCAATCTGGTCGAGGCGGCGGATGCCGTCGAGCAGCGGCGGCAGCCAATCGTCGAGGCTGGCGAGCAGCGCCGCGTCGTCGAGCGGGACTCCGGCGTAAGCCGCCCGGGTCCGCAAAACCTGCGCGCCGTCACTCCAGGGCAACAGCGCGACACCGTGGCTGCGCACGCCCTCCAGCAGCGCGGTGGCGATCGCGTCCGGATCGGCGTCGCTGTCCGGGCCGCTCGACAGGCGCAGCGCCCCAAGGCGGCGTTCGCGCAGCGCCTTTACGCCGCCGGTCGCCGGATCGAAAGCGACGGTGCGGCGCGCTTCGATACGGTCGGCGAACAGCGCCTCCACCGTCTCGCGATCGATCGCCACCGCAGAGAGGATGCGAGCGCCGGCCGCCGCCCCCTGCGTCTCGGCAACCGCAAGCCATTCCTCGCGCGCGAGGCTGGAGGCGGGATCGAGCCGGAACCCGCGCCCGCCGACCGAGGCCCAGGCCTCGCCGCTGGGGTCACGGCGGCGGGCGATGCGGTCGGGATAGGCGAGGGCGATAGGAACGGAAACTCCCCTCCCTTCGAGGGAGGGGTCGGGGGTGGGTGGCGTGCTCGTGAGACTAGGCCGTCCGGCGATATGCCCGCCGTAGTCTGACGCACCACCCACCCCCAGCCCCTCCCTTCCAGGGAGGGGAGCCATTGCAGCCCACCGTCTCGCCAATCCCCTCGCCGCCTCCGCCTTGCGGCCCCGGTCGCCCCTCCAGCGGCGCAGGCGCAGATCGAGGTCGACATCGCTGCCGCCCAAGCCGCGCTCGCCGAGCAGCACCGCCACCTCCGCCGCCTCGCGCGCCAGGCCCATCTCCCCCGCCCGCACCAGCATGTGCGCGAGCCGCGGCGGCAGCGGCAGCGCCGCGATAGCGCGGCCGTGCGCGGTTGGGCGGCCGTCACCATCGAGCGCTTCCAGCGCAGCAAGCCGCGCCCGCGCCTCCGCGACCGCGGCCTCGGGCGGCGCGTCTAGCCAGCGCAGGTCGCACGGATCGGCGACGCCCCAGATCGCACTCGCCAGCACCAGGGCGGAGAGGTCCGCTTCCAGGATCTCAGGCGGATCGAATCGCGGCAGGCCGGCGGTCGCCGCCTCCTCCCACAGGCGATAGGCGACGCCCGGCGCCTGCCGCCCCGCGCGGCCGGCGCGCTGGGTCACCGCCGCCTGGCTGGCGCGCTCGGTAACCAGCCGGGTCATGCCCGCACCGCGATCGTAGCGCGGCCGACGCGCCAGCCCCGAATCGACCACCACGCGCACGCCGTCGATGGTCAGGCTGGTCTCGGCGATGCTGGTCGCCAGCACCACCTTGCGGGTCGGCTCGGGCGCGATGGCGGCACGCTGGGCGGCAGGATCGAGGCTGCCGTGGAGATTGTGCAGCGCGACGCCGGGCAGGTCGCTCAGCCGCTCGGCGGTGCGCTCGATCTCGGCGACTCCGGGCAGGAAGGCGAGCACCCCGCCCGCCTCCTCCGCCAGCGCGCGGCGGATCGCGCGCGCCATGTCGTCCTCGACTCGATCGGCGGAACGGCCAATGTGGCGCAGCTCGAGCGGATGGCTGCGCCCGGCGCTCTCGACCACAGGGGCGCCGCCCATCAGGCCGGAGAAGCGCGCGCCGTCCAGCGTCGCGGACATCGCCACCAGCCGCAGGTCCTCGCGCAGCCCTCCTTGCGCATCGAGCGCGAGCGCCAGGCCGAAGTCCCCGTCCAGGCTGCGCTCGTGCACCTCGTCGAACAGCACCGCGGAGACGCCGGCGAGCTCAGGGTCCGCCTGGATGCGGTTCACGAAAATGCCCTCGGTCACCACCGTCACGCGGGTCTGCGCCGAGCGCCTTGTGTCGAGCCGCGTCGCGTAGCCGAAGGTGCGGCCCACGGCCTCGCCCGCCAACGCCGCCATCCGCTCCGCCGCCGCGCGCGCCGCGATGCGGCGCGGCGAGAGCAGCAGCACCTCGCCCGTGCACCACGGCTCGGCGAGCAGCGCCGGCGCCACCGCGGTGGTCTTGCCCGCGCCCGGCGGCGCCACCAACACGGCATTGGTCCCGCCGCGCAAGGCAGCGAGCAGATCGGGGAGGACGGAGAGGACGGGCAGCGCGGTCATCGGTGGCAAGCCGCTAGCATCACATGCCCGGCCGGTGATAGCGGCGCGACACATGGGCGGGCACCACCACCATCACCACGGCCACGATCATGGCCATCACGGTCACGCGCACGCGCCCGCGAGCTTCGACCGCGCCTTTGGGATCGGCATCGCGCTTAACACCGGCTTCGTGGTGCTGGAGGCGGGGTTCGGCTTGTGGACCGGATCGGTCGCTCTGCTCGCCGATGCCGGGCACAATCTGTCGGACGTGCTCGGCCTCGCCATCGCCTGGGGCGGGGCGGCGCTGGCGAAGTCGGCGCCGTCGAAGCGCTTCACCTATGGGCTCAAAGGCTCCACCATTCTTGCGGCACTTGCCAACGCGCTGCTGCTGTTGGTCGCGATCGGCGCGATCGCGATGGAAGCTGTGAACCGCTTCTCCACGCCCACGACCATCGCCGGCGGTACGGTGGCGGCGGTTGCGGCGGCGGGAATCTTTATCAACGGCATCACCGCCTGGCTGTTCGCGCGCGGCCGGCATGGCGACGTCAACGTGCGCGGCGCCTATCTCCACATGCTCTCGGACGCCCTGGTCTCCGCCGGCGTGGTGGTCGCCGGGCTCGCCATCGCCGCCACCGGCCTCGGCTGGATCGACCCCGCGGTCAGCCTCGTCATCGCGGCGCTGATCCTGTGGCAGACCTGGGGCCTGCTGCGCGAGACCGTGGAAATGAGCTTGGCCGCTGTCCCGCGCGGCATCGACTATGACGCGGTCGCCGCCGCGCTGGCCCAACTGCCCGGGGTGGAGCGGGTGCACGACCTCCACATCTGGCCGATGTCCACCACCGAACCGGTACTCACCGCCCATCTTGTGATGCCAGAAGGTTCGCCAGGGGACGCGTTCCTGGCCCAGGCTCAGGATATGCTGCACGACCGCTTCGGTATCGGCCACGCCACCCTCCAGGTGGAATGCGGCGCCGGGTGCGATCTTGCCAGCCCGCGCGTCGTCTAGGTCAATAGGCGCGCGCCACCGCGAACTCCACGGCCTCTACCATCGCGTCCTTCGCCTTGCCGCCCGCGAACGGCCCGATCGCGTCTATCGCGCGCTGGCCGTAGTGGCGGGCGCGGGCGAGCGTGTCGTCGACCGAGCGGGTGCGGCCGACCAGGTCGATGGCATGGGCGAAATCCGCATCGCTGGTACGCCGCCCTTCGATCGCGTCCTTCCAGAACCGGCGGTCCTCCTCTGAGCCGCGGGCGTAGGCGAGTATCACGGGCAGCGTCACCTTGCCCTCGCGGAAGTCGTCGCCGGCATCCTTGCCCATTGTGCCCGCATCGGACGTATAGTCGATTGCGTCATCGACCAGCTGAAAGGCAATGCCGAGGTTGCGGCCATAGGCATCGAGCGCCGATTCCTCCGCTTCGGGCCGCTCCGCCACCACCGCCGCGATCCGGCAGGCGGCGGCGAACAGCGCCGCGGTCTTGGCGTTGATGATGTCGAGGTAGCGGTCCTCGCCCGTCTCGATCCGCCGCGCCGCGGTGAGCTGGTTCACCTCGCCTTCCGCGATCACCGCGGAGGCATTGCTGAGGATCTTGAGCACCTTGAGGCTGCCATCCTCCACCATCAGCTCGAAGCTGCGGCTGAACAGGAAGTCGCCCACCAGCACGCTGGCCGGATTGCCCCAGATCAGGTTGGCGGTGCGCTTGCCGCGCCGGAGGTCGCTGCCGTCGACCACGTCGTCGTGCAGCAACGTCGCGGTGTGAATGAACTCCACCGCCGCGGCGAGCCGATGGTGGCGCGCGCCGGTATAGCCGATCAGCCGCGCGCTCGCGAGCGTCAGCATTGGGCGCATCCGCTTGCCGCCGCCGGCGATCAGGTGGCCGGCGAGCTCGGGGATCAAGGGGATGCGACTCTGCATCCGGTCGAGGATCGCGGCGTTGACGAGGTTCATGTCGTCGGCGACCAGCTCGATCATCGGATCGAGCGAAGGGTCGCGGCCGGCCAGTCGGTGAAGGGTCGCGCTCATCTGCGCGTCCCTCTGGCCCCGCCCTCCCCCGAGCGCAAGAGCGAGGGTTGCCGCAGCGGCCGGCCGCCCGCAAAAGGCGCCCGCACGCGAAAGGAAGCGCAATGGACGAAACGCTGCGGGGCTATCGCAAGAGCATCGACAATATCGACGCGGCGCTGGTCTGCCTGCTTGCCGAGCGGTTCAAGGTGACCCAGGCGGTCGGCCGTCACAAGGCAACCTCCGGGCTGCCGCCCGCCGATCCGGGCCGCGAGGAGGCGCAGATCGCCCGCTTGCGCAAACTGGCCGAGGAGGCGGAGCTGGACCCGGAATTCTCGGAGAAATTCCTCCGCTTCATCATCGACGAGGTGATCCGTCACCACGAACAGCTGCGTGGCTAGACGGGCTCACTTCGCCAACGGGCGGACCTGGACCCCCGGCTTGCCACTGCCAGTGGTGACGCTCAGCCCGAAGCTGCCGCACCCTACCAGGAAGGCGGACTTTTCCTTGCAGTTATCGGTGCGCGCCAGGTAGCGCTGGCGCTCCTTGGCGACTGGCTCGTGCAGCGGGTTGCCGGGATCAGGGGCGAGGAATGGCACGCGGAAGCGGTCGGCAGTCCGCAAGCCGCAGACAGTCACATCCGTTGCGTTCCGCACCACCGGGCAAGCCTGTTCGGCGCGGGTCTTCTCCTGATAGGCCGCAAGCGCCGCCTCCGCCTCGAGTGCCATGGCCAGCAGCAGCATCAAGCACCCTCCTCGCAGCTTTGCGGGGCCAGCCTACTACGGGCCGTTCGTGCCGAGTAGAAGCTATTGTGGATCGAGGTTCGTCCTGATCCAGGTGCGCGGCTTCTTCGTACAAACCTTGCCGCCGATCAGCGAACAGCGCGAACCGTCTTCCGATAGCGCTCGATCCTTGGTGGACGGCGCGGAAGGTCCCTCATCCTGGTCGATACGGAACTCGCTTTCGCGGGCCGCGGGATCGACCACGGACAGCCGACTCGATGCCTGGGTCACCAACGTCGTGGGATCGGTCGCAGCCGCGAGCAGCAACAGGAACATGGCGGCGAGCTCCTTCCCCCCGATTCGTCGAGGGCGCGCCGAGAGACTAGGCGCTCCGCGGCACGCGCGCGACCCCAAGATTGGGGATGTCGATCGCAGGGCAGCGGTCCATCACCACCTTCAGCCCCGCGGCTTCGGCACGGGCCGCCGCATCCTCATCCACGACCCCGAGCTGCATCCACACCGACTTCGCACCCGCGGCGATTGCCGCGTCCACCACCTCGCCCGCAGCCTCTGAGCGGCGAAAGATATCCACCATGTCGATCGGCTCACCGATCTGCTCCAGGTCGCGGAACACGAACTCGCCATGCACATGCTCACCGGTGATCTGCGGATTGACGGGGATCACGCGATAGCCGTGCGCCTGCAGCCGGTGCATCACGCCATAGCTGGCGCGGCTCGGCCGGTCGGACGCGCCGACCAAAGCGATCACGCGCGTGTCCTCCAACAAGTCCTTGATCTCGGGTCCGGTAGTCAGCGGCATGGGTCTCTCCTGCCTCTCCAACCGCCGGGCCACCCTCAGGGTTTCATCGCGGCCAGCACACCCGTCGCAATCCCGGCGAAGACCGTGTCGTCCGCGCGTGCGGCCGGCGGCTCCCCGGCATCGGAGGCGACACGAATATTCCGCGCTAGCGGCACCCGCCCGAGCAGCGGCACGCCGAGTGCCGCGGCCTCGACCTCCACCCCCCCCGCCCCGAACGGATCGGACAGCTCGCCGCAATGCGGGCAGGCATAGCCGGCCATGTTCTCCACCAGCCCTAGAATCGGCACGCCGGCCTTGCCGAACAGGTCGATCGCGCGGCGCGCGTCAATCAGCGCCAGGTCCTGCGGCGTCGAAACGATCACCGCGCCCGCGGGGCGATGCTTCTGCACCATCGTCAGCTGGACGTCGCCGGTGCCGGGCGGCATGTCGACCACCAGCAGCTCGGTCGCCCCCCAATCGGCATCGACCAGCTGGGTCAGCGCCCCCGCCGCCATCGGCCCGCGCCAGGCCATCGCCTTGCCGGGCTCGACCAGCATGCCCATCGACAGCATCGGCACGCCGAACGGGGTGGAGACGGGCAGCAGCACCTTGTCGCGCGCCTGCGGCCGCACGCCCTCCGTCGCCATCAGCCGCGGCTGGGAGGGGCCGTAGATGTCCGCATCGACCAGCCCGACGCGGCGGCCGGCGCGCGCCAGCGCGATCGCCAGGTTGGCGGCGAGCGTGGACTTTCCAACTCCGCCCTTGCCGCTCGCCACCGCGATGATCCGGCGCTGCACGCGCTCCGCGGTGACCACCACGCGCACCTCTGCCACGCCCGCGATCCCCGCCGCCGCCTGCCGCACCGCCTGTTCGAGCGCGTCACGCGCGTCGGCCTCCAGCCCGGTCGCGTCCAGCACGATGCCCGCGCGGGCGCCCTCCACGCGGGCGGTCGCGCGCGTCCCCGCAACCTCGGCGATCGCCTGCGTGAGCTTTTCGATATCGATCATGCGCGCCAGTTAGGTCGCCCGCGCGGGCTTGCCACTGTTTTTCGCGGACGCGCTGCCTATAAAGGCCGGCATGAACCTTTTTCCGGGCCGGTCTCAGCGCCCCATTCTTGCCGCCGAAACACCCAAGGGCCCGTGGAGCGGGCAGGATGACGAGCAGCCGCGCAATCCATGGTCGGTGCCACCATCCTCCCGCAAGACGACCGCCAAGCCGACCGCGCTAGACGAGTTCCTGAAGCGCACGCGCGGCGGCGGTGGCGGCCCCGGCCTGCCCGGCGGCGCCAATCCGCGCGCGCTTTGGCTCATCGGCATCGTGCTGCTGGTGGCGATCTGGGTGGTGTGGACCTCCTTCCATCAGATCGGTCCGCAGCAACGCGGCATTGTCACCTATTTCGGCCGTTATTCGGAGACGCTCAGTTCGGGCATCCGGATGACCCTGCCCGCGCCCTTCGCCTCGGTCACCAAGGTTGACGTAGAGAAAGTGCGCGTCGACGATTTCCCGCGAGACGGCTCGGGCGAGAACCTGACCCTTACCGGCGACCAGAACATCATCGATCTCGCTTACACCGTCCGCTGGAACATCGAGAACCCGCGTGACTTCGTGTTCCAGCTGGAGGAGCCGACCGCGACCGTGCGAGACATCGCCGAGAGCGCGATGCGCGCGGTGCTCGCCACCACCACGCTCCAGGATGCGATCGGCGCCGGCCGCACCACCATCGAGGCGCGGGTGCAGCAGGCGATGCAGCAGATCCTGGACGACTATAAGTCCGGCGTGCGCGTCCAAGGCGTATCGATCAAGCAGGCCTCCGCGCCGGCTGCGCTGATCGACGACTTCAACGCCGTCACCGCCGCGCAGCAGAAGGCGGTGGGCAACCTCAACAACGCGCGCTCCTATGCGCAGCAGGTGATCGCCCGGGCGCAGGGCGAGGCCGCGGCCTTCAACAAGCAATATGAGCAGTACCGGCTCGCCCCCGAGGTGACCCGTCGCCGCATGTATTACGAGACCATGGAGGCGGTGCTGGCCCGTTCCGACAAGACCGTGATCGAGCCGAATGGCGTGGCGCCCTATCTCGCGCTTCCGCCGGGCCGCCGGCTGACCGATCCGGAAACGCCCGCTCCCCAGAGCCAGGCTCAGCCCCAGCCGCAGCAGGGAGGCCAGCAGTGAACTCCGCGCTTCTCCGCAACCCGGTGGCGCTGGCCTTCGCCGCGCTGCTGCTGGCGATCCTGGCGGCGATGACCTTTGCGATCGTACCCGAGACGCGGCAGGCGGTGGTGCTCCGCTTCGAAAAGCCGATCTACACGGTAAACCGTTGGCGGCCTGGCGAGATTCCAGGACAGACCGGTGCCGGGCTAATCGCGCGCGTGCCACTGTTCGACAAGATCGTCTGGGTCGACAAGCGCGTGCTGGACGTGGACCTCGACAACACGCTGGTGCTGTCCACCGACCAGCTGCGCCTCAATGTCGATGCCTTTGCGCGCTTCCGCATCGTCAACCCGCTGCGCGCGGTCACCTCGACAGGCTCGACCTCGAACACCGAGGAGCAGGTCGCCAATCAACTGCGTCCACTGCTCGGCACCGCGCTGCGCAACGAGCTCGGCAAGGTGCAGTTCGCCGCCCTGCTCAGCCCCGAGCGTGGCCGGGTGATGGACGCGATCCAGGCCTCGCTGGACCGCAACGCCCGCCGCTACGGTGCCGAGGTGGTGGACGTGCGCATCAAACACGCCGACCTGCCCGATGGCAGCCCGCTCGAAAGCGCGCTCCAGCGGATGCGGACCGCGCGCCAGCAGGAAGCGAACACGATCGAGGCCAAGGGCCAGCGCGACGCCCAGATCGTCCGCGCCGAGGCCGATGGTACCGCCGCGCGGATCTATGCCGATGCGTTCAGCAAGGATGCCGACTTCTACGACTTCTACCGCGCCATGCAGAGCTATCGCCACACCTTCGGCGCCGACGGCGGGCCCGACCCCAAGGGTTCGACCAACCTTATCCTCAGCCCGAACAATTCCTATCTTCGCGAGTTCGAGGGTCGAAGCCGTTAGGCTTTCGCCCTGTTCATATTCAATCCCCGTTCAGGCACGACTGACTACAGGCGTAACCGACAACGGACCCTACGAGTACGAGAGGACATGACCATCGTGCGCTATGCCTACGCTTTGACCGGCGCGCTGCTTCTCGGCGGCACCGCCGCGTCGCTGACGCTCCAGAACCCGGCGAACGCCCAGTCGGCGCAGAACGAACCCGGCATGATCAACGCCGCCGCCCCGCGTGCCGGCGCGCCCATGAGCTTCGCCGACATGGTGCAGAAGCTCCAGCCGGCGGTGGTGAACATCTCCACCAAGCAGACCATTACCGTCCAGCAGAACGCCAATCCGTTTGCCGGCACGCCCTTCGGCGACCTGTTCGGCCAGTTCGGCTTCGGTGGTGGCCAGGGTGGCCAGGGCGGCGCACCGGTGAAGCGCGAGGGCGCCTCGCTCGGCTCGGGCTTCATCATCTCGCCCGACGGCTATATCGTCACCAACAGCCATGTGATCTCGGCGGGCGCTCGCGGCGCCACCGTCGACTCGATCACGGTGACGCTGCAGGACAAGAAGGAATATGTCGCCAAGCTGATCGGCCGCGACCCGACTTCGGATCTTGCCGTCCTCAAGATCACCGCGCCTTCCGCTTTGCCTTACGTCAAGTTCGGCGACTCGACCCGCGCCCGCGTCGGCGACTGGGTGGTGGCGATCGGCCAGCCGTTCGGCCTGGGCGGCACCGTTACCGCCGGCATCGTCTCGGCGGTGCACCGCTCCACGGGCGGCGGCCCGTTCGACACGTTCATCCAGACCGATGCAGCGATCAACCAGGGCAACTCCGGCGGCCCGATGTTCAACCTGAACGGCGACGTGATCGGCATCAATAGCCAGATTTACTCGCAATCGGGCGGCAACATCGGCATTGGCTTCGCCATCCCCGCCACCGAAGCCAAGCCGATCATCGACACGCTGATGAAGGGCGGCTCAATCAAGCGTGGCTATCTGGGCGTTGGCATCCAGCCGGTGTCGGACGACATCGCCGCGGCGCTTGGCCTGCCCAAGGACCAGGGCGAAATTGTCGGCCGGGTCGAGCCGGCCGGCCCCGGTGCACGCGCCGGCCTGCGCCCGGGTGACGTGGTCACCCGCGTCAATGGCACCGCGGTCACTCCGGACAAGACCCTGTCCTATCTGATCGCCAACACCGCTCCGGGCTCCACCGCCAAGCTGGACGTGATCCGCGATGGCCGTCCACTGTCGGTGAACGCCACCGTCGGTACACGTCCGTCGGAGGATCAACTCGCCACCACCGGCGGCGAAGACGGCCCGGACGGCATCCCGGATGAAGATGGCAGCAGCAGCGCGCAGGGCCCAAGCGCGATCGGCCTGTCGGTGCTGCCGCTCACCCCGCAGATCCGCCAGTCGGTGGGCGTCGATTCGACCGTGCAGGGCGTGGTGATTGCGCAGGTCGATCCCACCAGCGACGCAGCCCAGAAAGTGAAGCGCGGCGACGTGATCACTGCCGTCAACGCGGCGCCGGTGCGCTCTGCGGCGGATGTCGCGCGTGCGGTCGGCGCGGCCAAGGCGGCGGGGCGTCCGCAGGTGCTGCTCAACGTCACCCGCGGTCGCCAGGGCGGCGGCTATGTGCCGGTGAAGATCCGCTGATCTTCCCCCAGTGCTGACGAAGGGGCCGGTGCCGCGATGCGCCGGCCCTTTTCATATCGGGTGCGCTCGGCCTACCAAAGACGCATGAGCGACAGCATCCTCATCGGCGCGGGCGCCGACGGCGCCGATCCGCAACGGCTCGACCTCCGGCGGGTCAACCGCCACGGCCTGATCGCCGGCGCCACCGGCACCGGCAAGACGGTGACTCTCCAGGGGCTGATCGAGGGCCTGTCCGCCGCCGGCGTCCCCTGCTTCGTCGCCGACGTGAAGGGGGACCTTGCCGGCCTCGGCATGCCCGGCTCGCCCACCGCGAAGACGCATGAAGTCTTCGCGCAGCGTGCCGCTGAGATCGGCCAGGAGGGTTGGCGCTACGCCGACACCCCCGTCCAGCTCTGGGACCTGTTCGGCGAGGCCGGTCACCCGGTCCGCACCACGATCAGCGAGATGGGGCCGCTTTTGCTCGCCCGGCTCATGGGGCTCACCGCGGTGCAGGAGGGCGTGCTCACCATCGCCTTCCACCTCGCCGACAGCGAAGGCCTGCTGCTGCTCGACCTCGACGATCTCCAGGCGATGCTCGCCGAATGTGCGGAGCGGGCACAGGAACTGACGGTAACCTACGGGAATGTCTCGAAGCAGAGCGTCGGCGCCATCCAGCGCGCCTTGCTCCAGTTACGCGCGCAGGGCGCCGAACACTTCTTCGGCGAGCCCGCGCTCGACATCGACGACCTGCTGCGTCACGATGATCTCGGCCGCGGCGTCGTCAACATCCTGGCCGCCGACCGGCTGATGGCCAGCCCCAAGCTCTACGCCAGCTTCCTGCTCTGGCTGCTGAGCGAGCTGTTCGAGCACCTGCCCGAGATCGGCGATCCCGAGAAGCCGAAGCTGTGCTTCTTCTTCGACGAGGCGCACCTGCTGTTCGACGACGCGCCCAAGGCGCTGCTGGAGAAGATCGAGCAGGTGGTGCGGCTGATCCGCTCCAAGGGCGTTGGCGTGTGGTTCATCACCCAGAACCCGATTGACATTCCCGACAGCGTCGCCGCGCAGCTCAACAGCCGCATTCAGCACAAGCTCAACGCGTTCAGCCCGCGTGACCAGCAGGCAGTGCGCGCCGCAGCTAGTACCTTCCGCGCCAGGCCCGGCCTGAATGTAGAGACCGCGATTACCGAGCTGCGGATCGGCGAGGCGCTCGTCTCGCTGCTCCAGCCCGATGGCGCCCCGTCCCCCGTCGCACGCACGCTGATCCGCGCGCCCGGCTCGCGCGTCGGCTCGCTCACGCCCGAAGAGCGGAGAGTGCTGATCCGCACCGATGCGGTCGGCGACACTTACGACGAGCCGATCGACCGTGAGTCGGCCGAGGAGATCCTCGCCGCCCGCGCCCATGAGGCCGCTGCCGACGAGGCGGCCCGACGCGCGCAGACCGACGCAGAGCGCGAAGCGGCACTGGTCAAAAAGGCACGCGCCCGCGAGGAGCGCGAGGCGGCGCGCAGCCGGGCCAAATCACCATGGGACGGCATGGCCACCTCCGCGGCCCGCGCCGCCTCCTCGTCTCTCGGCCGCCAGGTCGCCAACGAAATCGGCAAGCAGGTCTTCGGCACCCGTCGCCGCGGCGCCTCGGCGGGCGGGTTCCTCGGCGGCGTATTGCGCGGCGTGCTCGGCGGGCTGATGCGCGGCCGCTAAGGCTGGCCGCCCCCACCGGCGGCGCCATAGACCTGCCCCGTCGCGTAGCTGGCGTCCCGCGCCGCCAACTGGACGTAGATCGACGCGAGTTCGGCGGGTTGGCCGGGGCGGCCGAGTGGGGTCTTTCCGCCGAACTGCTCCAGCTTCTCCATCGTCGCCCCGCCCGACACCTGGAGCGGCGTCCAGATCGGCCCGGGTGCGACGCCGTTGACGCGGATGCCCTTGGAGCCGAGCTGCTTGGCCATCGACTTGACGAAGTTCATCCCCGCCGCCTTGGTCATCGCATAGTCGACCAGGTCCTCGGACGGATCATAGGCCTGTTCGGACGTGGTGACGATGATCGCGTCCCCGGCGTCGAGGTGCTTCAGCGCTTCCTGGGTCAACCAGAACATCGCGTAAATGTTCGTCTTGATCGTCGCATCGAAACTGTCGCTGCTGATGTCGCCCAGGTCGGCGATCGCCTGCTGCCGCGCCGCATTGGATACGAGGATATCGAGGCCGCCCAGCCCCGCCGCCGCGTCGCCCACCAGCCGGCGGCAGAAGGCCTCGTCCTTGAGGTCGCCGGGGATCGCCACCGCCCTGCGGCCCGCCTGCTCGATCAGCGCGACCACCTCGTCGGCATCGGCCTGTTCGTTGGGAAAGTAGTTGATCGCCACGTCGGCACCTTCGCGCGCGAAGGCGATCGCGGCGGCGCGGCCCATGCCGGAGTCCCCGCCAGTGATCAGGGCGCGGCGACCGGCCAGGCGGCCGGAGCCAACATAGCTCTCCTCGCCATGGTCAGGCTTGGGCGTCATTTCGCGGGCGAGACCCGGCCATTCCTGGGTCTGCCGCTCGAAAGGCGGCTTGGGATATTTCGCGGTGGGATCGCGGGTCTCGGTCATCGGCGTTCTCCTTCGGGCAGGCAAACGAGACGGACCGGTGGAGGTTCATCGCGGATTGGCCTAACCTGCCCGCAAGCTCAGGAGATCCCGATGAACGCCTCCCGCCACGACTGGACCGCCGCCGGGCTTGCCGAGCTGGACGAGACGATCGCGCTGCGCCGCGCCATCCATGCCGATCCGGAGATCGGCCTGCGCTGCGACCGGACCACCGCCAAGATCAAGGCGGCGCTCGCCGGGCTGCCGCTCGAGTATCGCGAGGGGCCCTCCACCAGCGGACTGATCGCGATCCTGCGCGGGCAGCGCGGCGACAACGGCCGCACCGTGCTGCTGCGCGGCGACATGGACGCGCTGCCGATGCAGGAGGAGACCGGCCTGCCCTTCGCCAGCACGGTGTCCGGCGCGATGCACGCCTGCGGGCACGATTCGCATACGGCAATGCTGGTCGGCGCGGCCAAGGCGCTGAGCGCGCGACGCGATGCGCTGCCCGGCACGGTCGTCTTCATGTTCCAGCCCGGCGAGGAAGGGCATCACGGCGCGCGCGAGATGATCCGCGACGGACTGCTGACCGATCCCGCTCCGGACGCGGCGTTCGCGCTGCACATCTATCCCAATGCCCCCGCGGGCGTGTTCGTCGGCCGGCCGGGGCCGCTGCTCGCGTCCACGGACACCGTGCACGCCACCATCCGCGGCAAGGGCGGGCATGCCGCCATGCCGCACGACTGCCGCGATCCGATCCCGGTGGCGTGCGAGATCGTCGGCGCGCTCCAGGTGATGATCGCGCGGCAGGTGCCCGTCGCCGATCCGGCCGTGCTGACGATCACCCAGGTCCATGCCGGTTCGTCGCACAACATCATCCCGGAGGAGGCGCGGATCATGGGCACGCTGCGCACGCTCTCGCCCGCCACGCGCGAGGCGACCCGCGCCGCCTTCCGCCGCACGGTGGAGGGCATCGCCGCCGCGCACGGCATGACCGCGGAGGTGGAGATTGACGAGGGTTATCCGGTCACGCTCTGCGACCCGCGCGCTACCGCGATGATGCAGGGCGTTGCCGCGGACCTGGGCGCCGCCTGGGTGCCGATGCCCGCGCCGATGATGGGCGGCGAGGACTTCAGCTACGTGCTCCAGGAGGTGCCCGGCGCGATGGCGTTCATGGGCGTGGCGCCGGAGGGCTCCGATCCAGCGTCCAACCCGCCGCTCCACAATACCCGCATGACCATCGACGAGGCGACGATGGCGCGCGGCATCGCGATGCATTGCACGCTGGCCGAGCGGTATCTGGAGAGCGGGTTCGGGAGCTGACGTCCCGCCCATGACCCTGTATTCCGCTCAGCCTGAGCGAAGTCGAAGGCCAAGCCCCACCGTTGCGGCAGGTGCTTCGACTTCGCTCAGCACGAACGGCGTTGTTACTTCGTCCTCAGCGCCGCTTGCGCCGCCGCCAGCCGGGCGATCGGCACGCGATAGGGCGAGGCGCTGACGTAATCCAGGCCGACGCTCTCGCAGAAGGCGATGCTCGCCGGGTCGCCGCCATGCTCGCCGCAGATGCCCAGCTTGATGTCGGGCCGGGTCGTCCGGCCGCGCTCGGCCGCCAGCGTCACCAGCTCGCCGACGCCCTCGACATCGAGGCTGACAAACGGGTCCTTGGCGTAGATGCCCTGCTCCACATAGGCACCCAGGAAACGGCTCGCGTCGTCGCGGCTTACGCCCAAGGTAGTCTGGGTCAGGTCGTTGGTGCCGAAGGAGAAGAACTCGCCCGCCTCCGCGATCTCGCCCGCGCGGAGCGCCGCTCGGGGCAGCTCGATCATCGTGCCGACCAGATAATCGACAGTCTTGCCGCGCTCCTCGAATACCGCCTTGGCGGCGCGGTCCACCACCGCCTTCATCAGGTCGAGCTCGCGCCGCGTGGCGACCAGCGGGATCATCACCTCGGGGATCGGCGCGTCCCCGCTCTTCTCCGCGACATCGAGCGCCGCCTCGAAGATCGCCCGCGCCTGCATCTCGTAGATCTCGGGATAGGTGACGCCGAGACGGCAGCCGCGATGGCCGAGCATCGGGTTGAACTCGTGCAATTCGGCGGCGCGGCGCTTGAGCGTGTCGACATCGACACCAGCCGCGCTCGCCACTTCGGCGAATTCCGCCTCCTCATGCGGCAGGAACTCGTGGAGTGGCGGATCGAGCAGGCGGATCGTGACGGGCAGGCCCGCCATCACCTCGAAGATCGCCTGGAAGTCGGCGCGCTGCTCGGGCAGCAGTTTCTCCAACGCGGCGCGGCGGCCCGCCTCGTCGCTGGCCAGGATCATCTGGCGGACCGCGGTGATGCGCGCCGCGTCGAAGAACATATGCTCGGTGCGGCACAGACCGACGCCTTCGGCGCCGAAGTCGCGCGCGGTCTTGCAGTCGAGCGGGGTCTCGGCGTTGGCGCGGACCTTGAGGCGGCGGACGCCGTCGGCCCATTCCATTAGCGTGCCGAAGTCACCCGCCAGCTCGGGCTGGATGGTCGCGACTTCGCCCGCCATCACCTCGCCGGTGGCGCCGTCGATGGTCAGCGTGTCGCCCTCGCGCACCTCGCGACCGGCGACGCGCAGCACCTTGTCCTTCGCCGAGATCGACAGCGAGCCCGCGCCCGACACGCAGGGCCGGCCCATGCCGCGTGCCACCAC
This sequence comes from Sphingomonas sp., assembly GCF_042096255.1. Taxonomy (GTDB): domain Bacteria; phylum Pseudomonadota; class Alphaproteobacteria; order Sphingomonadales; family Sphingomonadaceae; genus Sphingomonas. The sequence continues at coordinate 5,024 of NZ_JBELLZ010000014.1, read as the reverse complement.
CGCCGCGTGGCTGGTCATGCCGCCGCGCGCGGTGAGGATGCCCTTGGCGGCGTGCATGCCATGGATGTCCTCCGGGCTGGTCTCCGTGCGGACCAGGATCACCGACTTGCCGTCCGCCGCCCAGCGCTCGGCGGTATCGGCGTCGAATACCGCCGCGCCGCTCGCCGCGCCGGGGCTGGCGGGCAGGCCCTTGGTCAGCACGTCGCGCTTGGCTTCAGGGTCGAGGGTCGGGTGAAGCAGCTGGTCGAGCGCCTGCGGATCGACGCGGGCGATCGCCTCCTCGCGGGTGATCAGTTCTTCGCTGGCCATCTCGACGGCGATCTTGAGCGCGGCCTTGGCAGTGCGCTTGCCCGAGCGGGTCTGGAGCATCCAGAGCTTGCCCTGCTCCACCGTGAACTCGATGTCCTGCATGTCGCGGTAATGCGTCTCGAGCCGGTCGAACACCGCCGCCAGCTCGGCATAAACCGCCGGCATCGCCTCTTCCATCGAGGCGGCCTTGGCGCCGGCGTCCTCGCGCGCGGCCTTCGTGAGATACTGGGGCGTGCGGATGCCGGCGACGACATCCTCGCCCTGCGCGTTGATCAGGAACTCGCCGTAATAAGCGCGGTCTCCCTTGGCGGGATCGCGGGTGAAGGCGACGCCGGTGGCGCTCGTCTCGCCCATGTTGCCGAACACCATCGCCTGCACGTTGACCGCGGTGCCCCAGCTGGCGGGGATGTCGTTCAGCCGGCGGTAGACCTTGGCGCGCTCCGACTGCCAGCTGCCGAACACCGCGCCGATCGCGCCCCAGAGCTGGTCGTGGACGTCCTGCGGAAAGGGCTTGTTCCACTCGCGCTGAACGATCTGCTTGTACTCGGCGACCAGCGCGCGGAGGTGGTCGGCGGTCAGCTCGGTATCGAGGGTGAAGCCGTTGTCTTCCTTGGCGATCTCCAGCGCTTCCTCGAAGGCGCCGTGATCCAGCTCGAGCACCACATCGGCATACATCTGGATGAAGCGGCGATAGCTGTCCCAGGCGAAGCGATCGTCGCCGCTGCCCTTGGCCAGCCCCTCGACGGTCTGGTCGTTGAGGCCGAGATTGAGGACCGTATCCATCATGCCCGGCATCGACACGCGCGCGCCCGAACGGACCGAGACGAGCTGCGGATCGGTCGCATCGCCGAAGCTTTTGCCGGTCACCTTCTCGATGTGCGCGATCCCCTCGGCCACCTCGTCGCGGAGCGACTGCGGGAAGGTCTCGCCTTCCTCATAATAGCGCGTGCACATCTCGGTGCTGATCGTGAAGCCGGGCGGCACGGGCAGGCCGATCGACGCCATCTCGGCGAGGTTCGCGCCCTTGCCGCCGAGCAGGTTCTTGTCGCCCGCCTTGCCTTCGGACACGCCGCCACCGAAACGGAAGACGTAGCGGGGCTCCTCCTGATGGGATGCCGCAGTCGCCATGGTCGTCCTCCGTGATGCTTTGTTGTTGCGCCGCAACACACCGGACGGCGCACGATTGCAAGCCCCTACGACAGGCTTGTGTCCCGGGGTATCGCTAACAGCGCCCGCCGTTGCGGGGACAACGGGCCGGCGGAAGTTGACACGAACTTGACACCCTCGACACGGTTTCGCGCCTCAGCCTTCGATGCGCGAGAAGTCCGCCACGGTGTGGACTGCGGCGCGGACGCGGGCGAGCAGCGCCAGCCGCGCGGCGCGCTTTTCCGCGTCGGGATCGTTGACGGTCACCGTGTCAAAGAACGCGTCGATCGGCGCGCGCAGGGTGGCGAGCGCCGCCATCGCCGCCTCGAACTCCTCCGCCGCCACCGCCCGGGCAGCAGCGGGCTCGGCCGAATCGAGCGCGGCGGTGAGGGCAGCCTCTGCCTTTTCGGGCGTGTAGGAAAGCGGAATTCCTTCTCCCCCTGTGGGAGAAGGAGGGAGCGCCGAAGGCGCGGAGGGATGAGCGGGAGTGAGGCTCGCGGTTTCTGTCGCCCCCTCTCCCTCCCACTCGGCTGACGCCGAGCGGGCCCCTCCCTCTCCCACAAGGGGAGAGGGGTTGTACCCCTCCTTCTTCAGGATGTTCGCCGCGCGCTTGTAGCCGGCGAGGAGGTTGGCGCCGTCCTCCGTGCCGACGAACGCCTGGAGCGCGCGGACGCGGGCGAGCAGGCGGACGAGATCGTCCTCGCCGCCGAGCGCGAAGACGGCGTCGATCAGGTCGTGGCGGACGCCGGCCTCGCGCTGCTGGACCTTGAGGCGGTCTACCATGAAGACGTACGCTTTGTATCTACCCTGAAGCGACATGCGGATGATGTCGGCTGCGTTATCAAGCAAGGGACTAGCTTGAATAGCAGCATCCATGCGCGCACTAATCGCATCTGCAATCTCGCGCTCCGAGGCGCCAGACAGCTCAAATGCGCTTCGTACAACCGATTGAAGCTCCTTACCTTGCCTCACGATTTGAGTAGCCGCGATTCGACTTGCTGGCATGCCTGTCGCAAGCTTAAGGTTCAACCGAAGCCCATTGACCTGTATTAATCGGATGATGGACAGAGCGGTTCGTCTTAGCGCGAACGGATCTTTCGAACCTGTAGGCACCTCATCGACGGCGAAATAGGCGAGAAGCGTATCCAGCTTGTCCGCGAGGCTCACCGCCACCGTTACCGGTGCGGTCGGGACCTCGTCGCCCTGCCCGACCGGCTTGTAGTGATCGCGGATCGCCGCGGCGACCTCGAGCGGCTCGCCCTGCGCGGCGGCGTAATAGCCGCCCATCAGGCCCTGGAGTTCGGGGAACTCGCCGACCATGCCGGTGACGAGGTCCGCCTTGCAGAGGCGCGCGGCGCGTTCCGCGAGGGCGGCCAGCCGCTCCCGATCCTCCCCGTTTGCGGGGAGGGGGACCGCGCCGGAGGCGTGGTGGAGGGGGCTGTCCGCGGGCGAGGCGCTCGTGGCAGCCGCCCCTCCACCATGCTGCGCATGGTCCCCCTCCCCGCGCAGCGGGGAGGATTTGATGATCCCCTCTTCCACCAGCCAGCGGGCGAGCTTGGCGACGCGATCGACCTTGTCCGCCACCGTGCCGAGCTTCTCGTGGAAGACGATCTTGCCCAGCTTCTCGGCCTGGACCTCCAGCGGCACCTTGAGGTCGGTGTCGTAGAAGAAGCGCGCGTCCGAGAGGCGGGCGGCGAGAACCTTGCGGTTGCCCTCGACGATCTTGGCGCCGCCGTCGGTCGCCTCGATATTGGCGGTGCAGACGAAGGCGTTGGCGAGCTTGCCGGCGCGATCCCGGCAGACGAAATACTTCTGGTTCACCCGGGCGGTGAGCTGGATCACCTCGGGCGGCACGTCGAGGAACGCCGCGTCGAAGCGGCCGAGCAAGGGCACCGGCCATTCGGTGAGACCGGCATTCTCGGCCACCAGCCCCTCGTCCTCGACCAGCACCAGCCCGGCCTCGGCGGCGAGCGCAGCGGCACGCTCGCGAATGATCGCGGCGCGCGCGTCCTGGTCGACGATGACATGGCAGGCGCGCAATTTCTCGACGTAATCGTCCGCCGAGCCGATCGTGATCGCGCCGGGATGGTGGAAGCGGTGCCCCACCGTCGCCGCGCCGCTCGTCACGCCGGCGATCTCCACCGGCACGACATCCTCGCCGAACAGCGCGACGATGCCCTGGAGCGGGCGGACCCAGCGCAAGGTCTCGGTGGAGAGCGAGGCTTCGCCCCAGCGCATCGACTTGGGCCAGGGGAAGGCGCGGATCACCGCCGGGATCGCCTCGGCCAGCACTTCCGCGGTGGCGCGGCCGGGCCGCTCGGTGACCGCGAAGAGCACGCCGCCGCGCTCCTCCAGCTGCTCGCGCGCGAGGCCGGTCTTGCGCAGGAAGCCTTCCAGTGCCTGCGGCGGGGCGGAGGCCTTGGGGCCCTTCACCTCCTCGCGCACCGCCTCCGTCGCTTGCGGAAGCCCGCGCGCGATCAACGCCAGGCGGCGGGGGGTGGCGTACGTGACGGTCTCGCCCGCGGCGAGGCCGGCCTTGGCCAGCTCGGCGGCGAACAGCCGCGCAAGGTCCTCGCGTGCCCTGGCCTGCATGCGCGCGGGGATCTCTTCGGAACGGAGTTCGAGAAGGAAGTCGGTCATCAGAAATCCTCCCCGGCACGGGGAGGGGGACCGTCGGCCGCAGGCCGATGGTGGAGGGGGCGGGCGGCAAGTGCAACGATCGAGGCAGCCGCCGTGTCGGCGCTGCGCAGGACCTCGCCGGCGGGAGTGCGGATCACACGATATCCTTGTGCTTCGAGCGCCGTCGTCCTTGCCTCATCACGGGCCGGCCGATCCCCCATGTCGTGGGCAGCGCCATCGACTTCGATCACGAGCTTGGCCGCAGCGCAGTAGAAATCAGCGCGATAAGGACCGATCGGATGCTGCTTCCGGAAAGCGATGCCGCTAGGCGAGCCCTTGAGGCGCTGCCAGAGCAGGACTTCGGGGAGGCTCATGGTCCGCCGTGCCTTGCGCGCTTCGTACACCTCAGGCCGGCGGAACGACTTCGAGCCCCCTCCGTCAGCCCTGCGGGCTGCCACCTCCCCGTCCCGGGGAGGATTTCCGCGGCTCACGCCGCCCACCCGTTCTTTTCCATATACGCCGCGCAGGCACCCTTCGCGAGGTCGCGGACGCGGCCGATATAGGCCTGGCGCTCGGCGACCGAGATGACGCCGCGGGCCTGGAGGAGGTTGAAGACGTGGCTCGCCTCGATCGCCTGCTCATAGGCCGGGATCGGCAGGCCCCGCGCAAGGCTGTTCTCGCATTCCGCCGCCGCCTTGCGGAACAGGTCGAACAACGCGTCGGTGTCCGCCACCTCGAAGTTCCACGCGGACATCTGGCGCTCGTTGTCGAGGAAGACGTCGCCGTAGCTCACGCCGTCATCGTTGAAGGCGAGGTCGTACACATTGTCGACGTTCTGGATGTACATGGCGAGGCGTTCCAGCCCGTAGGTCAGCTCGCCCGACACGGGCTTGCAGTCGAAGCCGCCCATCTGCTGGAAATAGGTGAACTGCGTCACCTCCATGCCGTCG